>JABDHA010000119.1:0-5479 GCA_013285705.1 Acidobacteriota bacterium
ATTCTGGCAGATGGGGAAGCTTAGATCCGACTGTGCCAGCCGTCACCATCGAGACAGATGAACAAGTGACGATTGAGGATTCAGTGGTTACAGGTCCCGGAAATCTAATTGTAGCAGCCGGTGGAAAAAGCGGCCTCCACCTGCTAATCCAGAACGTAATAGGCATAGGAGTAGACCCAAGGATACCCGATATGGCGAGAGGCAAATTTCTCTCCGCTAGTGTAGCTAATAGCATCGATGTTAATCACTGCTCGATGCAAGGTGTTAGCTTCGGCGTCTTTCTTCAAGACTCTACTCCAGCCTTTCTTAATATCAGCAATAACATCGCATCCGACATGGATGATCGTGCAAGCGATGGTAATGGAGGTAGCTTGCTATATCGCCCCCAACTAGGTCACTTTGTGCAGATTGGTGAGGTGAAGGCAATATCAGGAGCGACCATTGCCTGGAACGAGGTGATCAACATGCCGGCCAAAGCTTCTGTAGAAGATATCATAAACGTCTACGATAGTAGCGGAGGTTCAGCCGCGACTCCACTGCAAATTCATGACAATTATCTGCAAGGAGCCTTCTCGGCTGGAACTAATGACTATACAGGAGGTGGGATCATTACCGATGGTGGATCAAACGATCCACAACAAGCAGATGGCTTTGTTGACATTTATAACAATCAGGTGGTGCAGACTGCCAATTATGGCATTGCTATTGCCTCAGGTCATGACATCAAGGTCAGGAATAATCGAGTAGTGTCTTGCGGCAAGGATAAGTCTGGAAACTGGCTCGCAAGTACTTGGGGCAATGGCTATGCTATGTGGAACGGATATGATACCAGCCAGTACTACAATAACGAAATCATCGCTAACACTGGTGGTCTGATCAGGCCTAACGGTTCCGGGGATCCGATGCGTTCAGATATTTGGACGCCAGCTCTATCTATCCCCTTGGATAACAGTGTACAGAATAACCAGTTCCTTGCCGGAGGTATCAGTGCGCCTAGCCAGCTAGATGAGCAGAATGAAAGAATTGCATGGGATGCTAAGCTATCACAAAATGGTCAGACATTGGGTGCCGACGCTAATGTGCAGCAGTAAAGTCTATGCCTAGAATTGACGCCCAAGAGCCACTCGTCACCATAATTGGGCCTTCCACTCCAAGCTTTTGGGGCAAGGTCACTCCAACATGATTGCCAAAGAGCGAACTGCCTATCGACTTCGCCTAACGCGACTGCCCTAATAGCCGGCGGGAATGTGTTGGACGATGCGCACCCAATTGCCTGCGCCGAGTTTGTTGGCCGAGTAATTTTGGGGAGATATGCGGATAAGAAAGCAGAGTGTCGCACCGACAAAGCAGGCCGATGACTTTATGACATCCTAGTACCGCTCATCCGATTGAAGATGAATTTCGCCGTCGCTGGTCGGCGCAAATCATGATCGCACCTTGCGACTCTCGTCCTACGTCACCATAGTGAGCAATTCTTCCCGCCGCACTTCAGCAGAAAACCATTCAAGGGATAGTCGCAAACCGTCTTCTAAACCGATCTTTGGTTCCCACCCCAGACGTGCCTTAGCTTTGGTGATGTCTGGGCACCTCTGTTTTGGGTCGTCTACAGGCAACGGCGCATGAATGATTTTGCTTTTCGCCCCGGCTATTTGGAGTACGCTATGAGCGCATTCTAGAATGGTGAACTCCTGCGGGTTACCGATATTCGTCGGTTCATGCTCGTCCGATCTCGCCAAAGACAGAATCCCTTCGATCTCATCACTGACGTAGCAGAAGCTCCTCGTCTGGCTCCCAGCACCATAGACGGTAATGTCCTCACCCCGAAGTGCCTGCTTCATGAAATTGGATATCACTCTTCCGTCATTGAGTTTCAGTCGCGGACCATAGGTATTAAAGATTCGAACGATCCGCGTATCCACCTTTCGATAACGGTGATAAGCCATGGTAAGCGCCTCAGCAAATCGCTTGGCCTCATCATAGACGGAACGCGGGCCAATGGGATTTACATGCCCCCAGTAACTCTCTTTCTGTGGATGGATCAGCGGATCTCCATAACATTCCGACGTTGAAGCAAGAAGAAACTTAGCATTGTACTTACGTGCCAGTTCCAGGCAATTTTGAATACCAATCGAGCCTGTCAGTAACGTTTCTATGCCCCACTCCATGTAGTCCTGAGGGCTGGCCGCCGAAGCAAATGCGAAAATGTAGTCAACATGTCCAAAATCGAATGGCTCACGGATGTCATGGTCGTAAAACTCGAAACGCGGCTCATTTTGCAGATGTCGTAGGTTGGTCGCTCGACCAGTCAACAGGTTATCTACGCAAACTACATTGTTGCCTTCTCCTAATAAAGCGTCGCCCAGGTGCGAACCCAGAAATCCCGCACCTCCAGTAATTAGTATTCTCATGCCTTATGCATCCTTAGTTGCTTATATTTCTGAAGTTAATTAAAAATGGACCGACAGAAGGTCGTTGGCAGCCTCGCATCTAACATGGATACAACGCCTCCACGTTGCAAACTACGACAAAGCACTGCGATCAACGATTGGCGTTCATGAGCGGAGCCATGATCGGCAAATCCCGTGACCACTCCCCCGCACTCGCAGCACAGATGGCTGGAGGAGGAGCGTTGATAGTCGACAGCTGAGAATGACCATCTAGGGCTGACTATTCCGTCTCGCGTGCCCAATCTGGCCAATCAACCCGTAGGCCGTGTAGCTAATCACGCCCTCGGCATCGGTCGCCTGGACACATGTCCAAAATCAGCAATGTCGTTGTTCCCGGTACATCGATTGCATCCGAGCTTACTTATAGCAGAGGAGCCAAATCCAAAAGGCGCTTTAACTCCTTGTATTCAAAATCGCAGACGACACTTCGATCAGTGGGGTTAAACAGGAAAACTCGCCCAACCCCTGCAGAAGTTCCCGCCTGCACATCTAGACACCGATCGCCCACCAGTATGCTTGCATTCAAATCCAAACTGAGATCATGTTGCGCCCTGATGATCATTCCAGGATTGGGTTTCCGGTCTTCAGAGTCTTTCTTGTAGATACCTACTCCGTGCTCCGGATGGTAAGGGCAATAGTAGATGGCATCCAAGCTAGCCTGATGTGGGGCGAACTGCTCCTTCATCCATGCCATCAATTCGAGAAACTGGTGCTCCGAGTACAAACCTCGCGCGATTCCAGACTGATTTGTAATAACGACAGTGACATAGCCTAATTCTTTTGCACGGCGACAGAGATCAAAAATGCCTGAGATAAACTGCACGTCTTCTTTGCACGCAAGATAGCCAATTTCCTCATTGATTACCCCATCGCGGTCAAGAAACAAGGCTCGTCTCTTTTTTTGTTCATGCGAGACCATGTCTCGAATGTCTCCTCCATATTTTTGGAATTCCCGGCAGCCGTTGACCTTCGCAGAACTATTCAGCTCATTGCAAGCGATTTTTCAATGAGTTTCGTGGTACTAAAACCCTCAACCGTTGGAACAATTTTGACCCGGCCGCCCCACGAACGGATTATATCTGCGCCGACTATAGTGGCTTCCGTATAGTCTCCACCTTTGACTAATACATGGGGACGAACGGCATCAATCAAACGCAACGGAGTGCGATCATCAAAGATGATGACAGCATCGACAGCGCCCAAAGCTGCCAGCACTCGAGCTCGATCTCGTTCGCCAACAATAGGTCTAGGCGGCCCCTTCAGCGTGCGAATCGAGCTGTCACTATTGATCGCAACGATGAGCCGGTCGCCTTCTTGTCGCGCTCGCTCAAGAAGTGTGATATGACCGACGTGCAAAAGATCAAAGCAGCCATTTGTAAACACAACCTTTTCCCCGACAGACCTCCATGCCGCAGTCCTAATAAGAAGACGTTCGAGGGGCAATATTTTCTCACTCGCGTGAAGCCCGATATCTGATGACAAGGCAGCCAGCAATTCAAATTTCTGAACGGGCACAGTCCCAACCTTGCCGACGACGATCCCGGCGCCCAGATTTGCCAACTGAACTGCATTCTCGATAGGAAGCCCGCAACAGATGCACAGCGCAATAATTGAAACGACCGTGTCGCCAGCACCAGACACATCGAAGACCTGGCGAGCTACCGCTGGTGCGACAACCCGCGATTTTTCACGCAACACTGCAATTCCCTTCTCGCTCATGGTTACGGTTAAGTAGCTAAGATCAAGATTTGGGACCATGGCTTCGGCGGCTGTAAATAATTCTTCGAGGTCTGACATCGAACTATGCACCGCCGCGGATAGCTCGCGAAGATTTGGACAGATTGTTGTGGCTCCGCGGTATCGTTCGAAGTCCAGAGCTTTTGGATCAACTATTACCGGAATTTTGCGGCTGCGAGCGGCAGAAATGATTTCCCTGCAGACTCTCTCACTCAACACGCCCTTCGCATAGTCGGAGAGTATTACAGCGTCAGCTTCTTCGAGCTGATCTAGTGCTGATCGCAAGAGAGCGTCATAAGCTTCTTGGGGAGGAGTAAGTCTACCTTCCGTGTCTAGGCGAAGGATCTGTTGGTTTCCGCCCAGAATCCTTAGCTTGGAAATGGTCGGGAAATCCCTTACAGACACGATAACTGCTTCGATATTCTTCAACTCTAAAAGGTTCTTTAGTCGGGCTTGGTCATCATCGTCTCCCGCAAAGCCGATCACCATCACAGAAGCACCGAGGCCCGCGAGATTCATAGCGACGTTTGCGGCCCCCCCAGGCTGTTCGCTATTGTGCGCGGCCCGTACTACCGGTACCGGAGCCTCCGGTGAGATCCGCTCCACATCGCCCCATACGTATTTATCCAACATCAAATCTCCGACGACCAACACCCGCTTACTTGGCCAATCTACCTCGACTAGATCAACTATTTTATCCAGGTTTTCCATTATTCGTATTGACTCCCTCTAGGATGATCGCGTCCTTCTAGGACTGTTAGCTCTATCCAGTCGCAAAACATATGTCCAACAAGGATGTGAGCTTCCTGTACTCGGGCAGTATCAGTTGAATCAATACAAAGCGAATGATCCGCTAATGCCGCCATTTTCCCTCCTCCCAGTCCCGTCATTGCCACTGTGATCAATCCCATGTCGCGCGCAAGCTCAAGAGCCCCGCACACATTCTTGCTGTTACCGGACGTAGAAATGCCGACGAGAACATCTCCGGGTTCACCGAGCGCCTCCACCTGTCTGCGAAACACATCCTCATATCCAAAATCGTTTGCAATCGCAGTTAAAATCGAAGTATCAGTCGTCAGCGCGATGGATGGCAGACCTCTGCGGTCTCGACGGAAGCGGCCCACGAGCTCCGCGGCAAGATGCTGAGAATCGGCAGCACTCCCCCCGTTTCCACACCAAAAGATCTTGTGCCTATTTCTAATTGACTTTGCAAGCTCCCCGGCAATGGTTTGTAGTAGAGGCTGTTGCAGCTCTAAGCTTCGAATTACAGCTGCATGGTCCGTGAAAGCCTTGGA
>JABDHA010000119.1:5489-6937 GCA_013285705.1 Acidobacteriota bacterium
CCTTGGAAAATACTATGGATGAATTAAGAATTGCTGTCATTTAAGCTCCGCAAGCCCTCCTTTGCCAACGATTTCTGCAGGCAAGATAATGAACTTTCTTTTAAACATCATGCCCACCTTTGGCTTGATTACAGGTAGCCGATCACCGCCCCCTCAGGGTTTGGGCTAAAGGCAATCCGCAAACCTTATTGGTATGACTTACCGCTCGTGTTGCCTTGTCTCTTCTTCTGACCTTCAATCGCCCATGCTAAAAGAGAAGGTTTGGAAAGGTCTCACGCGCGGATCGCGCAGGGATCTTTCGAGCAGATAGCATTAATCGACCGCGCCTCCGATAAAAGACGAGCAGCCATACCAATCTAATGTTGTTGAACGATCATGGGCTCGATAAAACTTCTAGACAAACCGGTCGACGATTTTCCGAACTCTTGACGTGTGCGCCTCAAAGCCGAAGTACACGAGGTTCGCATATACCAAGGTTGCCATGATTGCTACACCAAACAGAATATTGTGCCGTATATCTGACCTCCACGGAGCTCGTAACATCGCGGCTAAGAATACCAGGAAGGGGAGGTGCGCCAAATAGAGCGAGTACGAGGAGCGGGATAGCCAGTTTGCCACTCGAATATACATCCTCGGGGCATCGCCCGATCGATGATTTAAGGCCGCATATAACAGCCCGGAGAATCCACTAGCCAAGATTAGGTTGGCAGGAAACTTGGGCATTGATACCGCTCTGGTCACTCCCAGAGAAAGCATCAGTACGAGGACTGAGACAGTTAAGACCAATCGCTTACCAAGCCTACTGACAGTAGGGGGGATGAAAGATACTCCAATTCCCAACATCCATAAGACAAAACCGCCCAATATCGGCCAGCCAATGAAAAAGAGAATCAGAGCAGTGACGATCAAAAACCACAGGCGGTCCACCCAGTTATTCTTCATCACTACGGTCGCTAAAACGGGGAATAATATGTAAAACCAAAATTCATAACTCAAACTCCATAACGCTACATTCGAACCGAATGTCGGAACAAGAATCGTCTGAACAAAAAATAGGTTGCCACAGAATGCTGGCAACGTAAGCCGCGATGCTACCGCTCCAAGAACGACAGTTTGCCCCGGACCGCCGAGATAGATATTAGTGGCCCCAAAACGATGCAGCCCCCAAATATCCCAAGTGCATGTTAAGAGCAACGCCGGAATGAGAACTACCCACAATCGCGTGAGTCGGTTCTTCATGTATGTACGCCACGACCATACACCGTTTTGCATAGACCGTATTACGCTGTTCCCGATTAGATAACCACTTAGCACAAAGAATGCTATGACCGCCTGGTCTCCAATCCCCAAGCCGTGCAGCCTAACAGGTTCCATGACTTGTCGTCCGGGGTAGCTACCGAAGAAGAGATTTCTTCCATGGCCGAATAACACTGCGAGCGCAGCAACAC
>JABDHA010000119.1:6947-10500 GCA_013285705.1 Acidobacteriota bacterium
GAGAAGTTGTCAGCAAGTGCCTCCGCGCATCTTGACATGATGCGCGGTGGCACTTGCTGACAACTTCTCATCTCGACGGAGTTGAGGACGTTCAGGCGTAGTCGCACTTGAGATCATCAATGGCTTCCAAAATACTCTTGGTAGGTGGTGGGATCACATCAAATGTTCTCCCTTGTCCTTCAAGGAATTGCAATCACAGATCCGAACTGTAAGAGTCTGTTCTGGAGCGAGGTTATGTCCACCATGGACAGCGCAACGCCCGCTTTTAGAGCAAGACCAGCAGCAGTACCAGCCGCCTCACCTAACTGCATCAAGGTTGGCTCTACGCGCAACGAGCTAAAGGCGATATGGCTCGAGCTCATGCAGATCGTGACGGCAAGGTTCGAAACCTCCGAGATCTGTGGCAGCATGGATCGGAATGGTAACTGATAGAGGGGGACATCTGTTTGGGCAAGAGCCCCATCGTACATGACGACTGGTTGCCCATTCCAAGTAGAGGCGAATCGGTCGCAGATGTGCGAGTCAATCGTCCATTGACCTACCCCAATTGCGTCTGTTTTTGTAGCCTCTGTTGTGATATCCGATTGAATCATCACGTACTGGCCTATAAGCCGTCGTCCCTCGCGGACATACATCTGCCAGGGCCAATGACCGTTATCAGTAAATTCATCAAGTGGCATTCCATAGCGATTCATTTCGACGCGGATGGAGGCGGGAACGGACGGATCGTTAGCCAAAAAATAGAGAAACCCCGCCTCATTACTGTGGTGATCCTGGAGGATATCGGCCCGGGTCTTCCAGTTTGCATCAGGATAAGCCCAACAGGCGTTAGGATAATCTGTCGAAAAGTGAAACGTACTTTCCAGGCTGTACTTATGCTTTGGAACTGGTCCCAAAGAAAGCAGGTCTTCGAGCTGCGTTACATTTGCATATTTGATATAACGAGCGGTTCCCGCAAATCTGTCCGGCGTGTATCCGGGAGGCATCGGAAATGGCGCCATGTTTGAGGTGTTCGTCGTAAGACACGAACGAAACGTATAGGCCATGATCTTCTCGTCGGCCTGACCAGTAGCTTCCCCGGGATTGGGATTGACACCAGGTAACAAGGACCCATCTGCCAGATAAGGTGAAATCGGCAATATGTTCTGATTTCCCCAACCGGCATATCTTTCGCCATACTGATGGCGACTTTCGCGACCCACAGTGTGGGTTGCCCCTGCCGCTGCCATAAGATCGCCCTCGTAGGTGGCATCGATCCACTGCACACCATTGATCACGGTTCCGTCGTCAAGCGTGATGGATTGAATCTGGGTGTCGCGCTTCACTAATGAGGCCACAGTTCGCCCCAAAACCACTGTAGCCTTCGACGACTCTAGATAGTTATTGAATATCAATTCGGCCACGTGGGGCTCCCAGGTGTACTGGGACTTTCCCGACGACAGGCCGTAATACGCACCCAGATCCCGGTAGAATGCGGCGGACAAACCGCCGATGATCTCGTAATGGTATGAATCTGTCACCCCGAGACCGCTGGTCAAGATTCCCCCGATATGTCGTGTGTTCTCAATTAAAATAACGGTTGCACCCTCGCGGATAGCCGCTCGTGCCGCCATGATCCCTGATGGCGTACCTCCGACAACCACTATGTCGTAGCTACTGAGAATAGTTGTGTTTCGTAGATCTTTATTAGGGCTAACCCCACAACCTGAAAATACTCCCACAGTTGCAGCGGCAGCACTTGCACCTAGATACGATAAGACTCTCCTGCGCGAGAGATCCTTCATAGGTTTTGAACTTTATCATTCATCCAGCATTAGTGAGTGGGATCTGTCATAGTGGAGGGCGCTTTCGAGATGGTCGCATGTTGCTCCAACCCCGCTTGGCGCATAGCGGAGATAGTCTCCGCGCTGCTGCTCCATATCCAGTGGCTATCTCCGCCGCCAATTATGTGATATTCGTTGGAATCAAACGTAACTCCCGTAGCGGTTGCCAGAGGCCCGGAGAGACCGCTCCGTCCCGCAGGACCAAGATAGGTAATGATGTTGTTATGAACGTGGTCATCATGGGCAATGTGGGGCCCGTAGGCTCCCACTCCACGCTGACCATTTGCTACTCTTATTCCGTCGATGCCATCGACTGGTACTTCGATCACATTGCCATACACTTCCACGTTCGGGGAAAGCACGACCATGATTCCGGCCTTATTCCCTTTAAGAAGGTTGTTCCGTATGATCGCGTCGTAGCTGATCTCATGACGAAGGCCTTCACCCTTGTTATTGATAACCTTGTTTTTTTCGTAGAGTGAATGGATATTGTCGATGTCAGTCCAAAGGCCATTTCCATTGTTGTCGTGGACATAATTCGACCTGACAACAAGGTTGTCGGTTCCTGAAAACTTAGTCGCCCCCGCCTCCCAGTTGGGATCGAACCCTGCGTAGTTGTTGTGGGCGATTTCGTTGTTCAGTATAACGACGTTCGTGCCGTGGCCAGCCAATCCGAGTTGCCCATTGTCGTGAACGTTGCAAGACTCAATATGCCCACTCGATCCCAGTACGATGCCGGCCCCATGGTTCCACCGCACTTCGGTATTCAGAACCTTCCAGTTTTGGGCGCTGCCCGTGGATCGCTCTGCCGTGACAACGGCGTGTAGATTTCCCCCAATCGCACCGTTCTGCGGCGGTGTGGCATACTTCTCTACAACAAGGTGGCTAATCTGCACCCCAGTGGAGGTCCCAGAGAATGCGGCGATTGTCACGCTGAACTCCACTTTGTGTCCTGCGGGATCTGTGCTGATGTAAGCTTTCCCCGAACTGTCGTCATAAAACCACCGGCCTGGACCGATTTCCGACAAGCTGTCCGCAGGCGCCTGGACTTGGTCATCTATGAATAAGTCATTCAGTATCTGGCAACGCGGATGATCCTTTGCACAATGCGCTGGATCGGATTGCGCAACCTGCACGGCCGCTGACCATCGACCGCCATCCGGTTGCATTTCGAGCAACTTTCCCCCGTTCAGGATTGCGCCATTGCCGATAAATGTGTCGTTGTTTTTGGGGATAATGGACAGCATTCGGTAGGTGCCGGGGGAGAATACAAACGTCGTGCCCGCGGGTGCTGAATTTACAAGAGAGGGGACATCCTGACCAGGCTTCAGTTGCACGGTGTTTCCCGGATCGGAGGCGAACGCCGTGCACTGAAATATAGCGGCGAGCAGAAACAGGGAGCAGACATATCGGTGTTCAGCGTTATCTCTATAGCTCGCGACTATTTTTTGCCAGGCGCGCATATCCATCGACTCCATGAATCCAATCATCGACTGCATAGGTAATAGAGTCAATGAAGGCTGAGTTTGTCTGAACAAGTCCTCGAAAGACGAAGGGTCATCCATTCGACTTCCTTTTTACATAACCCCTGTCCCCAAAAAAAATGGGACTCGCGGTTTATACGGCTCTATGTATGTTGGACCGCTGCAGGAATGCGTTCGCCCCGTGGAAGCAATCTGTCAACGAGCCGTTTTCCGAATCGAACGCCCGGCTTCTCCAAAAATGTGTAC
>JABDHA010000120.1 GCA_013285705.1 Acidobacteriota bacterium
CTCGGTCGAGTGAATCGTACCTGTCATGTAGTAGACAGGCACAGACTGCTTCACTAATTCCACAGCCGTCGCGTCGTTCATGTTGATCGTGCGCGGGTCTGCCAGCTTTGCCAATCGTGCATCATTCTCTTTGTAGTTTTTCAGCAGCGATTCATCGGCCACGGCCACGGCGATCATCTCGCGGCCTTCTTCTGTATGCCCGATAGTCAAGACCTTTACACGAGGGCTCGCCGCTTCGAGCATGCGAAAGTAGCGATAGGTATCTTCAGCATACGGGAGCATGTCCGGCGCGCCGGCAACATCGCCTAGCACTTTCGCGGGTGTAGGAACCGTCTGCGATGCGGGCAGGTAATCCGTCAGCGAGGAGTTTAGCTCAGGCAGCGTTGTATATTTTGCAATGCCCTGGGTATAGTCCTGATCGACGGCTTGCTTTGGATCGCGCGCATAACTCTGGTCAACCTGCGCCGTTGCATGCAAACAAAAGACTGCCGCACAGAACACGAGCGTTCCGCAGAAAAAAGCAGAGAATGGCATCGCTGGCTCCCTGAATCTGTTGCAAATGGTATTAAGAATCTGATTCTGGATACAAAGGATAGCAGAGGAGAAGTTAGCTGCTGGCTTCTTCTTCGATAACGACAGGCACCTTTGGCTGCAGGATGCCGAGTTGCTCATAAATAGGCCGCATATCCTTGCGAATGACCTTGATCCGCGACCAGAACCACAGCGAGCCGGCGATGCACGCCACGCCGCTGAAGATAACTGTATGCGGCGCTCCGATGGCATGCGCGAGGCCGCCCGCCATCAGGCTTCCGAACGGAGCCATGCCCACAAACGCAACCGTGTAATAGCTCATCACGCGTCCGCGCTTATCTTCCGGGACCAGCGTCTGGATGATGGTGTTGCTGGCCGTCAATCCCTGCATCATGCCAAAACCCGTAAACAGCATCAGGAGCAGCGAGAGCCACAAAACGTGCGAAAGTCCGAAAGCGATCAGCCCGGTTCCGAAGACAGCCGCTGCAATGGGAATCATCTTTAACAGTCCGCGCACCGATTTTCGGAGCACCAGTGACAGCGCCGATGTAAGTGCCCCCACGCCGAGTGCGCCCATCAGGAATCCAAGCGTGTGCGGACCTCCATGGAGCACTTGCGCTGCAAAAACCGGCATCAGCACCACGAAGGGCATGCCCATCAGGCTGATCACAGCAAAGAGCAGCAGGATCGTTCGAATGGGCGCGAAGTTTGAAACATAGGTCCAGCCTTCTTTCAGCTGGTCGAGCATCGACGCAGCCGAGCGCTTCAGAGCATCTACATGCACTCGCATCAGCAGCAGCGATGCGATGACGGCAATGTAGCTGACGCCGTCAATCAGGAAGCACCACCCCTCATTCGTGGCAGCAATCACGAGTCCTGCCAAGGATGGCCCGACGAGCCGCGCCAGGTTCACCATGGAGGAATTGATGGCAATGGCGTTTGAAAGATCCCCGCGGTTTTCGACCATCTGCACCATGAAAGACTGGCGTCCGGGCATGTCAAACGCATTGATGACGCCCTGAAAGACGCTCAAAGCAAGGATTTCGTGAATGGTGATGTGCCTCGACAAGGTCAGCGCGGCCAGCGCCAGCGATTGCACCATCGCCAGGACCTGCGTCCAGACAAGCACATTGCGCCGGTTCATGCGGTCAACAAGGACACCAGCAAAGGGTGCAAGCAGGAACGTAGGAATCTGCCCGGCAAAGCTGACCGTGCCCAACAACAGCGACGACTTTGTGAGTCGATAGACGAGCCATGCGGTGGCAATGCGCGTCATCCAGGTACCGATGAGCGAAATGCTCTGGCCACCAAAGAACAGGCGAAAGTTACGGTGGCGCAGAGCGCGCCACGCGTGCGAATAGTCCCGTGAAGATGCCGGTTTTTCTGGTTTTATTTTTTCTTTAGCGTCGTTCGTCATTCACAAGAAGCGCCGAACCTGTTCTATCTGTTCTCGATGTTGCTTGAAAGCGAATGATGCTAAAACATGAGCCTTCTATCACATTTTACTTCCGAGTGGTCTAAGTCGCAAAAATACAACGACTCCAATCGGATCGCTCCCGTATACAGGCTCCAATCGCGAGCCGGGACTGTAGACGGAGGTTTGCGCCCCAATCGCGGTTTCCCAATGTGGTAAAAGATGAACGTCGCGATCATAGCCAAAGGTATATGCCTGCACCCGACCTGCGGGCTCTTCTCCGAACCCGCTCGGAACGGGATTTTCGCCGAGCAGCAATTCCGTGGTGCGGTCCACATTCTCCATGCGCGTCCAGACATAGTTATCCTTGGCAAATCGCAACGTCGATTCGAGGAGATAGCTGTTCTGTATGACGTTGTCTGTGAGTGAGCGCGTTCTTCCCCATGCGATGGTGCTTGCCCAGTTGCCATGCTGGATTGGGCGGTTGTACATGACTGACGCCGTCATGCGCTCCTGATTTTCGGTTGGAAATAGCGCTTCAGGACTGTGGATGCGCGCGTAAGAATACTGGCCGCTCCAGTTTTGCCCGGGCTGCACCGTGAGCCTCGTCGACCAGGAATCGATGGCTCCCTGCTGCACCTGCCAGCGATGCTCATTCGGTTCACGGCCATGAAATCCGCTGGCTTCGATGCGAGCGATGCCCTGCGTGAAGCCGAGGGTAATCACGTCGTAGGAAATGTGAGTCGAATCCTCCTGATGATGCCCGAGCGTGCCCACAGGGTTTTCAAATGCCGATGCCCGATGCGGATAGGCGGTTGGCCCGATCGCCGGATCGCCCACCGGCGCTGCATAAAACGAGAGCAGCGACTTTTCACCGAGCTTCCAATCGTAGAGGGCAGCCAGCTCCATCACGAAATTGTGCGGGTGCTGTCCGTCGACAATCGGTTTGCCATAAGCGGTCTCGCCCTGCTGGAATAGCAGCGGGTACTGCCGATCTGTAATCGTCGCAGGTTCAAGGCTCAGCATGGTCCGTAGCGTAAGAACGCCAGGTCCCAGCTGGCGCTGAACCATAGGCATGAACCAGTTCGTCGAGAAGAATTTGTCTCCGCCACGCTGGCTCGTCTGTTGCTCATCGGTAATGAATGCGTTGGCGTGGAACATCAGCATCCAGTCGCGATGCATGGTCATCCACATGGGCGTTGGTGTTGAATTCGGCTCGGCACTTGTGCCGGAGCTTGCGTGGTGCTCAATCTGCTGCAGAAACGTGTGGTTGCCGCGATCCATCATTCCCGCCATGCCTGAACCACTTGTCATTGGCATGGACATAGGCTGCTGAGCAACAGCCGCAACGCTGCACAACAGCAACGATAAGCAAAAAATGCGCTTCACAAAAACTCCTCAAGGTAAGCAGACGAAGACATACAACGGCATTTGCGACCGCTGCCTTTCGATTCAGAGGAGTCTGTGTATCAGATGCGTAATGGGGTGATGGAAGGCCGTTTCAGGAATGCACCCTGAGACAAATCATGTCTGCCCGTAAGGGAAGCCCTCGCGCTGAGTGTTGGCAGCATCGTGCCCGTGCTATTTATTGCGTGAAGCTGAATGACAGAAGCGTCGGCAGTGAAAGTCGTGGGATTGTCCCGCGGAAGATCGCACTGATGGCCATTCATGATGGCAACTGCGCCGATGTTGCTGCAGTGGTCCCGATGCACCGTCTGCTGCACCTGACGACCGCAGCAGGCTCCAGTTGGCGCTTGCGGTAGACACGTCATCTCGCACACAGCCGAAGACACCATGCCTGCGATCAGCAGGATGGCAGTGCTTACGACAGCGACGAAGCGCTTATACATACGAGTGATTTTATACCTCAGTGAACGGCGATTTCGCCGCCTGCTCCCGGTTTGTTTTTACGCAGCAGGAAAGTCAGCGGAATCATAATGAGCGAGGCTCCGCACAGGATGAAGTACATGTCCTGATAGGCAAGCGTCTGCGACTGCTGCTGCAGCTGGTTGTAGATTTGTCCCTGCGCCAGGTGATTCGCATTTGCCAAGCCTGCGCTGCGGGTAAAGACGTTGCTGAGCGAGTTGATCTGGTTCTGCAGGTTCGCGTTGCTTGGCGTGAGGTTCTTGAGCATCTGGTTCTGGTGGAACTGCCCGATCTCGGTAACGCCCGCATTGGTAAGCGAAATGAGAATGCTGCCGCCAATGTTGCGAACAAAGTTGATGAGTCCGGAAATCTGGTTGTTCTTCTGCACCGGCAGGCCGAAATAGGCCGCTGTCGTGACCGAGATAAAGATAAACGGGATAAATAGAACCTGAAGGACTCTGATCACAGATGCCGTGCCGAAGCTCAGGCCGAGATTGATGTGAACCGCGCTGTAATAATAGGCGGCGACGAAGCCGCAGAAGCCGAACGCGATAATATTGCGCGCTGGAATCCGGCTGATCATCTGCCCGGCCAGAGGCATCATGAAGATGAGAACCAGTCCGCCAGCTGAGAGCGAAAGGCCCGCGACAGTAGCCGTGTAGCCAAGCTGCGCCTGCAGGAACTGCGGCTGTAGCACGGTTGTTGCGTTAAGCAGGCCGCCGGTGAAGAGCATGAGGAAACAACAGGTGGCGAAATTGCGGTTCTTGAACAGGCGCAATTCCATGATGGGATTTTTCGCGAACCATTCCCACGCGAGAAGGGCGACAAACGAAATAGCAAAAGCGATACCAAAGTAGCGGATGAAGTTTGACTGGAACCAGTCTTTTTCTTCGCCCTTGTCGAGCATGATCTGCAAGGAGGCCATCGAGATCACGAGTAGCCCGATACCCAGTCCATCCACATTCAGCAGATTCTTGCGGTCAGCCTTGATCCATGGCGGATCCTCCACCAGGCGGTTAGTGAGTATCAGTGTCAGTATCCCGACAGGAATATTGATGTAGAAGATCCAGTGCCAGCTGTAATTGTCGGTGATCCAGCCGCCGAGTGTGGGGCCAATGGAGGGAGCGAGAATCGCAACGAGTCCATAGAGGGAAAATGCGAGGCCGCGCTTGGATGGTTCGAAGGAATCAGCCATGATGGCCTGCGCCATTGGCTGCAGACCACCTCCGCCCGCCCCCTGTATCACTCTGAAGAGCAAGAGCATCCCCAGCGAAGGCGCAATGCCGCAGAGGAACGAGCTGATGGTGAAGATGGTGATGCAGAACATGAAGAAGTTCTTGCGCCCCATAATGCTCGCAACCCATCCGCCCATGGGCAGAACGACGGCGTTCGAGACGAGATATGCGGTCAGCACCCAGGTGCTCTCGTCCTGGCTGGCGCCGAGGCTGCCGGCAATGTGCGGCAAGGCCACGTTGGCAATGGAGGTGTCCAGCACTTCCATGAACGCAGCCAAGGCCACCGTTGCGGCAATGATCCAGGGATTGACGCGTGGACGCCAGCGCTCCTGCGCTATCAGTCTTGGTTCAGCAATCGCTTCGCTTGTCGCCATGGTCGCGCGTCGTCACCTTTCGCGGTCAAGAATATCGGGCGATGTCATCTCATTTGGAAATAGTATCTTTCCATAGATGCAGCCCGATCGCATGTCGACGCCAAAATGCGCTATTTATCCCAAATTAGCAACTGTTTTTCGCAAAGATATGGAAGCAGCGCAGAAAATACCATGATGCGTGCATCTTCCGCGCAAATCGCCTAATTTCCGGTAAGGTTCTTTGTCAGAAACGCCAACGATCGCTCGCGCGCCAGTTTCGCCGATGCCGGTTCATAGCTTGACCGTGCATCGCAGTTGAATCCGTGATCGGCGTCATACCAGAAAATCTGCACCTCAGGATGCTCCGCGTGAAGCCGGTCAATGTCTTCTTTAGGAATGTGCTTGTCCAACTTGCCAAAGTGCAGCATGACCGGAGCCGCAGGCGCTTCAGCGCTGAAGTTGCCAATGCGCCCCGCATAATATCCAACAGCTGCGTCCACTTTCAGCCGCGTCGCACTTAGCCACGCCAGCGTACCGCCAAAGCAATATCCGATCACTCCGGCTTTCTTGCCGCTTTTGATGCGAGCATAATCCAAAGCAGCCGCCGTATCGTTCAAAGCATCCCCCATGTTCAACTTTGTCATGAGCGCCATCGCTTTTTGCCTATCTTCGCCTTCATACTTCAGCTCAACATGCTTTTCGACGCGGTCAAATAAAGCTGGGGCAACTACGAGAAATCCATCCTTTGCATATCCGTCGGCAACAGACCGTATGTGTGCATTAATGCCGAAGATTTCCTGCACCACGACCAATCCAGCAACCGGTTCGCCTTCCGGCTGCGCCACATAGGCGTCCAGCTCATGCCCGTCGCTCGCTGTTAGTTTTACCCACTCACTCATTTCCATGCTCCTCTTTCAGAAAAAATCAAAGTGCAACCAGACCGTCTGTCCTGCACATCAGGTAGACGATTCCTGAGATCGTTATTGTTTCGTCGGATCGTTGGCTGCGTCGTTCACTGCCCAGTAGCTGGCTCGCGCCACCACGTGCGCGTTGTAATCGTTGTTGAGCTTCACCTGAATATTGTGCAGCCCCGGCGCCAGGTCAGTTGGACGGAAGCTGAGAATATAGCGATTGCGGGCATGGCTCGCCAGCTCATCCACGCGATCCTGAAACGCTTTTTCCCTGGTGAAGGCGGCATACTCACCGCCGCTCATTACGGCGAGTTCGCGGGCGGCATTTTTATGCACCGCCGCAATCGCCATCATCAATGGAGCAAGCAGGTTCATCGATGATCTGCCTTCACCATTCCCCTTCCCCCAATCCATCAAACTGGCTTTTGTAGGCGAATAGGTGAGACTTAACACGAGCGTGTTGCTGGTGCCGATGCGCTCGACCAGATCCTGCGCGCTGACATGCTTGCTGCCGTGATCGCGCGATTCGCTGATCAGCAGCAGCACGCGCCGGTGATCCGGTGGACGATGTTCGAGCAGATCGACGGAATATCCTACTGCGTCAAAGATCGCGGCGCCGCCGTCTCCTGGCCTCAGCTGCTGCAGGTCTTCCGTGATGTTGGCGGTGTCGCGCGAGAAGCCCTCACGATACATTGGCTTCGAATCGAATTCCACCAGTGCCACTTCCCCGCGCCCGCCCGCAGTAAAGAGATCGAGCAGTGGGCCAAGCTTGGCGAGCTTATCAAACTCAAGCACGCTCGACCGTCCACGTTGCATGCAGACGACCAGCGAAACCGGCTGGGTATCGAGATCGTCATCGACATGGATATCCTGCTTCACACCATTGTCTTCGAGCGTGAAGTCTTTTTCTGTCAGCCCATAGACCACTTCGCCCGATGGCTTTTCCACCAGCGTCGGCACCAGCACCACACTGGTATTCACGTGAATGGTTGGTGGAACCTGCTGGTCTGGCAGCGGATTTACCGTCGGTTGTTGCGGCGCAGTTTGAGACGATTGCGGCGCTTTCGCCGGCTCTCCTGGAAACAGTTCCTGGGCCATGCCGACCTGCGCAATCGCAATTCCGAACCATATCCAGACCGAGCTGCGCCAGAGGAAAGAAAACGCCACGATACCCCTATGACAACAGAGCGCAGCCCAACTGCCAAGTGCCTGACCGGCTCGCTCTATTGGGCACTGTCGCTATGCGAAATCCGCTTCATGCCTTCGATCTCATCGGTCCAGCGGAGAAAGCGCATGAGATTCCACCGTTCCCTCCAAAGAAAAGCGATGATGTCTCTCGGCTGAAGGCTTTCGGCCTTCTTGCCGGAATACGTCTCGATGCGCCACTTAAGATATTCGCTGCGCCAGGGCCGCAGGCGGTGGCCACGGGTCGCATTCCAGACAAAGCGAAAATAAGCAAGCATCATTGACGATGATACTGCACGCCTTCTACCCGAGGGCGATCGCCTACGCTACAGCCTGCGCCCGGTGTCCAGGCTTCGGCGTAAATTTTCTGCGATAGTAAGCCGTTGTTATCGCGATAGCCGGAACACCGATTCCCGTCGGCACGACCCATATCCACCATGCTCCATGCAACAGCGGTCCAATGGTCACTACGCTGAATGCCGTCCACGCCGCAATATAGCTGCCAATCATTCCCGCCAGAAAGCCGCATACAAAGGTGAGAAAACAGTCACTTCGCTGGACTGGTTCGCCGCTGTCTTTACATTCATGGCCAGTGCGGCTCTCGCATTCTTCGGGCTATTGAAACCGGCGCTGGTGCAGAATCTCGGTATTCCGGCAATTGTCTTCGGTTGCGTAGGCATGTGGATAGCGGGTTCAGCCATGTGGGAGTTCGCGCATCGCCCGAAAGAAAAGCGTTAACAAAGTCATTCTTCTAGGCAATGTGGGAAAAGACCCTGAAATTCGCGCCACTCCAGGTGGAACGATGGTGGCCAATTTTTCGCTGGCGACTACCGATCGGGTAAAAGATCAGGGCGGCAACTGGACCGACCGCACCGAGTGGCACAACCTCGTCGCCTTTCAGCGCACAGCGGAGATTATCCGCGACTATGTGAAAAAGGGCTCCAAGCTCTATATCGAAGGCAAGATTCAGACCCGTTCATGGGACGACAAGACGAGCGGAGAAAAGAAATACCGCACCGAGATCATCATCAACGACCTTTCCTTGCTGAGCGGACGCGGCGAAGGAGAAAGCAGTAGCAGCGGCGGTGGCTACACGCGAGCGGGCAGCACAACGTCCTTCGATCAGCGGTCATCATCGGCACCTGCTGAAGACTACGGTCAATCGGCAGAGATCACGGACGACGATATCCCCTTCTGACGTTTACCTTTCTGAATTGGTAAACAAGTTTCGTTTTATTTGTAGTCGCCAGCCGTCAAAGCTGTGTGAAAAGTGCAAAAACGCGCAGCGCTTTCCAAGTGAGGTGGAAAAGTCATTCTTTGACTTTTCCACCTCGCATCTTTTCCACAGCCTTCGTGCCGGCCCGAGGTTTTCGCGACCATCAAACCTGCACAACTCACTTGCTAGTAGCGACCTCCTGTCTGCTACCATGCCAGCCATGAACAAAGTTGCGCCATTCCTCTGGTTCAATGACAACGCCGAAGAAGCCGCCGAGTTTTACCTGAGCGTCTTCCCTCACGCGCGCAAGCTCGATGAGGTGCGTTCCAAAGGCGTTGGCCCCTGGCCCGCGGGCAAGATTGCCACGATTACGATCGACCTTGAAGGCCAGGAGATGGTCTTCCTCAACGGCGGCCCCGCGCATCAGCTCAACCCCGCCTTTTCGTTCTTCGTCCGCTGCGACTCCCAGAAAGAGATCGACAGCTACTGGGACAAGTTGATCGAAGGCGGTAAACCCATGGCCTGCGGCTGGCTCACAGACCGCTTCGGCCTATGCTGGCAGGTTGTGCCACGCAATATCGGAGAGTTGATCAGTCATCCCAAAGCCATGGAAGCCATGATGGGGATGATCAAGATGGACCTGCCCGCCCTGGAAGCCGCCGCGCGAGAGAGCTGAGAGACTGACCGCATTGCTTCCTAGATGAGCGTTTCTTGTTACTGAATGTTTGCGTCCCCGAACCAACGCTTTACGGATTGCTCCGCTCCTGCTTTTTCGAGTTTCGCGTCCGTAGCCCAGGCTACGAATCCGTCTGGACGAACCAGGAGTGCCGCCAGACCTTTTTCATCCTTCGCGTGCGAACTGACGTACCACAGCCGATCTTGCCGTCCTTCGCACAATGCTTTCAACGATTCGTTCGCAGTAAAGTCGAGCCATAGACCCCGACCATCTCGCAGCAGAACTCCGAGACGTTTTCCGTCTTCTAACTCGAAGTCGGGAGCACTGCGGCCAACAAGAGGATGCTCCTCGCCCAGATCGTACTTCATGGCGACGCCGGAGATCTTTTCTACGAAGTAGTTCGTGCCATCTTTGGTTGCGATCAGATCGCGGATCACAGCAGCCATGGCTCTGGCATGCGGGTCGGGTCGGACGATGGCGACTTGCGCACGCGTCCAATTCAAAACCCATTCGCCGATTGGATGACGCTCCGTGGTATAGGTATCGAGTAGATCATCAGGAGCCCATCCCTTGATGGTAGCTGCGAGCTTCCATCCAAGGTTCATCGCATCTCCCAGACCTGTGTTCATACCTTGTCCACCGAAAGGAGAATGTACATGGCCGGCGTCTCCCGCAAGAAATATGCTCCCTCTGCGATACGTCGTCGCCTGACGCGCTCGGTCTGTGTAGCTGGTGGCGACTTGCACCGACTTGAGCTTCACTTCTGTCCCGGAGACATGTTGCAGCATCCGCTCAAGATTCTCGAGAGTGATTTCCGAGGTGCGATCGAAGCGGCCCCCATCGAAATCGACGACACCGATGCGACCCGGGGCTGGCCCATGCGTATACAGACCGCGCGGCGTAAGATTGAAACCCGGTGCCAGACCCGCGAGATCCTCGAATTCGACGGTCGCCATATAGCCGGTAAGTTCAGGCTCAGTGCCCTCAAACTCAAAGCCCGCCAACCTGCGGACGCTGCTGCGACCGCCATCGCAGCCAACCAGCCATCTTGCGTGAA
>JABDHA010000121.1:0-2786 GCA_013285705.1 Acidobacteriota bacterium
GCACACTCATGTCCAATGTCGCAGGTGATGGCGGCGGTATCTTCAACGATAGCGCGGGAACGCTAACCCTCACTAACAGCACCGTGTCTGGGAATTCACAAAGCGGCATTGCCAATCAGGGTTCCATGACGATTGTTGGCAGTACCGTCGCTGGAAACATTGGGGGGACCAACTCACAAGGAAGTGAAATAGAAAACGAAGCGGGCAGCCTCACGATAACAGGCAGTACGATCTCGTCAAATGGTCTAGCTTCATACAGTGTGATATACAACAGTGCCACGCTCACGATGAGGAACGATATCGTTGCGGGTGACCCAGGAGTCGGCGACGTGCCGTGTGACGGCCCCGGATCGGGCTGCCCCAGCAACGGCGCCGATGGCAACATTGTGACTGCGAATGCGATGCTCGCCTTTTTGACTACGTATGGCGGCCCCATGCAGACGATGCCCGCACTGCCCGGTAGTCCTGCTATTTGTTCAGGACTTATTGCAGATATACCCTCCGGCATAACAACCGATCAGCGAGGACTTCCGCGCAAGACAACTTATGGAAGTGCTGTTTGCCTCGACTCGGGCGCGGTCCAGACTAACTACTCACTAAGCTTCATCACCCAGCCACCGGCAAGTGTGGCCGCCGGTGCCTTCTTTACTGCGGGCATCCAACTCAGTGAAAGTGGAAGTCCGTTCCCGGCAAGCGGTGTGGTTATCCCCATAGCTCTTGGTGCTGGCGACGCAGGACAGTTGAATTTCAGCAGCCTGTTGACAAATTTTAACGGAGAAGCCTCCTCTTCCGGTCTTCAGGTCGGAGCGCCTGGTACGGATGACACATTAGTAACGAATCTTCCGCTGACCGCGCAAGGTGTAACGCCACAAATCACCTTATCCTCGACCAGTAGTTCATTCGATGTGACGTCCTCAACCACTCAGGTGACAGTCGAAGCGGCTCCTTCGGGACCGACCTTCACGGTGGATGGAACTTCCTATACCGCGCCTGTCACATTGACCTGGTCTGTAGGCTCGCAGCATACGATTGCCACAACTTCGCCGCAGAGCAGTGCGTGTGACCAATATAATTTTGGGTTCTGGACCGATGGCGGCGCTATCAGTCATCCTGTGACGGCCTCGACGAGCACGCCAGTCTATCAGGCTGAATTCAACGTTGTCCCCGTTTCCTCACCGTCATGCTCATCCAGCAATGGAAATTTTGTTGTAAACACAGCCACTGACGATGCCGCTGGCGTAGCCGCTAACTGCACGACTCCCGGGGGAATATGTACGCTGCGAGATGCACTGTTGGCGGCTTCTGTGGCGGGTTCGGGCAACATTACCTTCGATCCCACCGTATTTGGTGCAAGTCAGTCAACATCGGCACGTACGATTACCGTTACCCACGGCACGCTGAATGTAGCGTCTAATACGACAGTCACAGGCCCAACTACAGGCAGTGGTTCTTCCCTCACAAACCTGGTGACAGTATATGGCGATACCGCCGGCAACTCCATTTTCAACGTCAGTTCCGGCGTAGTGAACGCAGCGCTCTCCAACCTGAACGTAACCGCTCCCTCCCCGAATTTTGATAGTGGATCAGGCTTTTACAATGACGGCGCACTCACGCTTACCAATATCTCCATTAACGGTGTAACCAGTGGATACTACGGCGGCGGTGTCTTAAATGATTCCGCCGGCACGCTGATTCTAAGCCAATGCTCCATCTTGAACAGTGTTGCCTCACAAGGCGGAGGTGGCGGCATTGAAAACGTGGGTGTGCTAACGATTCTTAAGAGCACCATTTCAGGGAACAGATCCGATGGAGATCCAAACTTTAACTACGGGGCCGGCGATGGAGGCGGCATTGAAAACGGCGGCTTCATGACTATCACCGACAGCACAATCTCCGGAAACTCGGTACGAGAGTACGGCATAGGTGGCGGCATTCAGAATGACGGTGTGCTAACGCTAACGAACAGTACCGTTACTGGGAATCGTGTTGACTATATGGGTAATGGAGCGGGCATCTACACCGATGGCCTCCTGACAGTGACCAACAGCATTGTTGCGGATAACACAATCAAGAACAGTCCCGAGGAATTTGGACCTCCAGTCGAAGATGACTGCGTCGGGCCGAGCTGCCCGACAAACGAAGAGAGCGGTAATGTCGTCGGCGCTGGATTGTCATCCTTTTTGCCCGGAAGCCCCGCCATCTGTGGCGGACTCTTAACGGATCTGCCCTCGGGCCTTGCGACCGATCAACGCGGAGCGCCGCGGACGACAACCTACGGAACAACTACTTGCGTGGATGCCGGAGCGATCCAGACGCATTACTCTTTGAGCTTCAGTCAGGAGCCTCCGGCAACGGTAGGGGTTGGCACCACTTTCACGGCGGCCTTACAACTTAGCGAAAACGGCAGCCCGGTTCAGTCTGGCGGCTTCGCAATTCCTATTGCGCTGGGCCAAGGCGATAACGGGAGTCTGAGTAATGGCACGGCAACGACCAATGCGAGCGGAACGGCCATATTCTCGAACCTGATGGTGAGCGCGACCGGAACCGGCGACACCTTGATTGCGACGTTTCCTGTAACTACGACGCCACCGCCGCCTTCCTTGACCTCGCCGCTTAGTATCAGCGCAACCAGCAGTGCATTTGATGTGACGTCATCGACGACGGATGTCCACGTAACCTTTGGCACATCGCAGGCGGGGCTCACGGTCACAGTGGATGGCACTGATTACGTCGCGCCAGTCAACCTGGTGTGGTCAGCGGGGTCGCAGCATCTGATTGCCACCACA
>JABDHA010000121.1:2796-4610 GCA_013285705.1 Acidobacteriota bacterium
ATGCCGTACTCTCGTACCGAGTTTCCGGAGATTGTGCTGTCGGTGATAGTCATGGAGCGATGGCGGAGCGATCAGCCATACGGTTACGGCGGGAAATTCAGCGAGCTACACGGCAACCTTCCTTGCCGGATCGCAGGCGATTGTCAATACCGTGTCGGACGATGCCACAGGTGCGGCAGCAAACTGCGCTTCCGGAAATCAGTTCACGTGTACGCTCCGCGATGCGCTGGCTGCCGCGACATCAAATGGTGGGGGAAATATCACCTTCGATCCGACGGTGTTTGCTGCGACGCAACCGGTTTCAGCAAGAACAATTATGCTCACCGGTGGCACACTGAGTGTTCCCTCCAATACGACCATCACTGGTCCGACTACGGGCCCAACGCTCACGCCCCTGGTGACGGTGGACGGCAATAATCAGTTCACGGTTTTCACGGTTGGCTCTGAGGTCACATCGGTGGCCAACCCAGTGGTCAACGCAGTTCTCTATGGGTTAATCATCACGGGGGGTAACGACGTGGTCGTCGGCGGTATCCTTACCGAGTACTCCGAGTCGACCGTCATCAGCAACTGTCTCATCTCAGGAAACAGCGGCGGCGGCATCATGAACGTTCATGCCACGCTGACACTGATGAACAGTACGGTTTCGCGGAACAGTTCAATGGACAGCGGGGGCATCTTCAACAACGTCGGTACGGTGACGATAGTCGGCAGCACCATCTCAGGAAATAGCGTACTTGGTCAATATTTTCCTGGAGGCGGTATTGATAATCAAGATGTACTGGTGGTGAGCAACAGCACCATTTCCGGGAATAGCTCACAGGTTGGAGGCTCGGGTATTGACGGCGGCACGATGACGCTGACGAACAGCACAGTCGCTGGGAATTCTACGAGCAATGGCAGCGGAGCGGGGATCAACAGCGCAGGGGCGATGACAGTGGTCAACAGCATCGTGTCCGGCAATACAGCCAATGGCAACGAGGCAGACTGCACGGGATCGGGATGCCCGAGCAACGGCACAAACGGCAATGTCGTGACGGCGAATGCGATGCTGGCCCCGTTGGGCAATTACGGCGGCCCGACACAGACCATGCCATCGCTGCCCGGCAGTCCGGCGCTCTGCGCAGGTGTCATCGCCAGTATTCCTGCCGGTCTCACGACCGATCAGCGCGGCCTTCCACGCAAGACAACGTATGGCGACACCAGTTGTGTCGACTCCGGCGCGGTTGAGACGAATTATGCGCTGAGCTTCAGCACGCAGCCGCCTGCAAGCGTTCTCCCGAACGCAGGTTTTGCTGCAGCGGTGCAGCTTGACGAGAGTGGAACTGCCTTTTCCGCAAGCGGTATTCCTATCCCTCTGGCACTGGGTGCGGGAGACATCGGAACACTAAGCGGTAACAGCGCCAGCACCGGTACGAATGGAGTTGCATCCTACAGCCAACTTATGGTGAGCGCCGCGGGCACAGGCGACACGCTGGTGGCGACGCTGCCGCTGACTGTTTCACCTCCGCCATCGTCGCTGACTTCGCCCATCAGCATCAGCGCAAGCAGCAATGCATTCGACGTGAATGAAACGATACAAACGCAAGCCATTACCTTCCCGGCCCTGGCCAGCCCTGTTACCTATGGTGTGGCTCCAATGACGTTGAAAGCCACGGCAAGCAGCGGCCTGCCTGTGACCTATGCTCTTACGGGACCTGCGACCATCAACGGCAGCAAGCTCATCATTACTGGAGCGGGAACCGTTGCTGTGACTGCATCGCAATCCGGCAATACGGACTATTCCGCGGCAGCTCCTGTCTCACAGACGATCG
>JABDHA010000121.1:4620-10439 GCA_013285705.1 Acidobacteriota bacterium
ATCGTCGTCAACAAAGCGACTAGCGCTACTACGATCAGTTCATCGAGTCCCAGTGCCAATCTCAATACATCTGTAACCTTTACTGCGACAATTATGGCCACTGCGGGCACACCGACGGGAAGCGTTCAGTTCCTGGACGGCATGAATATGCTGGGAAGCTCTCCGTTGAATGCTGAAGGTGTGGCAACCTATTCAACGAGCTCGTTGACTGCCGGCTCTCATACCATCAATGCAGTTTACGGTGGCGATGCGAACTTCGCTGGTTCGCAATCCATGCTTACGCAGAGCATAACGACACCAGGCTTTTCGCTGAGCGCAAATCCGACCACTCTTACAATTCAACAGGGGCAAACGGGACAGGCAAAAATTACCCTCACGTCTACCGGAGGCGATAGCGGAACATTTACCTTCGCTTGCGGTGGACTGCCGGAATTCGCGGCGTGCATCTTCAATCCAACCACGTTGATGGTGGACGGATCGAACGCTTCGGTCAGCACGATGATCACAATCATCACGCAGCGTAATGGCTATGGTATGGTAACTCGTCTCAGTCCAAAGGCACCGGCATCCGGAGGCAATACGGCACTGATGTGCTGGCTGCCCGCGGGCCTTTTTGGGTTTGTTCTATGCTGGCAGAGAAAGCGACTGACTTCGGCTGCTAAAGGCGTTTTATTGGTGCTCATACTGATCGCAGGAGTTAGTGGGCTCACCGCGTGCGGCGGATCGCCGGGTACTCCTGTTGGCAGCTCTACGATCACCATTACTGCCACTTCCGGCAGCATCTCGCAAAGCACCACGGTCAGCGTAACGGTAACGAAATAAGAGTTTGGCACCTTCCGAAATCGCCGACCGCTTCTGATGGTTAGACCTGCCGATGAGGAGCTATGGATGCGTGCGATACGCCAGAACGTGGATGGGACCAGCGCTTCCGTTGACGCTGTTCGATTCCACTACCACTTCAAAGTGGGGTAATGAGCCATCGGGCTTCTTGATTTTTGTCAGGAAGGGCAGCAGCGCTGCATCCTCAAAGAGAAAGTCGCTGATCGCCTCGGTTCCGGCCATGGAATTTCCTTCAATGATCAGAGCATTTCCGTTTCCATCCAGATTTGGCACAAAGGCCAGCACGCCTAAGACCCGCTGTTTCGGATCCGCGTCGGTGACGTAATACTCGGCCATCTCTCCGGGCTCAGGATGACGATTGGTGAATCGATATGTGTGGTGAATACCGTCGCTTCTTCCTATGAAATTTAGTTCGGGCTCATAAAGCTCCAGCCAGGGGTTAGCGCCGCGCGCTCCGGAGAGTATGACGTTCCCTTGCTTGAGTTCATCCATTTGAATGTCCCGCGCATAGTTCACCTGGAGGTTGTCGGCGGTCACGAAAGGCAAATGCCTGAGGCGACGAAAGATGTTGAGGTCCACGAACGAGGTATAGCGGCGATCCGCCATGTTGAGGATTTCCTCTACTCTCTCTGGCGATAGGCCGCGTGTTTCCTGGCTGAAATCGCGCTTAAGATACTCGGCGAGAGTCGTATCCTTATGCGTCATGGCGTGCAGCAGGACCAGACCGCTGTCTGCTGCGATGAATGTCGTGCTTTGATGCGGTTGAAAGAGATGACTCCATAGAGGATGCTGTACTGCGGGCACATCCGCAGACTTTCGCGCCGAGTGATGCAATACAAGCAGCAGGGCAGAAAGAAGCGCGAGAACTGCCGCTCCCAGCAGCCAGCATGTGAGGACAAGCAGATTTGGCCGATTGCGAACTGAAGGGATCTGCTCTGTGCGGGAGGGCAGGAGATTTATCTCTGGACGTGGAGAAGCATCGCTCTCGAACGAGGATGGCGTGATGTACTCGAAGCGAACGAGATACTCACCCTTCGGAACAGCAATCCGCATCGAGCATGTCGCCTGACTTTCTGCAGCATATTGATCGAGCCGTTGCCGCAGACGAACCATATGAGAGCGGACGATCGTATCGACGCCGGGATTAAAGCTGGCGTCGCGATCGAAGACCATGATTGCGATGTTGTACTCAGTGAGTAGATCTGTGCGATCGAGAAGAGTCTGTTCCGAAAGATAAAGGAGCAGCCGCGAGAGGCGGGGCGATTTGCGGAAGTGCGGTGAGTCGACAATGCGCTGCGTGCTCAGCCAGCGCTCGTCTTCCGCTAAATCCATCGTAGTTTGGGGGAGTAGTTCCTTCAAAAGCATGGCTACTGGACATGTTGATTATCACTCGTCCCCGATTAAAGTTTGATAAACGAGCCTCCGGTCCTTTGTTGATAAGCCACTGCGTTTCCGTCACTTGCCCGGCATGAAACAAAGTGATTTCACATTGTGACGCGCTCCTGAGACTACCCGCGCAAAATTTCATTCCTTAGCTTTGGCCTTACTGTGCGATGTTTCGCGGCCTTGCTGCGCGAAGCGTTGCCGCAAGGAGAGCCAAGCCATGCGCAAATTTTATTTCCAGATTCTGATCGTCCTTTTCCTGTTTCCGGCTGCTATGTTTGGGCAGGCGAATGCAGTGGATGCCGCAGTGAACGGCTATGTTTCCGATACCGCCAAGCGGGCGCTTGTCGGTGCTCATGTGACGCTGACCAACATCGCTACCGGGATTTCACAAGAGACGACATCGGACGACAAAGGCTATTACCGCTTTCCTCTTGTCCCGGTGGGAACCTACAAGTTGGCCACCGTGGCCGATGGATTTCAGAAAAATACCCAGCAAGGCATTGTTCTGAATGTGGGGCAGGAAGCCCGGCTGGATATTTCTCTTGAAGTCGGAAGCGCCGAACAGACAGTTCAGGTTGAGGCAGGGGCAGACATTCTGGACACGGGAACTTCGACCGTGGGAGCTGTCCTCGACAAGAAAGAAATCGAAAACCTGCCCATTGCATCGCGCAATGTCTATAACTATCTGTTGCTCGCGCCTGGAGTGATCGGCATACCGACCAGCACGTTCTCAACCACCCAGTTCACGTTCGGTGGGGCGGAGCGTTCGCAGTGGAACCTGGATGGTCTGGATGATACGCAGCATGGAGGCAACCGCCAGATTCGCCTCATTATTGTGACACCGGAAGCAGTCGCGCAGACGCAAACACTCTCGAATGGCTATTCGGCTGAGTTCGGCAGAGCCGCTGGCGGTCAGATCAACGTGGTGATGAAATCCGGCACCAATGAATTTCATGGCTCCGCGCTCGGACAGTGGCGGCCCAGCGATCTGCAGGCGATCCCTACGCTTTCCACTGTTCAGCCAGATCGCAGCTGGAATGACGAAGCCTTTACCCTTGGCGGTCCCATTCTCAAAGACAAGCTCTTTTTCTTCGGACAATTTGAGAACAACCCCTACACTCTTCCGAATGCCATCACGATCACTCCAGCCAATGCGACCGCACTCGGGCTTCCGAGCGACGAGATTGGCAGTGCGCCTTTTGGCGAAACCTACAGGACGATTGTCGGCAAAGTGGACTACACGCTGAACCAGAAGAATAGCGGATACATCCGTTATGCGCGCTTTACCAACCATCAACCCAACAATGACGGCGGCCTCAGCATCGTTGATCGCGGTTCCCGGTACATCGATCATCAAAATGGCGGCGGTGTCCAGCTCGCCACTGTGCTCTCAAATAATCTCCTCAATGAGCTGCGCTTTGGCGTGATTCAACGGGATACGGGCGACTTCCCAGTCGTTAACAGTTCGCCTGCCGGAGACGTTCTGATCAACATCAGCAGCGTCGCGAACATAGGCTTCAGCCCGCTTACCACTACTACGACCACCGAGCGAAGCACGAGCGCGCTCGACAACCTGACCTGGACACGCGGACGCAACACCGGGAAATTTGGAGGAGAATACGACCACGAGCTCTTCGCAAATCTCTCTGGGACGGCGCCTACCTTTAGCTTCAGTGGCGTTGCCGCGCAGAATAACCGGCCTGCCGTCAGCTCGCTCAATCAGTATCTCAATACGGTGGCGGGAACCATTGATCCTGCGACCGGCCAGCCCTTCACCTACACCTATTTGACGACCTACAGCGGCGATCCCTCGATCCGTATTGCCTTCAACTTCCTGAACCTTTTTGCTCAGGATGAGATTCGCGTCACTCCCAATCTCAATATCAATGCGGGTGCCCGCTATGAAGTCATCTTCTTTCCAACCTTCGACAATCTTGCACCCTATTCGCTCTCGCGTAGTGTGCCGAACGATTACAGCGACATTGCGCCGCGCCTAGGGCTTACGTGGTCGCCGGGCGCCAGCCGCAAGACAGTTGTCCATGCAGCCTATGGAATGTATTACGACGTTCCTGGCCTGGCCACTTTTTATAATGCCGCGCAGGTCAACGGGCATCGCCTCCTCAACTATCAGGTAGCAGGCACCGTTCCGGGTGCTCCGGTCTTTCCGAATGTTCCTCAGTTCAATGGCGGAGCTTTCGAGGTCGCGCCAAGCATCACTGCTTTCGATCCGAGCTTTCACAATGCCTATCAGCACCAGGCCAATGTGCAGATTCAGCGGGAGCTTGGCGACAATTTCCAACTGACGGTTGGCTACCAGTTCGCGGCCATGCGGCACGGCCTTTACTACACCGATACAAATCTAGCCCCGACAGGCCAGGCGCTGGCCGACGGAAGGCCCATCTTCGCCGGAACCAACAACCGCCCTAATCCCGCATTCGGCGCTATCAACCTAATCCGCTCTGGAGCAACGACGAACTTCAACGGCGGATTTCTCACGCTGCAAAAGCGGCTATCCACAGGGCTCGAATTCACTGTGAACTACATGTACTCGCATGCGCTGGCCGACAACATCGGTGAAGGCGGCAGTGTCAGCGATCCGACGAATATCCATCGCGATTATGGCAACGCGGATAACAACGCTACCCATAACCTCGTTATTCAGGGGCTTTATCAGCCGACCTTTCACGCCGACTCCATGCGCTGGCTGAACGGCTTCGAATTCTCTTCGATGACGTTCATGAACTCCGGTTTCCCCATCAATCCTATCGCCGGTACAGACCTTAACAATGATGGCGTGGTGAACGATCGGCCTCTCTTCGTTGGCCGCAACAGCCTTAACGGCAGTGGGCTCTCGCAGGAAGATGCTCAGATCAAGCGTTACTTCAATATCGGTGAGCGCATTCACGTTGCCGCATTCTTTGAGGCGGAAAACCTGCTGAACACCAATAACCTGAACTGCAATACCACGACTGGCTGCACTGGTTCAGTCATCAATACAGTCAATTCGAGCGACTTTCTACGACAGACAGCGGCACGCACCTCGCGCAATGTGCAGACAGGTCTGAGCTTGAAGTTCTAAACACATGACAAAGGCCTGTGCTCTTTGCGCAGGCCTTTTTGCAGTCGAGCTTACTTCTTTTCCCATCAGAGGATAATTAATGCCTATACTGATCCGTTCATGGCCGCGCCTGCTTTTTGCCGCAGCAGTCCTTGCGCTTCCTCATCCATTCCTTGCTCAGGCAATCGATAAACCGCTGCCGCTACACGCTGCTTTGCAGGACAAGGATTTCTATCTGCTGTCGCTTCTTCAGGAGGATCCAAGAGTCCGTACCGCACTGATGGCGGATAAATCGTTAGACCTCATAAGCGCAGAGCGTCAGCATTTTCTCGCGTGGTCGTTGAAGACATGCAAAGGAGATGCTGCCTGTACCTTGAAATCTCTTCTCTGGACAGAGGAGGAGATTCGCATGGTCTCGTTTGCTCTCGAGCAGCTTTATCAGGAGGATTCGTCGTTACGGGAGTTGGTCGACAAGAGTCTTTGACCCAGCGGCGCATACGTGCTCTATCAAAAGCAAAGCGGCGACCGATTGCTG
>JABDHA010000122.1:0-4877 GCA_013285705.1 Acidobacteriota bacterium
GAGCACGGGGTTTTGGAGGTGCTCCGCGGTCTCGAAGGGTTTGAGGCTCCAGCGATTGAGTGGGAGCGATCGATTTTGCCACAACGAGTGGCGGGGTATGATCCGCGCTGGCTTGACGCGCTTTGTTTAACAGGAGTCGTGGGATGGGGACGGATTTCACCGCATCCGGCATTTAACTCTATGGAGTCGGGTGGACCGCGACGCGTCGTGCCAACAAGTATGGCCCCGATCACATTCTTTTTACGCGAAGAGGCGCTGTGGATGGATCTGTGCTTGTCACAGCGACAAATTCCCGAGACTTGCCTGACCGCCTGTTTAAGCGTACTTGCTGGGCGCATACGGAGCGTTCTTTCATCCAGCGGCGCGATGTTTGCCGGTGACCTGGTGCGCTTGCTGGGTGCTCCCGCCGAGGATGTGAGCCTTGCTCTGTGGGAGTTGGTGGCGGCTGGCCTTGTTACGGCAGACGGTTTTGACAGCTTGCGCATGTTGATCGATCCGAAGCGGAAGCAGGCGTATACCGCCGCTGCCCGCATAAAACCGATGGCACGTACGAAGCAGGCTGCGGGGCGGTGGAGCATGTTTAACTGGCAGCCGTTTGATAGGCCTCCGGATAGCGCGGGTCAGGCAGCGGAGCGGCGTGAAGCTGAGATTGAGTCAGCTTGTCGAATACTGCTGCGGCGCTATGGCGTCGTCTTCCGCGATGTGCTGGAACGCGAGGCGGCCATTCCGCGCTGGCGCGACTTGCTGGGGTTGCTGCGCCGCATGGAAGCGCGCGGCGAAGTGCGTGGCGGCCGGTTTGTCTCCGGCTTTAGCGGCGAGCAGTTTGCATTGCCGGAGGCGTTGGAATCGCTGCGCGAGACACGGCGCAGCGGCATAAAGCAGGAAGCAGTCACGGTTGCGGGCGCGGACCCCATGAACCTGCTCGGGATCGTGATCCCAGGCGAGCGGGTCCCGTCGGTTCCAGGGAACCGGGTGACCTTTGACGAATCGAAATTGACGCCTCTGACGGCAGCCGAACCTCACACACGTACTCATCCTGATTACGTCAGAATAAGCCAATTGGCACAAGGTGCTCGGATTTCCACTTTGCCTTTGCCGCTGACAGAATCTACCTATGACCATGGTCCCGCCACCTGACGAGAACCAGCCTTTGGTTGAGGGCGTCGATTACTACATGGATGGGGCATATCTTGTCTTCACTGAGGCATATCACCGGAAGCGAGGATATTGCTGCCAGTCCGGGTGCAGACATTGTCCATGGCGGCAAAGCGACGAGTTTGAAAGTGAGCTTTAACCATAGATCCAAATATTAGGAGGCTTTGATACTCTACCCGTTGGATTTGAACCGATCAGGGTGGAAGAACCAACCAGCACGATGTATGCCTCAGTCGTGCTGAAAGGTTTCTCAAACATATGACCACGAAGACATTCACCAAATTCGCAGCAGATGCCTTTGTAAACGGTTGGCATAGCGACTTTACGCCGCGCCGTTTCCTGAACAACGGACATTTGATGACATTGGTTGGCAATTTTTTGCCCCGCTAGTGGTCGCTGCCTGATCCGGAAGATTTGCTGGTGGAAGTAGAGAGGCCAGTCGAAGGCCATGCGTCCTATGGGCCGACCCGCGTACTTTGCCATTGTCACTGGCAGGCTGCTGACGTCCGCAGCCAGCGGCTTACAGTTGTTCTTGTCCACGGACTTGAGGGCTCATCGAATTCTCAATATGTACTGGGTAATTCCACACGTGCATGGGCGGCAGGATGCAATGTCGTTCGCATGAATATGCGTAGCTGCGGCGGCACGGACAAGTTTTCACCCGCTATTTATCATTCTGGCTGCTCGAATGACATAGCACGCGTGGTCGAGCAGATTGTTGCGCAGCATCGGTTGCAAGCGATTGCGCTCATCGGCTACTCCATGGGTGGCAACCTGGTGCTGAAATACGCAGGGGAACTTGGCGCAGCCGCTCCATCTGAAATCAAAGCGTTGGTGGGCGTCTCGCCGCTGATGGATCTCGCGGCCTCTTCCGCTGCGCTGCATGAGCCGCCGAATCGTTTCTATGAAAAATATTTTCTTCGGTCCATGGTCGATCGCGTGCGCCGCAAAGCAGAGCTTTTTCCGAATATTTACATGCCGTTCTATGTCAGCGGCATGCTACGCAAACTGTACAGCATGCGTGATTTTGACGAGTACGTTGTGGCTCGCTTTGGCGGTTTCGCTGATGCCGACGATTACTACTATTCCGTCGCCAGCTCACGTGTTGCAGCGCAGCTAAGCGTGCCCACGCTGATCCTCCATTCTCTCGACGACCCGTTTATCCGCATGCTGCCGGAAACGCGGCAGACACTTATCGATAACCCTCATGTCAACTTTTTCGAGACCCAGCACGGTGGTCACTGCGCGTTTCTGGCGCAGGCTGCCGGCTATGACGGCTATTGGGCCGAGAAGATGCTGATGGGTTTCCTGCTCAACATGGTGCAGAGTGAATCGGATGGAGGCTGACTGGTCGGTTGAAATCGGCGCTGATCTTCCTGTCATCGCAGTTCCATGGGAAGGGTTCATCAATCTACGTCATACGCCTTCGCTTGCGAACAGGCTGGAGGAAACCGCGACCGCTCCGGCGTTAGCACGAGCGCTCGTCACGTTCAATGCTGCAATCTCTCCAGTGTTTACTTCCAAGTGCGACCTGTGGCTGCTCACATCAGATGACATTGATCCGTTGGAGTTTGGCGCAAGCCGGGAACAGGCGCAGCAGGGAATTGCCTGCTATGTCGACGTTGTTGCGCGAGATGCGAGAGTCTTCGCGTCCTTTGCTGCTCACGAAGCATGGGTGCGTGCTACAATCGCCGAATTGCGCGAGATAGAATTGCCACGGGCACATGTTGAATATGTTGTTCGGGCATCAAGCGTAGATGATCATGAAGGATTCGCTGTGACTCTTTACACGGCAGCATGCGCCGTCACGGAGGCAGACGTCAAAAGCATTTTCCACGACGCTCTGGAGACCGCAACAGCTATTACAATAAGGCAAGCAACTAAGCGGGCGAGTAGCTCAATCGGATAGAGCACCGGCCTTCTAAGCCGGGGGTTGTGGGTTCGATTCCCGCCTCGCCCACCATATTATTTTCAGAATTAGTTTTTGCAGGCTTCAGATCGTTTTGTTTCGTACGGATTACGCAGCTGAGGCATTATCTCCTTCTACCTCGGCCCGATTACATAAATAGGCCCATTCGACATACTGCTAATTAGTTAGGCAACAGTACGCTCTACTCCAAAAACTTTTCGAGGTGAGTATCCCCCATGCTCAATGGTCGAAAGATCACCGTCGTTCTTCCTGCATATAATGCCATTCGTACGCTGCGGCAAACTGTGGAGGAAATCCCTCATGAGATTGTCGACAATGTCATCCTCACGGACGACTGCAGTTCCGACGGCACAGCAGAGTTAGCGCAAGAGCTTGGACTATACACGCTCCGTCACGACAAAAACCGTGGATATGGTGGTAACCAGAAAACCTGCTATACCGCGGCTTTACATCAGGGTGCGGATATTGTTGTCATGCTCCATCCGGACTATCAGTACACCCCAAAGCTTGTCGCAGCAATGGCAGCCATGATTGCCTCCGGTGAGTTCGATGTTGTCCTGGGCTCTCGCATTCTTGGCAAAGGTGCGCTTGCGGGCGGCATGCCCCTGTATAAATATATTTCTAACCGGACACTGACCTTTGCTGAGAACCTGCTCATTGGCCAAAAGTTTTCGGAATATCACACCGGCTATCGCGCGTGGAGCAGGGATGTGCTGGAACGGCTTCCATTATTGTCCTGCTCAGACGACTTTGTATTTGACAATCAAATGTTGGTCCAGGCTGTTTACTATGGCTTCCGTGTCGGGGAGATATCTTGCCCAACCAAGTACTTCCCAGAAGCTTCGTCCATCAACTTCAGGAGAAGCACGATTTATGGACTGGGAGTCATGAAAACGGCCATGCAATTTCGGCTCAAGAAGCTGGGCCTAGCCCGTGCGAGCTTTCTGGACGATGTTCAGGAGAAGCACCTCGCCTTTAATATCGCGCCGCCACCGTTAGAAAAAGCCTAAGGCTATTGCCAGAAAACTTCATAAAGTGCCTAACCTTAGAGGAATAGTGGGCATTTCCATATAGTTTTTGCATGGCACAAGACTCTTTGTATCTCTGAACGATTCAAGGGAACTCATCGCTACTTTGGTGGACATTGGCGTGAAGCCTAGGATGTTTCTGTTCCGCCAAGTTGATCAAATTGGCTAGAACTTAAGGTATTCCAAGCTAAGTGACGATTAGCGGCCGGAACAGTTTGTATGAGGAGAATTTCGTGAGTCATCAACAGAGATACTTCTCGCTTGGATTAGTGCTTTTAAGTATTTGTAGTGTGTTGTTTATTGTCCGTGGATACATCAGCGAAACCCATACATTGCATTCGCGGGATTTTAAGCCTGTTTATGCGGCTTCCCGTTGCCTGCTAGCCGGCTGCAATCCGTACGACATCGCGGCAACGAAACAGGAATATCTCGGAGCTGGGAACCATGGAGGACAACCTTGCCTTCCAACCACACAACTCAACCTATCCGCCAGGGACTTTCTTTCTGATTCTTCCAGTAGCATGGCTGCCTTGGAGCTGGGCGGATGCTGTATGGCTGGCTTTGATCGCGATTGCTATGGTTTATGGCAGCATTCCTTGTGGCGGACCTGTGCCAGCCATACGCTGCATGGCCTGCCATTCTCTGCATCGGAGCATCACTGCTTACCTGCAGAATTTTGCTGATGCTTGGACAGCCAGCGGGTGTTGCCATCGGTTTCTGCGTGATCGGAAGCTGGTGTTTGCTGAAGCGTCGCTATGAGGTCG
>JABDHA010000122.1:4887-10146 GCA_013285705.1 Acidobacteriota bacterium
TGCAAGCCGCAGATTGCGGCACTCGTCTGGGTCTATTTTTTCTTTGCAAGTCGACAGTATCGCCGGCGTTCTATCCAGATTGCGATTCTGACGGCAGCAATTTGTCTGCCAGGAATTCTCTGGGTTTCGTTGATGCCCTCGTCTGTGCATTGGATGCGAGACGTGCATGCGAACCTTACCTACATGGTTGCACGGGGAAATCCGGCTGATCCAGGTCCTGCCGATATGGATGCGCCATTATTTGAAAACCTGCAAAGCGCTGTCAGCGTATTCCGGGATGAACCACATTTTTACAATCCCATTGTCTGGGCGATTACAGGAAGCGCGCTGCTGGCTTGGTTTTATCTGGTAATTCGGATGAAATCTTCGATCGAAAAAGATTTTTTAGCCATTGCGTCGGCGGTTTGCTTTACGATGCTTCCGGTGTATCACCGCAGTTACGATGTTTACTTGTTTTTGTTAAGCTTTCCGGCGCTTGCCTTGTTGTTTTCCAGGCGGCGTCTCGCGGGAACAGTCGCATTCGTACTTTCACTATTGCTAATTATCTTACGTCCACTACGTACACGCATTTTTTTCAAGTCCGCTACACGGAAAAACAAGCTCATCTGAGTATTGCTCAAACATTGGCGCTGGGCCGTAACGTGCCAATTACTCTCTTTGCGCTGGGACTGCTCTATCTGGTTCAGTTCTTCAGGTTACGCGATAGTTTGCGCGAACAGCCGGTTACTTCGACGCACCATTCACTTGAGGTGCACCCGTCCTCTTAAGAAAGTGTTTCGTGGTTGTGATCAACGCTACTGACGGTCAATGCGAAGACAATACCGCACGCTGTTTTGCTTTGAGCGTGTTAGCAAGCGATTCCGAAGCGAAGGATTGGATAGTGGATTTCACGAGGGCTCCCATCCCGAAGGGAATGGCTCTTGCGAGTGTGACCACTTCACATTCGATGTAAACTCCGCCACCCCGTTGCTGCACACGCCAATAAGAATTCATCGCCCACAAAAATCCAAGACCTTCTCCCTCGGGCAAAACCTTTTCGTCCGACTCGCCGGCATTGCGAACTTCGCGCACACTCTCAGAGCGAGACCGCACAGCATACCGTTCAGTGCTGAGTGGAACAAAATCGATGTCGTGAATCGTGTCCAACACAACGGTCACGATCTTATGTTTCTTCAGCCGGTAAAACACCTGGTAGTGATTGCCGTTGCGGGAAATCAATCGTGCCTGCACAATCTCTGGTGCGTAGTAGGTGGCGTAGTTTGCATAGTCCTGATCCACTTTCAGCACTTGCCCGACTGTCGCACTGGGCAGGAACGCGCCTCCAATCCAGTGCTCGATCGTTCCACCGGGTATCTGTGGAGTATCGACCTGCTGGACTGGAATCTCACCTTTGCGGACGGCATCACGTCGCTGGCTATTCTGATCGAGCCAAAGAAAGCCGCCGGAGGAAGTATTTTGCGCATCAAGACGAGTCTCAAGCGCGGCGATGTAGCCCTGATATGCAGCTTTGACTGACTGCGGCTCCTCGGCATATGTGATTGCGGAAGCAGCTAGGAAAAGTGTCAGCGTAAAAATAATGGTTCTTATTGTTGGCACCTATGCCGACTCCGGGCAACGTGCAGTCACAGCATCATCGTGATCGAACTAAGCTGACGCTTATCTTAGCAGCTGCTGCACGTGTACGAAGAGGGTTGTTTCTCGATGAGCGTTTAACCCAAACGAGGAGGAATCATCGCTGAGTGGATGAATTCAACGATCATCTTTCATTTTTGCTAAGGGCTTCGTTGCGTTTTTCAATTTCCGCTGTTTTCTCAGGTTCAAGAGCCTGAAGGATTCCAAGCAAACGCTTGGGATCGAAACTGTCCAGATGTTGGTCTGCGCCGTCGCAAATTTTCTCGGTAGGCCCGGAAATGACAATGATCGGAAGCGCTGGGTTCATTGTTTTCAATTCCTTTACGAGCGTCGAGCAGGGTATGTCGCGGACATCGGCGTCGAGCACGATGCCATGGATATTAGGAAAATATCTCAAAGTATCGAGTGCTTCGGTGGCACTGTAAGCGGTAAGCACATTGAATTTTGCAGTTTCAATCACCAATTTGCGGGTTGAAATACTACCGGGAAATTCCCGGTCAATGACGAGAAAACAGGGTCTGACCATATCTCCATACCTGAGGATCTGGCACGTCAGTACGCATCCTCTAAAGAGAGGGATGCTATTTTGTGGATGCGGGATGGAACTCCACGACAAAGAGTCGATGCGCAGGCTTAGCGGGATTGTGTCCTTATATCTGAGGATGCAAGATAATGGCAGTGGCTACTGCAGTTTGCCGATCTGCTCGGAACCGTTCATGTGCTCATAGCTGCAGGCGTTTTTTGTGTTGGCATTCCAAATGGTGCCGTCAGTAAATGACACCTGTTCGAGAGTGATACGGCTTAGTCCGTAAGCCCGCAAGGCCAGAGGCATTGTCTCTTCCGCACTCTTGCCGGTGAGCGTCATATTGAGTGTGATTGTTGTCGCATCCAGATCGTAGACGCTCTTCTTTACTTTTAATTCCGCACGCACGGAAATGGATTGAATTTCTTTACCGCTCTGGTTCTTATATTGAAATCTCAGATTGCCGTCTGGTGCAAAGTCTTGCCGGACTGGCATGAAGTGCGCTTTGGTTTCAAGAGACACATCGGTGAAGGCGACGGGGCAGCCGGCTTGCGATGTAGAGCCGGGCTTGGATAGATCGGCGGCGGGAGCCGGCTTCAAATTACTTTGAGCAAAGGCAGGGGCTATGGAAAGGAAGGCAACGGCAAGAGTTACGAACTTCATCGGATCACCTCCACGAGCGACGATCCCTCTTAGGCGGAAGATTAGCATAAAGGTGATACCGTCGTCTCCCCGAATGACTTACTCTGCTTGAGTGAGGATTCACCGCGCAACTCTTCAGGAACTGGACGTAGCCTACAGTATTGTTTCGGAGTATTACGACGCTGTGGGTGTCGTGGTGCGCGATGACCGGTCTGCGTTTGAGCGCGAGTATTTTACTGAAGACGCAGGCGTTTGGCTGGCAACGGTCAGTGGCGTCGTTGCCGGCTGTATTGCGCTGCATCGTCTGCCGGATCTCAAGAACGGTGGAGAGATCAAGCGGCTTTATGTGCGCCTGGAACATCGGAGCCAGGGCGTGGCGGAAGCGCTGCTGCGGGCGCTTGAGGCATATGCGGCAGAACACAGCTACAGAGTGCTTTATCTCGATTCGAAGAAGGATTTGATGCCGGCGATTCGTTTTTACCGGCGGCATGGATATGAGCCCTGCCCGCGTTATAACGACAATCCGCAGGCAACCATCTTCATGCGGAAGCAAATCTCCTAAGTCGCCGGCGCGGTACACTGGTATCAGTCCCATGGTCTTCGTTCTCGACAACTACGATTCCTTTACCTACAACCTGGTGCAGTACATGGGCGAGCTTGGCGCAGAGATGACCGTCCGCCGGAATGATGAGCTGACCGTCGACGAAGTGGAGGCGCTCGAGCCGGACCGCATCCTGCTTTCGCCGGGGCCGTGTACGCCGCAGGAAGCGGGTATTTCAATTGACCTGGTGCGCCATTTTGCCGGTAAAGTCCCGATTCTGGGCGTTTGTCTGGGGCATCAGGCGATTGGTGCGGCTTTTGGTGGCGATGTGGTTCGCGCGCCGCAGCTGATGCACGGCAAGACGAGCGATGTTGCGCATGACGGCAAGACCATCTTCAGCGGCATCCAGAGCCCTATGGTTTGCACCCGGTATCACTCGCTCATCGTTGCGGAAAAGGGTCTGCCTGATGAACTTGAGATCACTGCGCGCACTGCCGATGGCACGATTATGGGTCTGCGCCATCGTCAGCATGCAGTTGAGGGAGTCCAGTTCCATCCTGAGAGCGTGCTGACGCACGATGGCAAGCGGTTGATCAAGAATTTTCTGGAGCTTTAGCTCACATGCGATTGAAGTACCTGCTTTTGTTAAGCGCCGCTTATTCATCACCGTACATAGCAGGAGCGCAACAGAAGCCCATCGCCTACGTTCCCACCGAAGGCGTTACCGTTTCAGGCTCGCTCGAAGTCGCCAACGGCAAGGCCACAATCGGAAACAACGGAAGCATCACTGCGGGAGACACGACGGCGAACATCACGCTTGCCCGTGGTGGCGAACTGCGGTTGTGCTCTTCGACAACGATTCACCTCACCACCGATCGCTCGGTTGTCCCAGCCACTGGGGATAATTCCACCGCGCTCATGATCTCACTCGATCGCGGCGCGCTTGAAGCCAGCTACAAGACAGGCTCCTATTCTGACGTTTTGCTGACGCCTGATCTGCGCATTCTTGTCTCCGGTCCTGGAGAGGCAGACCTGAAGATGCGCGTGAACCAGAAGGGCGACACGTGCATCGATAATCACGGCGACAATGCTCCCTACGTGACCGTGACCAGCCAGTTCGAAGGCGGCATCTACCGCGTGAAGCCCAACCAGCGCGTGCTGTTCGATCACGGCAGCCTGCAGCAAGTGGTCGACAACGAAGCGGAGCCTTGCGGCTGCCCGGCGGCTGCAGCCGTATCGGTGGCCAGCAACAACGGCAAGCCTGTCGGCGGCCCGTCGTCAACACCAGCCGATACGGCTTTTCCGATTGCGGAGAGCGAGGGTTTGAAGCCGCCACCTCCGCCGCCAACCCAGCCGGTTGTTCCTGTAGGCCAGCCGCATGCCCAGGTTGAGGTGCCGCTTACCTATAATGGAGCTGCTCCGAGCCAGACTACGTCGGCACCTGCGGTTACGCCTCCACCGCCATCTACGCAGCCAGCGCCAACTCCAGCGGAGGCGCCTGCGCCCCAGAAACCAGCCGATTCCGGTGGATTCTTCCATCACATCGGGCACTTCTTCGCAAAGATATTTGGCCGGTAATGTCAGCCGCTGTCCTGCCCCGGACCAGCCTACCCCCGGGGTGGGGAGGGTCGCTAAGTCTTTGAAAAAGCTGGGTTCGATTTTTTTACGGCCGCAAAGTATTGCAACCGATGAGCTTGTATGCAAAGTTCTTTGTTTCAATGACTTGCACTGGGTGCGGCGGAAATCTTTCTGTTGAGTCCCCTATATTTATGATAGCTGGTTCGAACAGGAAACATGCCAATTTAGGGCGATCATTTACCCTTTGTAATGAGTGGCTTGCAGATTTTTATCGTCTGCGAGGGCTTGACAAGATATTGAGCAGCCAAAATTTCGTTATAACGTTCGCGCGACTAAGGACAAT
>JABDHA010000123.1 GCA_013285705.1 Acidobacteriota bacterium
TGTTGCCCGGTTCCAACCATCGTTGGTAATCCTGTCGCTTGATGATGACAGGCATACGGTCGTGCCCAGTCTTTTCGACAAGCAATTCATTCGGCTCCGTGGTGATGATTGCGAAGGTATCCATCTGCGTTTTGCCGTCTGGTGACCGCCAGTGACGCCACACCCACCGAGTGCAAACGGTTCGTCATCATGCATGGCAAATATCCAAGGAAGCTTTGTCTTTCCCTCTGCCCTCCACTCTATGAAGCTGTCAACGGGAATGAGACACCGGCGTCTGAGAAACGAATCTTTCCAGACGCTGGACATAGGTGTTGAAGAGATACCCATGTCCTGTCGTTACGAAAACCGGTGTGTCGGTTGTTGTCTTCGATCGTAAATAGTGAACCACGCTCATCATGTCGTCTACTCTGAACACAGACACGCTCATCATTTTTTGCTTGAGTCTGCGTATTTGGAAATACTTCTTCTCATTGGGAGCGAGTGTCGCCAGACCACGCAACAGTGTAGTCCACGTGGTTTCCATCTCCGCTCTCATCCCGTTTAAGACGTGGTCTTGAACACATTCCGCTAAACCCGCGATCTGTGGGTCGCAAATTAATATCCGCACTGCCACTTTTTGCTTTGCCTTAGACAATAAGAGGTTCAACAAACGTTGATTTTCCACCAGTATGTGTAGAGTAAATCCGCTTATATCGATGCGCGCGCTTGAACGCCCTACTAGCTCTGTAAAAGACTTGTGTTCATCGAGCAATTCGCTCCTTCGCTCTGCGGCGTCAATAAGGCCAATACGATGCGATTGTCGCGTCAATCCATTAAGATCGCGGATCTCTTTAATTTCCCGCGAGAGTGGCTCGCCGCCCGCCACGAGTTGCCAAAGCAGATCAACCACCGCAAGTGACACGATCACAACTCCGAAATCCTTGCATAGGTCGAACGTTAGTGCATGTTTCGCCTCTTCGATTCTGCTCGCCACGGCTATTGGGATGGCGCCTAAAATTACGAATAGAATATCCGCACGCCATCGACTCTTCAGAAAGTCCATAGGATAGGCCTCTCGATAAATTGTCAGCCATTCTATCCGATTAGATTCCAAAGAACACTGAACTTGGAAAGCTCCCCACCTTCACTTTGAAAGACAGCCGCGCAATCAATCCTGACCCCGACATGTCTAGATGCAAACCACATCAGACATTCTTTCTCCGATAATCGAGGTGGCCCTTGCAGTCATGGTCCTGGGATATTTGCTAAGCATCTTCTCGAACATCCCAACGCCGCATGATTTCATTAGGAAATGGCGCTGAAAACGCAAGATCACAATGGCAGAAAGTAAGCGTGAGCTGAGCCTTTCAATTATCCATAAATTGAGCCCCGAGAAGGAAGCCGAGTTGTAGGTCAGTTAGGCGTGAGAGCCCTCTCCAGATAACCATGTTGCCGGGAGGTGAATCGTGGGCGCGGGCAAGATAGCCGCCGAGTCTGGCCAGTTTGATCAGATAAGTAGAAAGCGGCTTTGTATGTGGATGATCGAGCATTTCTGATTGTCTGCGATAGGAGTGCATCTGGCTGCTTTCAAATTGTTTTCTTTCTTTTCCAGGCTCTCCAACAACCAAATTTTTCGCTCTCCACCATGAAACCGGCAGTAACCGCTCGTCCGAGCTATGACGAATACCTTTTCGGTATTCGTCCAATCGACACGCCGGGCTTTGTTCTCGCTCTGCTGTCGGGGCTGCGGCGGAAAGCATGTTCTTTGCCTATGGGCTAGTACGGTCCCTCGCTGGTCAGCCGCTGACGCGGGTGCGCCTCGCTTCAACGCCTGCTGCTTCATCATGACGAAGAAGACAGGCGTCGGCGTTTTTCATCTCTCACTGCGCGGGCTGCATCTCTTAAGTGAGACACCCGTCGAAAACTGAGAACCGATCCTTTCCTGGGTGCGGCCGTCTATCCGCTTAGCTCGCACGTAGCTGGGACGGTACAACCCTTCCTCCCGATGTTGAGAAGATGGTGGGGAGTCCGTTTTCAAGCCTTTGTGGTTTAGGGAAAATGGCCCGGCTCGTGGCCCGTTTATGGAACGATACTTAATCCAAATGAGGCAACTCTAATCGGCGAAGGCGATTGGGCAGGTGGTCTAAGGCGTGGAAATAATGCGCAGAGGCAAATATCGCTCCGGCCCAAAGCCGGAAGGCTTGGGCCGGAACAAAGGGGAATTTTAGGCTGCAGCCGCCGCAGATGTGTTCGTTCCCTCTGAAATTTCCGTCAGCAGTTGATCGGCATGCTTTTCTTCCTCTAGCGTTTGCTGGAGTATACTTGCATGCTCAGCCAGACCAAGTTGCTTAGCCCAATTGCGGGCTGTGCCATAGGAAGCGATTTCGTAATGCTCCACTTTCTGCGCGGTGCCGATAAGGCCAGCATCCCGAATCGCGCCGGGATCGGATTCCTTAGTGATGTTTTCGCCAGAGCCGATAATTGCGGTAATGATGGGGTCCTTCTTGTCATCAACATCGTTCTTCATGTCGTTGATAAGCTGTTCCAAACGTGAGACATGAACTTGCGTTTCCTGCAAATGGGACTGAAAAGCCTGTTTGAGTTGCGGGTGGTTCGCATGATCGATCATCTTCGGGAGAGCCTTGACGATCTGATTTTCGGTGGAAAGAAGGTAGCGAAGCTGGGCCGTGTAGAGCTCAGTCAGATTAGGAAAGTCATTTGGTGTAATGAGTCCCATTGGGAGAACCTCGGTGGGAGTTTTGCGTGCGATCGTCTGATAGCTAGGAGGTGAGGGGCGGTGTTGGCGTTGTCCGGTGGGCTGAGAAACTTCTTACAATCTTATTTCCGATTGCGCTTCCGTTTCACTCCGCGGACGGATGACTAGCCATGGCTCAACTTTCCCATAGCCTTTTTCATGTCCATAGTAAAGAGAATCCGTCCCTTTTCCTCCATAACTGCTTGCCCTCACCATAGGGGATACCATTGGCGAATTCCTGACCTGGTTTTCGCAAGTTACCTGAAACGCGGGCGGTCTCAACCGGTCGATGCAACACCATCTGATGTGAAGGTGGTGTTTATGAGACAAGGAAGGCGGTATGGTCTTTCTGGGTCGCAGAGGACAGACATGTGGCGCCGTTGGAAGGCTGGAGAGTCGTTGCATGAGATTGGTCGCGCTTTAGGCAAGGACCATGGCTCGATTCAGTTCCTGTTGTCGCAGCACGGCGGGATAGCTCCAGCCATTCATCACCGCTCGCAGGGAACGCTCACGCTTGCCGAACGGGAAGACATCTCACGAGGCATTGCTTCCGGTTCGTCGATTCGAGAGATAGCCAGAGGGTTGCAACGGGCAGCGTCTACGGTGAGCCGGGAGGTGGCACGCAACGGCGGTCGGCCACTCTATCGAGCCAGTGAAGCCGATCATAAGGCCTGGGAGTCAGCTCTGCGACCCAAGGTTAGCCGATCAGCCGTCCAGAGCACCGACTCCTTCAGAAAAGCTGTAGCCTTGGCGACCTGCTAGACTGTCCTCAAACGGGGCAACACTCACATCCCCGTTGGATCAGATATGGACCGCTCGCGTCCGAAGGACCACACCGCTTTTCCTCGCACCCGCAGCCAATTACACTGTGATCGTTTTCTGATCTAATCCAGAGCCCGAACCATGACAGAATGGAACGCATCCGAGTATGACCGCATCGCTGCGCTGCAGGCGGCAATGGCCGAAGAGGCGCTATCCCTCCTCGACCTGCGCGGAACCGAGACCATCCTCGACATCGGCTGCGGAAACGGGAGAACTACCGGTGAGATAGCCGCCCGCCTTCCTCGCGGACGCATCGTCGGAGTCGACGCTTCAGCAAGGATGATCGCTTTCGCCCGAGAGCGCGCTGCCTCCTTGCCTCATTCCAACGTTGAATTCGCAGTTGCCGACGCCCGGCACCTCACCTTCAGCCAGGAATTCGACCTCATCGTCTCCTTCAACGCCTTGCACTGGGTTCCCGAGCAGGCCCTCGCACTCGACTCCATCCACGCCGCCATCAAGCCTTCCGGAGTCGCTCAGTTGCGCCTGGTGCCCCAGGGCAAGCGCACCAGCCTCGAAGACGTCATCGAAGAGACCCGCCTCTCGCCCCGATGGGCGCAGTATTTCGAGGGCTTCCACAATCCCTATCTCCATCTTGCTCCCGAGCAATATGGAGCGCTCGCCAGGCAGCACGGCTTCAGAGTTCTCCGCACGCACGCCGCCGACAAAAGCTGGGACTTCCAGTCCCGCGCCGCCTTCACCACCTTCGCCTCCGTCACATTCGTTGAGTGGACGCAGCATCTCCCTGAGGCCGCTCGTCTTGACTTCATCAACGACGTACTCGACCGTTATCAGAAAAGCGCTTGTACGCAACCCGGAGAAGAAAATTTCTTCCGCTTCTATCAGATGGACATCATGCTCTCGCCCTCATAGCCACCGTTGGGCCATCGTGGATCTCGTTGGCAAGGGACGACACATATTCTGGTCGTTGGAGTGTTGGAGAACATGACTTCTGACTGCTCATGTTAACGGACCTCTTGATCTGAAGAGTCCTGTACACGTCTTCGTGGATTCGCATTCGGATACGACCAGAACCGGGCTATCCTACGGACTACCTCACCCTAAGCCTTACCGGTGGTGGTCGGCCGCTTTAAGTCGGAGGGCGGCCCCTATTTTGAAACCACACGGGAAGAAATACCGCTTAGAGGATTAGCTCCCTGCGGATCACTGGCATATGCCTGTGAAGTCAGCTTTTCGGTAACTTGCCGGTTGGGGCAAGTCGTCGGGTTGAACTTACCGAAACCCCGTTTTTGGGGAAATAGGCTGGGTGTGCCGTGCCGGAATCCTGAGGGGTTCATGGTTGCAGTCTGGGCATTCGGTCAAGCTACACTCAAACACGACATGACCAACACACTTGGCCGGTCTTTGGCACTGGCGCTCAAGGCGGGGATCTTCGCGCTGTGTTGCTCCGTTTGTATTTGGTGGGCATATTCGATGGGCGCGCCGGGATCTTTTCGCACGCACCACGAAGCCGCTCTTTTAACCATTCAGATGGCTATGCTGACGACCTGCCTGACCACCGTTGTATGGATTGCCTCGCCGTACATCCACAAGAGGGTGACTTGGCTGTCGCTGGGAATCAAAACGGCCCTAGAGACAGGTGGCGTTTTGATTCTCTACACGGCCGCAGTGCTCGCCTGGAGGAACAATTGGACGCCTGAGAAAGGGATGAGCGACTCCGCCGCATTTCTGCCTTTTGTGGGACACATAAACGCCGCGTTCTTTTCTGATTTTCTCTGGCTCGAATACCTCGTTGCAGTGGTCCCGCTTATGTCACTACTGTCGGGAATCCTGACCGTTGCGACCTCGAAGTTCGACAAAAGCGCCTAGGCTGGAAATCTGACAACTCGCCGCTGACAGGCATTTGCATAGTCTTCCGGTTCCTCCCGAGAAGTCAGGTTTTGAGTAAATTGCTCTGGGATACGCTCGACAGCCGGCAAGTTACCGGAACACCGTTTTTCATCAACTTCATTCGCCCTTCCGAGGAGCGTAAGCTTTATGAGATGTAGCTTCTGTTTGGAAACGGTTCAGCAATGAGAATGTTGATGCCAGAACAAACGACCATTCGACGCCTTTATTTCGCCCCTCTTTTCATTCTGGTCTTCGCATTTAGTTCTTCATGCGCTACAGCACAATCAGCTGAAGAGTTGATGGGCGTCAAAGAAGGCCATTGTTCGGTGGCACAGGGCACTATTGATGGCAGGACCTTTGCATGTCAGGTTTGGGACAATAATGCCGAGAAATTCTCCAATCCGGTTGAGATAGAAATTTATCGAAACCACAAACGGATAGTAACTATAGAACCGGGCGGCCCCATTCGCGAGTGGCATTTCTGGAAAGTCGGAAATCAGATTGCCATACACTTCGGAACCCAGGATACACTCGGGACCTACACTTTGTACGACACAGGGTCTGGAATCCAAGTGGATCGGCTGAGCCCTGTGACAGCTCCTGGTCACCTGCCGCAGTGGGCCAAAGGCCAGGAGGAACTGAACGATGAATCTCTGACCGAAACGGCCGCATTTTCACAACAGCGGGTATTGTGGATTGCGAAGGTTTCTTAAGCAGATCGACTCGATCCATCCAGGGATAGCCCGCAAAGATCTTCTGCTGATTTTCAGGATGGACGGCGGGCTTTCTATGAGGACGCAGAGCACCTATGTCTACAAGGACTGTCCTTATATCAAAGTAGACGTAGTCTTTTCTCCGATAGGTCTAATGGAAGACGACGATGATCGAGTGCTGATCATCTCGCGCCCCTACCTCGCCTTTCCTGTGGCGGACTGATCGGCGGTTTTCCACTTTAACCGGAGGCAGAGCGCAACAGGCTAACTAAGTTGCCCGAAGGAATCTCAGTCGTGAAGCGCGATCTCTACCGCTCTGTCCCATTCTGCGATGATCGCGGGATCTGCCGGTCGTCCGTCCTGAAGTGGTGTCATTTCACCAAGCAGCTGACCCCAACCCTCCGACGGTAGGCGTGAGAAGCGTTCATCTAAGAACAGAAACATGGCGCGATAGGCCTGATTCTTTGTCACTGGAATCTCCAACGTGGCTCGAATTGTTTATAACCGACCTTATCCCCGCGATCCATGAGGCGCTCTCCGACCATCACTTTGTTTCTCCGGCTGTACATCGTTGATTGAAGCTTCAACGGGGAACTTGGCCTTTCATGCTCAGAACATGGCACCTAGAGCTAGATAACATGCGCAGGGAGACACCATGAGAATCCGAGCCGTGCAGTCCTTGTTGTTACCTTGCGTTTGTCCAATCGAAGAGCGACTTTCCCGAATGTCTGAAAAGAGACGAACCTCACCGCCAGGCGCCGGAGCAGTGATCCGGCGACCTCCTAAGGTTTCTGAAATCACCAACAGAATAGCGGCTCCGTCGAATTTGGGCAGTTATCACCAAATGTGCGCCAGAACCCAAATAGCGATCAAAGCTACACCCAAGTCTTCATCGGTTCGTATTCAGAAGATGGCAATTTCGTTGGTTTCGAGCGCCACCTAATCCTCGCGAATCCACGTCCCATCCGGGTTGTACTCTGACATCGCGGCGCCAAGCTGCACCGTATCCGGACCAAGGTCTCTCTCATACACAACGCCATCCTGGTTGACGATAAAAGTCATCACCCCGGAGTTGCGGTATTCCGCGGGATAAGCGACAAACGCGAAGCCCCGTGTGAGCTGGCCGTTGACGACGTAGTCGCGAGCGCCGCCCTTCGCCGCCGGGCCCTGTTTAGTCAACATACGGAAGTAGTATCCGTGGAAAGGCGTTTCATGGCCCTGCTTCAGGTTGTAGCCTTCATTGGTCGCGCCCACGACTTGCGGCCCAATGGGACTCGCCGGCTCATTGTCCTCTGTCTTCCAGTACAGCCCATCCTGCTTGCCCGCCGTGCTGATGAACTTCAACGCGAAATGCTTTGTCTTGTCGCCGTCGCGCGGTTCTGAAGCATATTCGTGCTGCGCGTCTACCAGCCCGTACAGGATCTCGATGGCATCGTTCTCATTGGTCCCGATGCGGCGGTAGAGAATTTCCTTTATGCCAGCTTCGGTGTCGAAATACCATGCGCCACTGCTGTTCTTCACGATCGGAATCGGTCCCGGCCAGTTTTCCGCGCCAATATACAGAGTCACAGTCTGGTCGGGCTCGACGACCACGCGATGCATCTGATCGTAGCGACGAATGAAGTTGGCGATCATGTTCTTGTCCGCAACGTCGTCGCCTGTGTGCAGAATAGTCTTCGCATTCGAGCCGAAGATTGCGTTCATGGCCTGGGCGTCGTTCGATTTTGCCGCATTGTAAAACGCCAGTACGGCGTCGCCCGGCGAAGCGAACGTCTTCTCGTCGCTCTGTTGCGCAAGCGCGGGCAGAAGCATTAGGCTGCCTGCGATCAGGGAGAGGTAGGCCAACAGAATCGGCTTGTGCGAGCGTGTTTCCGAAGCCATCAAACTTACCCTCCTGCCCTTGATTCGCCCCGTCATGACCATTAGCGCCGGTGACCTGCTGGGCGCTGCGCTGGGCGTGCAGCTGGCCGTGCCGCGCTACCGCCAGCGCCGCCAGGATTCCGATTCCCTTGCAGGCTCTGTTGCCCGCGGGCGCTGTTTGTCCGAGCATTGCCTCCCGGGCTGTAGTTGCTGAACGCGCCGGTATCGGTTCCACGGCTAGGCTGTTGTCCATATCCGCGGGCCGGGTCACGCTGCGGCTGGTTGAAATTGCCGGCGCCACGGTTCTGGTTTTCTCTTGCTCCGGCTGCCTGCTGGTTCAATCTCGGTTGACTCGCGGCTGGTTGATTCAGCCTCGCTTGATTGGTGCCTGCCTGATTCATTTTTGGCTGATTGGCCGCACCCAGCTGTTGGCGATTGTTCTGCGCTGGGTTCGCCTGGTTGTTTCGAAACTGCGGCTGATTGTCTTTCTGATTGAAGTGCGGAGTGGTAACGTTGTTGTTGCGCGCGGTGTTGTTGAAATTGTTGGCGCGATTATCCCGATTCAAGTTGTTGCGGTTAATGTCATTCGTGTTGATGTTGTTGCGGTTGATGTTATTCGTATTGATGTTATTGCGGTTAATGTTGTTGTAGTTGGCGTTGTGATAATAGTTGTTGCGGTTGACGAAGGTATTCGAGTTCGAGACATAGACATTCCGGTTGTAGACCACCGTCGAGTTGTGCCACCCGCATCCCCACGAGTTATAGCCCCATCCGCAACAGCCGCCACCGTTAATTGCCGCGCCTACCGCGATGCCGAGCCCGAATGAGATCAGGCCCGTAGCCACCATGGCGCCGGTCGAGTATCCGGGATATGTGGCTACTGGAGCCCCATACACGACCGTCGGGTTGTAGGTAGGCACATATACTACTTCGGGCTGCGATGGTTGAATGACAATCGTCTGCGGCGGAGGCTGCACCACCGTAGTAGTTGGCGCTGCGCCTGACGATGCTGGCGGGGGCGCTGCGCCCGGCGCCTGGTTCTCGACCGACACGTTCTGCTGCTGGCTGCTCTTCAGATTGCCCGCCTGGTATGCGCGCTGCCGCATCACCTGTACCGCGTTCATCACATCCTGCGGAACGTTGAAATAGGCATCTCCGAGGGCGGAGGTCCAGGAGAGGTTGGTCGCCATCTGGCTCAGAACGTCCGGAAATTGCGTCAGGCCTTTGACACTGGCGTCCCAGGCCTGTTGGTCAACCGTCTGCATCAACTGCTGGCCCTTCAGGTTTGGATTCTGCTTGGTCCAGTTGTAAGCAGCGGTGATCTGGTCCGGATAGGTCGAACCTGCCAACACCTGAGCCAGAAGATTATCGGGGAAGAGCGCAATGGGAGCAACGAGCTGATAGAGCTGGTCGGGCGTAGGAGTAGCGTAAGTGGTCGCTGGTGCCTGCCCCTGACTCCCCGGAGCCTGATCTGACTTCTTATTGCAGCCGTCGAGGTCGACCACGCTCAACATAAGGGTGATGCTGAGGCAGATGGCTAGTGCTCGTTTGGGACCCTGCATAAAGCTTACCTCCCAAAGAGGCCCACAATGAAGCGCTTTGCTTCTTTGTGTCAGACCTCGTCAATATACACACTTCTGCGCTCCTTTGGCGTGTCAAAATTGCAGGCTGTGCCGCCCCGGAAATTCAGTCAATCCAATGGGCCTTCATCTGCCAGGACATCTGAATCCTAAGAATTGCTGTATAGATTGGTAACGGGAAACGCTGATGTCGCCAGGAACGATTCTCGGTTGATGCGAGGGAACAAACCCAGCGACGCTGACACCAAGACGATCTGAGCCTACTCGATCTCACAGCCAGCTCTATCTTGACAACAAATAGTGGATGAGGCGATGTTCTCACCCCACCCACCGAAGGCCGGCGATTGCTCGTCGCGGGCTCCGTCTGATGGGTCGTCAGCGGCCTCAATCTTCGAGAGCCGCTTCATGCTGATGGCGTGGATCTCAGCGATCCGGTGCTTGAACGTAGTGCCCTTGACCTCATCTTCGACCTCGCGATACCGCAAGGTGCCTTCAAGTGTGATGAGCTGCCCTTTCTGGAGGGTCTTGGCGAACTTCGAGAGATTCCTCCAGGCATAGACGCGGTGCCACTCGGTGC
>JABDHA010000124.1:0-2135 GCA_013285705.1 Acidobacteriota bacterium
CTGGCGGAACTGGATTTGCAGAGCTTCCGAAAAACCCTCGAAATCAGCAAAGTCGGCTACGACGCCGGCGGCATAAGCGAGGACGACTATCTGAAAATGCAACTCCAGCTCCTGCAGTTCCAACAGGACGAATCCCAGGCGCGGCTCGCCAGAGTCCAGGCCCTCTCGGATCTGCGGAATCAACTCGGTTACGAGTCCGTGCCCGCCGGCTACGACGTCGCGGGATCTTTCGAATATCAAGCGATTCGGGCCACGTTAGAGGATCTTCAATTGAAGGCCCTGCAATTGCGTCCCGATTACCGCGCTGCGGAGCTAAATGTGAACGCCGCGGACAGCGGCTACGTGCTGGCCCAGGCGGATGGAAAACAGGACGTTACCGTTCAAGGAAATTACTCGCACGTTAACGGCATCAACGCCGCAACTTTCCTGGTGAGCGTTCCGCTCCCGATTTTCAACCGCAACCAGGGAGAAATTGCGCGCACCCGCTTTGTGATCACGCAGATGCAGGAATTGCAAAGAGCTGCCACCAACCAGGTGATGACCGACGTCAATGATGCCTATCAGAGCCTGCTGCAAAACCAGGAGATCATGCAGGTTTACGAATCGGGTTACGTGGAGGAAGCCAAAAAGGACCGCGATATCTGTGAGTATGCCTACCAGCGCGGCGGGATTGCCCTGCTCGACCTTCTTGATGCCGAACGCACTTATCGTGCTATCGAGCTCGGCTACCGTCAGCAGATCGCATCCTGGCTCATTGCTGTGGAGCAGTTGCGCGAAGCGGTTGGCACAAGGACGTTGTAGCCGCGAAAGCGCGATCGGTGGAGCGGGCAAAATATATCCTGTAGGCGATCTCAAGCCACGCTCTCCTCGCGTCAGGCAAGTCCGGTGATGAAATATGCCATTGTTGTTGCGATAGCGATGCTCGCACCGCTTGGCGCATTCGCACAAGATGACGCATCGTGCAAGGCTTACTTCCAACTGCTGCGGGGCCAGTCGGGAACACCGGGGCTGCGCGTTGGCATGGACTCGGGACAGAAGAGATGGTGGGAGAACACGGGCCGGAAGAAGTATCCGGGCCTATGCCTGAACGGGTCCGTTAATTCAGGCGATAAGCCACGTTATCTGGTGATCTGGTCGAAGTCAAAGTCGATTGGCCGGTCGACATTAGCACCCAACGAAGTCTACGCCGAAAGATCAAATGCCCTGCAAAGGACGGCGCCCAAAGAGTGGATTTACCAGCCGAGGTGGGATATTGCATCGCTTACGATTCTGAACGTTTCCTATGACGGCGGTCTCGAGTTGCCGCCGGTGTATCTGGCTCCAGGCAAGCTAACGCTCAGAGTATTGTGGCCGAACAGCGTCAAGGTGCTTGAAGCGGCAGTGAAGTACCTCGAGCAAGAACCCGTATTTTCCTTAAGTACGTCCCCAGATCGGAGACTTAGCGAGGTTGCGGGGCAGGGCATTCTCTCTGGAGAAAATGCGCCGGAGGAGCCAGCTAAGTGAAGAAATACGAGGTACGAGCTTGGATCGAGGAGATCGGTGTCATTCCGGCAGTTCGGGTGCGCTCGCCAGAGGACGCGCTATTCGCGGTTGAGGCCATCGCGCAAGGCGGGATTCCCATCGCTGAGATCACGCTGACCGTGCCGGGCGCCATTAAAATCATCTCTCAATTGAGAAAAGAAAATCCCAACCTGGTAGTGGGCGCCGGTGGAGTAATGGACGAGGTAACGGCTCAGCAGAGTCTGGACGCGGGCGCGCAGTTTCTCACCAGCGACGGGCTGCACCCCGACGTGGTTGAATTCGCTCAACGCAACGAATTGGTGGTATTCCCCGGCGCTCTCACTCCTACCGAAGTCATCACCGCGTGGAAAGGAGGGTGCGATTTCGTCAAGGTTGTGCCCTGCACCCAGATAGGTGGCGAGACTTACATTCGATCTCTTCACAGGATGTTTCCACACCTTCCCCTGATCGCTGCAGGAGGCGTTAACCAGGAGAACGCATTCAACTTCGTTCTCGCGGGCGCTGTTGCGCTGGGGATCGGCGGCGAACTTATCCCTGCGGAGGCCCTGCGCCAGCGGCAAGGCGACCGCATAGCAGAATTAGCGCGCAGGTTTGTGGGATTTGTAAAAAGTGGG
>JABDHA010000124.1:2145-8288 GCA_013285705.1 Acidobacteriota bacterium
CTGGAGCCAGATACACCGGCGGCAACTCGAGACCGCCGTCATAGGAAACGTTCAGGTTTGTGGGATTTGTAAAAAGTGGGCGGGTGCGTGTTGCGTCGCGGAAGCGGCACGTTGTTACTACTTGATGTGCGGTCCAACCCGCACCTACACCTCTCGACGACGATCATTGGTTCTCCCGCGGGCCAGAAACTGCGCTCGGCACCACTATGATAGACTCGTCTGAGCCCTCGGAGCCAACTCATGCAGGTTAAGAGATGCGCCCTTTACGGCACCGTACTCTGGTGCCTGTTGTTTTTGGGACAAACTGCAGCTCGGCCGCCTCAGGAAAGTGCGCTTCAAGATGCTGGAACCACCTTGCGCGTGGAAACGACGCTGGTGCAGATTCCGGTAGCGGTCACTGATTCCGTCAATCGCTTCGTTCTAGGACTTCAAAAACAAGATTTTCATTTACTTGAGGATGGCGTCGAACAAGATATCGCACATTTCTCCGGTGAGGAGGCGCCTCTCTCGGTGGGCCTGGCTTTTGATGAGAGCGGGAGCATGGATTATAAACTTCAAACCGCACAAGCGGCGGCCATTCAATTCATGAAGACCATGAACCGGGACGATGAAACTTTTCTGGTGGTGTTCAGCGACACCGCACAACTTTCGGTTGGGTTTACGTCACGCGCCGAAGAAATACAGAACGCTTTGATGGCGGCGCAGGCCGGCGGCCTGACTGCGATGCTCGATGGTGTCAACCTGGCTCTGAGCGAGATGAAGAAGGCCAAAAATTCGCGCAAGGCGATCGTGATCATTTCCGATGGCGGGGACAATCACAGCCACTATAGGTCGGCGCAGATCGAAGCTCTGGTCCGCGAGGCCGATGTGCAAATTTACGCTATGGGCGTTTTCGATCCGATGGCATCTCTGGGACTGTCCCCCGAGGTGGTCTCCGGGCCGCGTTTGCTATCTGAAATTGCGACGCAAACCGGTGGCCGGGCTTTTGCTGCCTCGCTCGTAAGCGATTTGCCCAGCGTCGCCGCCCGGATCGCCGTCGAGTTGCGCAATGAATATGTTCTCGGCTACTACCCCAAAAATGGGGCGCACGACGGGAAATACCGCAAAGTGGAGGTAAAGGCTTCGCAGCCGGCCGGTGTTTCAGCTCTGAAGATTCACTGGCGCCAGGGTTATTACGCTCCCGCGCCCCCTTCCGCTCAGTGAGCCCCTACCCCATGATGTGGCATGGGATGCGCGGGAGCGGGTGCCGCGTGCGGAACCGGCCTCACCCCTGGATGTAAGGGTGCGACCGGATAGGGTGCGCGTCCCGGGTGCGGAACCACCACCGAAAACGGCGGCGCCGCGATGCGGCCAATTCGCGAGGGCAATAACAGCACCGATGGGGCATACGTATAGCCCGGCAGGTACATCGAGTAGAACCCCGGTTGAATGGGTTGGGTAGGAAAAGCCGAACCGTACCGGTTGGAATAAAGGCCCATGCCCATATAAGGAACGCCGACAAAAGGAAAGTAAGTGAAGCCTTGGAAATCCGGCATCTGCGAAATCGGATCGTTGTCAATCTTCTGCGTGATCGTGTCGTCTGTTGCGATCGAGTCTCCTCGCCCCTTGGCCCAATCGCTTAGACTGTCGGCCGGTTGAGTCGACGATTCCTCTGGCTGTAGCGCTGCTGTGAGCGGCAGATCCATTCCTTCTGCTACTTCCACAGGCCGTTTTCCCCCGCTCACGACTTCCGCATCGCCCTTAAGAACCCATACGCGCGGCGGATCGGAATTGACCCTGTAAGTGCCTGCCTCCGTCGAGCTAACCTGCCAATCTTTGAAAACTAATGTGACTGCGGTGCCGGAAGCCGGTTCGGAAGAGTCCACGATGGCCGAACCCGTTTGCAGTTCCACCCGGGTATCCGCTAGATCGTTCGAAAGCATACGAACGGCGCTGTTCTCGCCCATGCGGAGGAACACGCCCGGGGTGAGCAGCACTTCCGCATGGCCTTGCGCGGTGCGCAATTCGGCGCCCTGCGGCACGCTCGGGAATTTGCCCATGCGAGATTCGAATGTCTGATCGTTAAGGTAGACAGACCCGTCGAGATAGTAGACGACGCCGGAGCGAGTCGAGATCACAGATTGGCCAATGGCGGGAATCGTCAGCGCAACTACGGCGAGTAAGGCCGAGCACAGACGCAGGGTCCGCATAAATATACACCCCTGTTTCACTATGCACTTGCAGCCATTACTCGTCAAGTGGCTCGTCGCATGGAATACAAAGGTTGGCTTCGATCTTCCACACAGTAGGGAGAGCCGTTGAAAGATCAACCGCGAGCAACCACGACAGCAAGATCAAATTGCGTAGCGGTCCCTTCCAATATAAAAGGGCCACAATGCAAAGGGCGGATAACGCCGTCAGCGCATGAAGCGGCAAGCGGCAAAGCCCCCCTTGAGAGTGTGCGCGAGATCGAACCCGACGTGGTGGTGATGGATATTATGATGCCGGAAATGAGCGGTATCGAGGCGACTTATGAATTACCCCGCCTGGCACCGACCACCAAGGTTGTTTTGATAAACAGCTACTACACTCCAGAAGAGGCCGCTCATCTCGCTCGGCTATTTGGCGACGGCAATTTCATCGAGACGTCAGCAACAGGCCAAGACTTGATTCCAGCGATCAGCCGGATTCTCCCATTTGAAAGCCAGTTTGACGCCGTTCATCCAAAGGCATGGGTGTCAAATGCATAGGGTTGGGATCAAAGGATCAATCAGTCCTCGAAAATTAGGGACGCGGGTCTAGCGTCCTCCCTCCGGATTGCTTAGCGGCCAGTCTGATCCTTAATGACTGCAGAACTTGTGCGTCTATGTCCATCCATGTAGATTTTTCTAAGGTAAAATTTTCTCGAAGTGAGGGGAGCATTATTGCCGACCGGCATTAGTTAGTAGAGATACGAGGCCATTTGGCCCTGCTGAGGAAGGGATCACCGCTGGCAGCGGCGACCTGGCAAAAGATTTTGGGTCAAAGTGACCATTTTTGTCGACTCGGTGTGCATTTAGGACGTTGGGGGACCCGAATTCGGCCCGCTGAGGTGGGGTCCGACTGAGTACCTGGCAGCTCGGTAAAGAATTTGTTCGGCAAGGCGCAAAGTTTTGCCGACTTGATGGACATTAGTCGATATAGGGGGCCTTACACCATAAACCGTGTGGGAGCGGAAAACGGACAGACCGACCGCAAATGGGAAGTTTTTCTAGCGACGGGCGACCATTTTTGCCGACTCGACGGTCATTAGTAGAGATAAGAGGCTGTTGGGCCTGCTGACGGGATCGCCGCTGGCAGCGGCGACTTGGCGAATAATTTTTTACGGCCAAGACGATCGTTTTTGCCCAGTCGATGTGCATTAGGATAGTTGAGGGGCGATTTCGGCCTGCTCAGACAGGCATGGCAGGGTATCTGAGGACCCTAAAGGGGGCGTTCAGTAATCGCCCGACGAGTTGTGAAACCCGAGGGGCCCTGGGCAGAAATGCAGTTTGGGTCGACGTAGGAAACCAGCTCGGAGGCAACAATTTCTAAGATTTTGACGTGAGAGCCGTGAATTTACCCAGATCAGTGCCCTGTAGTAAGAGTGTCACTGGGGCGATTCGCACCGTACCCTGGATTATGGCCGCACGGTTCATACCTGATCCTTGGCCGAAAGATGGCCTTGAGCCTGTCGCGGCAGGCGGTGAATTTCGGGCAAGATCCACCGCCCAATTCACCAGGGGAGTTGTCTCCCTTACCATTCCGTTACCACACGTCCTTGTGGACGGGTCTTCAAGGAGGTGTTCGTGGACGGGTCCCCCGTCCACGAACAGGCGACGGCCAATAGCGCGATTCGCGCTTAGCGAGATTTCCACAGATTTTTGAAGGGCCTTTCATTTGGGCGAAGGATTTTTCGGCCTGGATGCCCTTTAGTTAAGATAGATGGCCGCGATTCCAAAATAGGCGGGGACGAGTCGCCTGTCGCCAGCCTAGCTCCCGCCCCTACCCACGACGGGCCTTTGACCCACCGCCAGTTCGCTCGGACCGCATGAGTCTCGCCACAAACTCCGATCCCACAAATACGCAGATTCATAGCTAGGGGCTCTTCCAAGGATCCATCCGTCCACCCACACCTTTATATCGCTAGGGAGGGCATACGCAGATACGGCAGCGGTTCCAAAGCCGAACGGCACTGATGGATGAAAAAATAGGGAGCTTTCTGAAGATCGTTACCGAACTGGGCGGATATTGCACTCTGGAACAGGCCAAAGCGCTTGAACTGGCAAATTCGAATACGCGAGTGCTGGCGCACTTGAGAGGCCTCGAGCGCGCCGGATTCGTTCGCCGAGTGGCCGACTACCCGGTTGTCTACCAAATCACCGGAGCGACAACTCGACTGCTGGATAGGGATCGCAGGGCAAGACGTGTCCACGATGCGGCCAGGGTACTGAGCCGGTTGCTGGCGGTGAGTTTTTACCTTGAAGCTCGGCTCTGGCCAGCCGATTTCGCCTTCGATCATCAACACAAAATCGACACCTTCGTCTATGAGGGTTGCCCGATAGACGCCCTCCCCCAGCGCGGCGGAAAACCTTACCTCTGGGAGGAACTCGTGCTCTGGCATGACTACAACCGTATCGGCGTTGCGATTATGGATGATCAGCAGCGCAGTCCCCTGTCTCAGTTAAAGGGATTCGCCAGGGGTTTCTCTCACCTGGTCGTGTGCCTAGGAAAGAGACTGCGGATGCTCATCGTCACAGGAGCCGAGAGCCGTCATTTGATCTACTGCCGGCTCGTTCACCATCCCGCTGTGATGAAGTTTTCTACGCCCGGATTTGCAATCACCATCGAGCCCTATCAGATGCGAAACGCGCCAAAATCTCTGCAATTGCTTCCGCACGAGAACTCCCAGGAGTCCGTCGTTGCAAGCCAGCCCGAACCACAACAACCGCGCCGAAGAACCTCGCAATTCGCGACGCCTGCCACAGTGATGACAGAGATAGTGCAGAAAGCCGTGACACGGGCAGGAGTTACAAGTGGAACCGTTCCACTTGTAACTCCTGTGCCATCCAAGGCCGAGTCCAAATTTCCAGTGGCAAAAAACGGGACAAATACAAAATCGACCGCCCCGCCGTTCAGATTCGAGGACTGAAGCATGCGGATAGCAAAAAGCGCCAACAGCGGATTAACGGCTTTCGAGGCAAGGCCTGTGGCTCCTCGCCACAGGCCTTGCTTTGGGTTTTGACCGTTGCTTTGCGCAGGGCGGAGACCATTCCCTTGACCCATTCTCCTTAGCCATTTCCTTTAACCATTTCCGATTGCCCACCCTTCCGTTCCACTCCGCTTTTCCACAAACACAAATCAGATCGAGGAGTGCTTTGTGGCCGCCAAATGCAGCTTTCAAGAGATCACCCGTAGCGGGGTTGATGAACTATCCGTCAGAGACTCGGGTTTTTTGCCAGAACCTTCAAATAGCGCTTGCTTGCCTTCTGGACGGCAAGCAAGTAGTGTTTCGAACGGGACGCCGGATCGGAAACGAGGAAAGAGCATGTCTCGCCGATCTGGGCAAGCAGGAACGGTTGTAAAGAAGGGCAAGATGTGGTGCGGCAGATACCGCGAGGATGTTTCGGGCCAAGACCAACGCAGGCATCTGTGCGTGCCTTTGGGACCAATTAAGACGATGACGAAAGCGGAGGCCAAACGCAAGCTTCGCTCGATTCTGGAGAGCCGCGGCGTAAACGCCGCCGATTATCTGGAGCGGGTGAACCAACACGCGCGAACTTTCGCACAAGAGGCTGAATGGTGGAGACAGAATCGCCTTTCACTGTTTAAGCCTTCCACGCAGGACAAAATGGGTAGCCATCTCGACAAGTATCTTTTGCCTCGGTTCGGGACGCTGCCCGTGTCCTCCATCGATGAACGGCTGGTACAGCAGTTCATCGCCGACCTGAGCCGGACTGAATACAAGACGCCGAAAGGAGCCGTCAAAGTGCTCAGTCCCTCCACTATTCCGAACATCATCAGCGTGCTGAAGCTGATCGTGGGAAAGAAAATCTGGCGGGATTGGGATCTGCGCTTGCCTGAGATTCCTTTTAACGAGCAGCGGTATTTCACCACGGAAGAGATGGTTCAGATCATCAACGCTG
>JABDHA010000124.1:8298-10058 GCA_013285705.1 Acidobacteriota bacterium
CTGCTGAGACGTTGCAGTGGCGCACGCTGTTCGCTTCCTTGGCGGGGACGGGTTTGCGATGCGGGGAAGTTTTCGGCCTCCACGTCGCCGACCTCGATTTGAACAACCGGAAGATTCACGTTCGGCGAAGCGTGTACCAGCAAAACGAAGTATCAGTAAAGACGAAAAAAGGATATCGCGTGGTCCACATCGAGGCCGTGCTGGCCGAGATGCTTCGCCAGCATCTTGGCAGACGCAAGTCGGGCCGCGTGTTCCAGACTCGAAATGGCACGCCATTCTCGAAAGACAATGTCCGTAGGAAACTTCATCTCATCCTGGATTCCCTCAGGATGAAGCGCGGCGGTCTTCACGCCTTTCGTCACGGTCGCGTTTCGTTCCTGCGGAAGAATGGGGTAGCCGATAAAATCATTAACGATTGGATCGGGCACTCCACGCTCAGAATGGCTGATCTGTATACCCATTTCGAGGACGCTGATCGGCAGCAAGTCGCAAATGATTTGGGAGCACTAAAGGGTATATGTCCTTTGGTTCCGCCCGTAATTGTTCCCAATGTTCCCAAATCGAGCGAAGTTGCAGGCAAAGGCGAGGCCGCGTAAGATGGAGAAAAGGTTGGGAGTTACAAGCAATAGGCCCGTAGCTCAGTTGGTTAGAGCGCTACCTTGACACGGTAGAGGTCTGCGGTTCGAGCCCGCACGGGCCTACCACATCCGTCGATACTTAGCTTTGCTTTGAGTGATTTGCGTTTTTGCGAAGTTGACGTTATCTGACGCAAATTACCGCTTTTTCACACCCGAAGAAAGCAATTCACAATGCAGATGAAAGACTCGAAATTGCTGGCGTTTTTGGCAAATTTCGCGGAAATGCTCATCATCTAGCTAATGATGAGCACGCGCGGCGGATTCACTTCACGATCTCCAGACATCGCGGGCAATCGGCGTCTAGTTCCTCGATGGTGTAGGTTTCACCGGGGCGCATCAGTTGTGTAGCCCGTACGTTAGCTTCGGCGTGTGTCTTGAAGCGTTGCCAGTACAGTGAGGCGCTTGACCAGCGAATATGGTAATGCAGCGTCTTGCGGTCCATTGAGCCTCCAATCAGGAAGGGCCTATGTCCCGCACTCTTCAAGGAAAGAGAATTTTCAGGGCAGGATGACAGCATACCATGTGGCAGGTGGTTCGGGTACGCGAGGAGGACTGGTAGCGGCCTCCGCGTATATGCCAATCCCTACAGATTCCAGGAACGACCGTTTTCTTCGCCTCATCGACTCGTGATCGTCCACCACTAAATGTTAGGTGGCATCAAACGGTTTCCTGCGTTTACAGCCGTGGGGGACGACCGAGGACTGAGGTTGAACTCGCTGCAGAAAGCGGTCGAGAGCTCAGGCGGGGGACGACTCAGAGCTCTGCTCTACTAAACCTTAGCAAATGGGCCTAGGTCAAGTTAAAGTATTACCACAATGCTAATTACCAGTCCCGTTGCCAAACGGGCGGAGTGGAAAAACTACTTCCAGGACCGTGCGGTTCTGATCCGAGTGGAGCGCAAGATGACCTCCAAATTGCTCAACGCGCTCCTGGATGCTGCGCATTCCGACTCCGCTGCTCCCCAGCTTTACAGCGTCGTTTTTTAGACGCGGAGTTCCGGTTGCTACATTCTCGACGCTTATCCTGAGTCCCGCTGGCTCGACGCTCAGGCCGATTTTCGCCCACGGGCTCGCGGAATGGCGCTGCGCGTTTGTCAGGCCTTCCTGGATCACGTGAAACACC
>JABDHA010000125.1 GCA_013285705.1 Acidobacteriota bacterium
ATCCTTACGATCTGAGCAGTCATTCGCTACGGAGAATGATCATTGGATCTGACTTTGCTGCACGTCTCGCCGGGATAAAGCAAGCCGCGAACGCAGCAATCAGAAACAAAGCCGTCACTAGAGCAAAGGTAGCCGGATCCCAAGGATGTACCTCGTAAAGTAATGATGTCATCAGCCTGCTTAGCGCAAATGCGACGCTTAGTCCGAGGAGCAGCCCCACTGCAACGAGTTGAAGTCCCTGCTGAAGGACGAGTCGCTCGACCTGCATTCTTGTCGCTCCGAGTGCAATTCGTATTCCCATCTCAGAGCTGCGTTGTATGACGGAATACGTGAGCAGTCCGTAGAACCCAACCAAAGCTAATACCAACGCCATTCCAGCGAAGATCGTGAGGAGCACTGTCTGGAACCGGCGCCTCGCTGTGGCCTCGGAAACCAGCTCATGCATCGAATGCACTTGGGAAAATGCGAGGCTGGCATCGATCCGGTGCAGAATCGCAGTCGCAGACCCTAGAACATCCTTACGAGGAAGTACGGACTGAATCACGATGTATGCGTCACTCGGATCTCTCAAAGGAGAATAAAGTTGTGGTTGGGGCGGAGCTTCCACACTCCAATCCCGCACATCGGCAACCACACCGACAATTGTGCGCGCATCCGTGTGCGGTTGAGCCGAACCTCCCGGGCTGATTGGCAAGAGCCACTTCCCGACAGCATCGCGTCCCGTGAAATACTTCTTGGCGAATGCCTGATTGACGATGGCTACTTTCGGGGGTTCCGATACATCTCCTTCGCTAAAGGAACGTCCTTCGATCAACGATATATCCATTGCCGAAAAGTATCCTCGCGTCACGGATACACCATCCAGCGCCTCGCCCTCGTTGTTCGGATCGTCCTCGACCCGGAAGAGCCCGACGCCTTTGGAATCACCGAGAGGCAAATTGTCGACCGCACCGGTTGCCACTGTTCCCTGTAACGCTCCAATCTGTGAAAGAAGTATTCGAAAAAAAGCGTGGCGCTGTTCGGGTTTGTTATAGCCTTCCGGGAGGTTGATCTTCATAGAAAGTGTGGTCGAGGAGAAACCGACCGGCACTTGTTCGAGCTTGATGAAGCTCCTCAAAAGTAGGCCAGCCCCAGCCAGCAGGATTACAACAATCGCAATTTCGCCCATGATCAACACGCTTCGAAGGCGATTGCGACCTCCTTTTGCTCCTGTCTGCCCTCCCGATTTGAGAAACCCGATCAGGTTGACGCGAGAGGCCGAAAGGGCTGGCAGAGTTCCTGCCAAAATACTGGTCAGGAACGTTATGGCAACTGTAAAGGCGAGAACCTTGCCATTCAATGAGGCTTCGTGCAGACGTGGGATGTCTCCAGGATCCAGCATGAGAAGCACGCGGAGAGATACCCATGCCAAGCCCATTCCCGCGAGCCCTCCCCCAGCGCCCAACAAGAGGGACTCGGTAAGCATTTGCCGAATCAGCCGATCACGCCCTGCTCCTAGAGTCGCTCGCACCCCCAGCTCATGCATCCGGTTTGCGCTCCTGGCCAGGAGTAGGTTGGCGGCATTTCCGCAGGCGATCAAAAGCACAAATGATACCGAGCCCATCAGCAGCAAGATAAGAGGACGCGCAGAGCCCTCCAGTGTTTGCCGAAATGGCTTTACATAGGCATACCAACCTTGCTTGAAAGCCGGCGGTGTATGCAGGGGATCAAGCCGCTGCATAATAGCGCTCAATTCTTCTTCTGCCTGCTTGGCTGAAATGCCATCCTTCAAGCGCGCCAGCGCATAGCCGTTTCCCGAAAGGCCCCGATCCGCACGCTGTGCAGGTGTCAAAGCCAAGGGAACCCAGGCCTCCGTTCCGTCGATATGTTTGTCCCCATAATCCAACTCGGTCTTATGGGGATAGTTGAAGCCAGCAGCCATTACACCGATGACCCGGTACGTCTTACCACTAAGCCGCAGAGACTTTCCGAGGACTGATGGGGTTAAGCCGAACAACTGTTGCCAAAGCGAATGGCTGATCACCACGACACCAGCATTCGCTGGTTGATTATCTTCAGTATTGATTCCGCGCCCCAATTCGGGCGAGGTTTGCAGTGTTGTGAAGAAATCTGCGTCAACCGCAGCTCCGCTTAAAGATATTTCGGTTCCACTCAGCTTGAAGTTCCTCTGCTCGAACTGCGTCATAGCGGAAAGTGAATGGTTCTCCCGCTTCATGTCGGCGAAGTCGGCGTCGTCCGGGATTATGGCGTCTGGAGGAACCTGCTCGAAATTCCGATTCGGAGTCGTTATGTAGACGAGCCGTCCGACATCGCCGTAGGGCAGAGGAGGAAACATGACTGCAGTCATCAAGCTAAAGATGGCGGTGCATGATCCGATTCCGAGGCTCAGGGTCACAACGAAGACGGCAGTAAAACCTCGATTCTTGCCCAGAGAACGCAAGCCGTAGTGCAAATCCTGACGCATCTGTTCGATCATTATGGTGCCGCGGGAATCGCGAGTCTGCTGCCGGACCTGCTCAATTCCGCCCAGCGCGATGAGCGCCCTACGTCTTGCTTCCTCGACTTGCAAGCCCGAGCGAACATATTTTTCAGTCTCACGCTCGACGTGGTCCCGCAACTCCTCATCCAGTTCTGTGTTGAGTTGGTCGCGACGAAAGAGAGCGCGGAATCGGTACTTCAAATCGCTAAGCATCACGTAATTTCCCTCAGGCCATATCGAGCACGCGGTCAACAACAGCAGTCAGTTTGCGCCATGCGGCGGCTTCGGCCTCAAGCTGTTTTCGGCCTTGGCGGGTGAGTTCGTAATACTTGGCTCGGCGGTTGTTTTCGGTGATTGCCCAGTCTGCTTTTATCCATCCGCGACGCTCGAGTCTGTGCAGTGCCGGATATAGCGAACCCTGTCGCACTTGCAGTGCGTCACTTGAAATCTGCTGCAAGCGTTCAGAAATAGCCCAACCATGTAGCGGTTCCAACGCCACGGCCTTCAGGATGAGCAAATCCAGCGTTCCTTGCGGCAATTCCAACCGTGTATTGCCCATGGTCACTCTTCCACCCTTCTACTTCGACACAAGAGAGCGTATATCTTATTTGTGTAGAAGTGCAAGGGGAGTACTTAGCGATATGCCGGGCGCCGGTTGATGCCTCATTGACCAATTAAGACAGAGCCCCCACTGTTCGAGTTCCGGGCGAATTACCGGCAACACGGAACGTTCGTATCGAAATGTCCGAATTGTCGACTATACGACCAGATGAAGCTCAGCTATCGTAGAACACGATGAGAGCACTCACCACTCGTCTACTCAGCATTGCCCAAAGCATTGCGCTGACTGCTACTCTTCTTCCGTTCTTCTGCAAGGCCTCCCCGGTGGCTAGCTATGAGATTGTTGCAAAGTTTCCACACTCAACCGACAACTACACTGAAGGGCTCTTTTATCTGAATGGTCTGTTTTACGAGGGAACGGGACGTAACGGCCACTCTGCTGTCATCGTCACTGAGCCAGAAACTGGCAAAATCCTTCAGCGGATCGATTTGCCGCAGCAGTACTTCGGTGAGGGAATCGTAGATTGGGGACCAAACATTTATGAATGGACATGGCAATCCCACATTTGCTTCGTCTACGATCGCTTTACATTCCGGCTGTTAAAGCAATTCACGTATAGCGGCGAGGGTTGGGGCATGACGCACACCACGAAAGAGATCATCACCAGCGATGGTTCTGCCACGCTTCGCTTCCGAGACCCTGTCACCTTCAAGGAAACCCGTCACATTGTGGTGAAGGACGGAACAAAGACCATCGGCCAGCTTAATGAACTGGAGTACATCAAAGGGGAGATATACGCGAACGTCTGGCATACAGACTTGATAGCACGAATCTCCGCACTAGATGGACGTGTCATTGGCTGGATCGATCTGACGGGGCTTTTGCCATCGAATCAGAGGATGGACGGTGAGTCCGTGTTAAATGGCATTGCTTATGATGCTAAACATGATCGGCTCTTCGTTACAGGCAAGCAATGGCCAACCATCTTCGAGATCAAAATTGTGAAACGCACCTCCGAGAAGGTGTCGCGCTGAGTAGAGACAACTCTCATTTGGATGAGTAACCGACAACCCGGAAGTAATTCTGCTTAGAGCTTCACATGCCCTCAGGGGCGCTCGGAGCAATGTCATTGTGCAAATGCGAAAAACACAACCTATTTGGACTTGCTCTGAGCTGCCAATTTATCCGCTGCCAGCTTTTCCGCGGTGGTCAAAGCATCGGCAGCGCTCACTTTCACATCGGGCTCTACACCTGTTCCTTCCCAGTCGCCTTTGGTCACAGGGTTGATGGGGCGACCGAATGGCACACCAATCGTAAAGTGGTCGCCGGCCGGCATCCCTCGCACAGGATGAGCACCCCCGCCCGTAGTCTCGCCAACAATGGTGGCGCGTTTTTGTGTCTTCAAGTCGAACGTGAACTCTTCACCACCAGAGAAAGTCTCGTGCGAAGTGAGAACATACACCGGCTGCTTCGCGAAGCGAGGCCCGAGAACCCAAGGTAGCATCCAGTATTGGTGAGTCTCGTTATCGTGCCTGTTGGTAAGGTCGTTGATGTGGGTAGGCTGGCTGAACAGATAGGAAACCATGAAATCCACCATATTGGGATCGCCGCCATGGTTCTCGCGCAGATCAAAAATAAGGGCATCGGTGTGAGCCAGAAAGTTCATCGCAGCGACCACAGTGGGTCCGCAAATATCTGGAGGCGGAAAGGCGCCAAATTTCACGTAGCCGATGTTGTGATTGAGGATTTCGACCTTGGAGAAAGTACAGTTCTGCTGTTCCAGCATTGCGCGGAATTGCACCTGTTCAGCAGGACTTGGTTCATGCGGCCCGAGGAGGAACCGGGCTGTTCTGGCGAGGTGAACGGATTGTATCCAACGAAAAGATGTCGGTCGTTGCTCACGGCGCGCAAGTCGCGGGTCAGGGCATCCGCAAATTCGTTGCCATCCGTGATTGAGTTGTAGTCACCTTTTTTCTGATGCTCCTGGACCGCCTCGATCATCTTCGCGGCCACATCTGGATGGCTTTATCTACTCGCGCCATGAGAGAGTCCGTTGAACAGGGCGGCTCCCTTCCGGTTTGCCTTTCTGTCTGCGTTCAGCGTGCCGCGCTCAAAACACCCCCGCCCTTCGGACGCACGCTCTCCTTCCCAGAATCCGCTACGCGCCTCTGCAGGGTGCGGACTCCTTGCCCCAGGCAAGCTGGGGTCCCTTTCCGCAGATTCTATCCAGTCGCCTGGGAGTGGGTCGCGCCGGCACACCCTCCGGGCAAGCATGTACCGCAGACAGCGGACAAACCAAAAGAAATGGAGCCAAACATCATGTTCAACAAAATCATCCTCATCGGTCGCCTCGGACAAAACGCAGAAGCCAAAACCGCTCAGAACAACAAAGAGTACGTCATCCTCAACATCGCAACCCAGGAAAGCTGGAAGAATGACAAGGGCGACTACGAAAACCGCATCGAATGGCACCGCGTCTACGCCTGGAGGAATCTCTCGAAGTTCGCCAAGACTCTCCAGAAGGGGCAGCTCATCACTCTTGAAGGCACTTTGCGGTATCGTGAGGTCGAAGATGAGATTGAGGGCACCACATTCAAGCACCGGATTGCCGAGATCCTCGCCATCAGCATGAAGCGGCTCTCGAAGATCGAGACCGCTGATGATCCAGCAGACGGAGCCGGCGACGAGTAATCGCCGGCCTACTGTGGATGAGGCGAGAACATCGCCTCATCCACCATTTGTTGTCAAGATACCCAATTCAGAATGACTTCTTCCCCACGCTCCTCGTGCAGATTATCTGGAGCTCGGAGGTTAAAATGTGCCTCCGAGCTCTTCTATCTACTGTCCTTCATCTGAGGAAGCGGAAAGGGAATGTTGTTCGTCTTTCTTTGGATAGGAGATCTTCGTCGTGATGATCTTTCCATTGAAGGCGAAGGGTGCCTGGTCGAAATAGGCGAGCGATACTATACGACATAGCCCTTGCCCCAAGCAGCTTTTGCTGCCGCAAGAATATCTGTGTCTTCATGCACGGTGAGAAATACGATTCTGGTCTTCGATCCGTGTTTCCTCATTTGTGTGGCTGCATCGAGCCCACTCATGACGGGCATAGAAATATCCAACACGACTACGTCCGGATGCAGTCTATTCTCGGCCTCGACAGCAGCTTTACCATCAGAGGCTGTTCCCACAACGTTAAAGAAGGTTTTGAGCATGGGCACAACGGATTCGAGTACCGTGAAATGATCATCGGCTATGAGAACGCTCGGCAACTCGGATTTTGTCGGGTCTTGCACTCTCTCAACTCATCTCGAAAAAACAAAAACCCTGCTAGTTCAGGGTCGACATGAGGATCATAGGAGGAATGATGGGCCACCGCTAGTAGTAAAACTGACAGGACCTGGTTGGTTTTTTTTGCAACTATACCGAGATAATCCGATGCTTCACTGCATAGCGGTAGAGTTCCGCGTTTGTCTTGATCTCCAGCATTTCCATGATTCTGTACTTATGGGCAGCCACCGTTCGCAGGCTAATCGTGAGGATATCGGCGATTTCCTTCATCGAACGCCCCTCGGCCAGCAGTTGAATGACCTGACGCTGGCGCGAGGTCAATTCCCGCGATTGTCCGGAATCCATATCCGGGCCGCGAAGCAAAGAGGCGACCGCTCCTCCAGTGATTCGCGGGGAAAGATACGACGAGCCTTTGAGCACCTCATGAATGGCTTGCATCAACTCTCCGGAGGCCGAATGTTTGAGGATATATCCGGACGCACCCGCTCTGAACGCTTCCCCAACCAGATCGGTATCTTCATTCATCGTGAGAATGATGATTTTGATCCTGGGCAATAGGCGCTTAAGCTGCCGCGTGGCATCAAGCCCATTTAATTTGGGCATGGCGATATCTATCACGATCAAATCGGGTTTGAGAGCGCCAGCGGCCTCCAGCAAGGCGATGCCGTCGCTCACCGTTCCAACAACATCGTATGTAGGTACGAGCATGCTCTTGAGAGCCTCGGCCACCAACAGATGATCGTCCGCCAGCAGAATCTTTACTTTGGTCATCGAACTACCCCGATCGTCCCTTTGGCGGTCTTCTGCCCAGTTTTCCGAGGATGTATCTCCCCCTGATGCAGACAGTGGGTGCTTCGGCCAGAATTTTCGTGCCCTCCATGTGGAAGGAGCGAATAGCGAGACTCCCGCCAATCAGCCGCAGCCTTTCTCTCATGCTAGCTAGGCCCAGACCTACGTGGGCAGTTTGTGATCCGGGATCGAAGCCAACGCCCGCGTTCACGATTCTTAACCGAATCGCGGAAGAAGCGCCAGAAAATTCTATGCGTGCCTAGTCGACGGCGGCGGAACTGATGTGACCTGCACACCCAGCTCAAGTCTTGTCTTCGCCGCCGCCCAAGATCATTCCTCGATCGCAACCTTGACCTGCCCTGCGTCCTCGCCCACCGTGTCCATTGAGGAGTTTCCGTTTTCGGCAATCAACGGCACCACCGCCAGGATCTTTGTTCCCTTTCCGGGCTGCGACTCGACCGAGAGTGTTCCCTGGACCAGGTGTATCCGTTCCTGCATGCTCACAAGTCCTAATCCTCGATTCTTCCTTGCCGCTTCCACATCAAAGCCTTCGCCCGAATCACTCACGATGAGTTGAACCGTCCCCGCCATCCCGCGCAACTCTACCGTGAATCTGGTCGTCCCGCTGTATTTCACTGCGTTGTGCAGGGCCTCCTGGGTTACCCGAAAGAGGCACAGCGAAATGTCGCTGGGCAGGTTTCCGGGCACATTCGATTCAGTGAATTGAATCTCCACTTTGTGCTGTTTGGAAACCTCTTTGCAGAAGCCTTTGATAGCCGCGGCGACCCCGAGAAGGTAGAGTTTGGACGAGTGCAGTTGGTGTGACAACGACTGCACGTCACTCGCAAGCTCAATGCAATGTTCTTGGATCTCTTTCAGATTGTCCTTCGCGGCCGTCGGCAACGGTTGCCGGCCGCCATTCACTTGATCTAGCTCCATCGACAGGAGCGCCAGCCTTTGGCAAATGTCGTCGTGCAGCTCTCGCGCAATGCGGGTTCGCTCCTTTTCTTGCGCCTCGATCAGTTGGCCGCTCACTTTTTCCAGAGCCTGTTGTGCCAATTTCTGATCCGTTGTATCGATGGCCGAGCCGATGAAACCCGCGAAGGAGCCATCGCCGTTCACGCGTGGGGAGGCTACATCGAATATCCAGCGATAGACACCGTCGCTACGGCGCATGCGACATTCAGTTGAAAACGGCTGCTGATCCTTCAGGCCGCGGGAGAGGGAATCCAGCATATTTGCAACATCGTCGGGATGGATAAAGGTGATCCATGTATCGCCGGGTCCTGCAGCGGAGTCGGCACCGGTAAAGGTAAGCCAGCGGTCGTTGAGATAGGTCATTTTGCCCCGCGCATCGCACATCCAGATGAAGGCTGGAGCCGTATCAGCCATCACGCGGAACCGTTTTTCGCTCTCGCGAAGACCCGCTTCCGCCTTTCGCTGGCGTGCACGCTGCAACAGCAAGCCTGCAATCAGCAAAGCCTGAACGACAATAAGTGCGATTCCGGGGATGATGTATCTTCGGTAGCTCTCCCATAGAGTGGGATCACGATTGTAGAACCGTGTGTCCTTCGGGAGTGCCGACTGCGGGATGTTCCACCGGTGCAGCTGCCGCCAGTCCGCCAAGGTTTGGATTCCCGAGGGGTGAACAACGGGAATGTTATCTACCTGCTCACCGGAGAGAACCCGCGCTGCAAGTGTAACGGCTAACGTGATGACTTCATCTCTACCGCTCGATTCGATGCCCGCAACTGCGCCGCGGCCAACACATTCATAGGGAAAGATGCAATAAGTCGGGTGACGTTGTCCGATCTGCGCAAGGATATCCCACACTCCAATCGCAGATTGAATGGATTCCCGTGGCAGAAGTTCAAAAAAGACGATGGTTTTTGGTGGAAGTTGATCAACTCTTTGCAGTATCTGATCTGCGGGAAGATCAACCAGGTCAATTTCCTTTACCTTATTTCGATCGCGGAGAAGCTCGGAATGAAGCTCTCCCAACCAGAACGTTTCTACATCCGATTTACCAGTGATGATCGCTATAGTGTCGGTCTCCGGATGAAGACGAAGCGCGAGGTCAATTACGGCTTTAACATCCTGAGTCTCAGTCACCCCAGTGATTCCGGGCCACGTCCGTCCCGCTACTTTGCGCGTCTCTAGAGAAAAGTAGACGATAGGCACGCCAGGAAACAATTCGTTGCGATGTCTCAGGACCAAATCGAGCGACGGATAGCCCGACAACATTACGAGGTCCAGCTTGCGACCACGATAGGTATTTCGAAGAGAATCCGTCAGATTTTGCTGGTAATCCTGGTCTTCGGCTCGCGTTGCATCCATATGCTCGATATAGAAGTTGACCGGCCCTGGAACGCGGACCCGCAACAAGGATTCAATTTGCTCGACATAAGCGGGATCTACAACGGGTGCAGGATAGTGAAAGAGAATAAGGACGTTCTTCGCATTTGGCTGTGCGATTGCGACTGAATTTAGAGCGAACAAAAGAAAGCAGATGATCGCAGGCCATATCTTCGCGAAAAACCTACGCCCGCCAATCCATTTCGACGAATCATCCCGGACCTTGATACGCCCGTTTTTCATAGGCCCTTTCCATACCAACCAGCATCTTCTGGAAAAAGTTATATCTCGATGTCGACCGCAGCCATCACGAGCTTCACCTCAAGGCATTCTGCGCGCAAATTGTGTAAGTGCTCAACCAAAGTAGTCTCGCGGGCATCTGCGTCTTCGAGATGGTGTCGCTTTAGATATACCGCGAGGTAAGGCTCTCGAGTGCCATAAATTGTACCCAAAAGCCGTTTTTTGGTATGTCAAGCCAACGAAACTAGGCTTGTGAGAGCTAAATAGCGGAACCCTTCATGG
>JABDHA010000126.1 GCA_013285705.1 Acidobacteriota bacterium
ACAATCCCACTGGAACCCTCAATGACGATAAGCCTTTCAAGCAGTTTCTTCGCGAAGTTTCGCAGCAGGCTCCAGTCATCGTTGACGAAGCGTACCTCGAATACACTCCAGATTTCGAGAAGCGATCTGCTGTGTCACTCGTGCGTGATGGCGTGAACGTCCTAGTCTTTCGCACTTTTGACAAAATTCATGGGCTTGCTGGATTGCCTATCGGTTACTCCATCGTTCCGCGAGACATTGGCGAGGTGCTGCGGAAAGAAGGTTTCGGCGATGCGGAAGGACTCGGCCGATTCAACATCGCGGCTGCTTCTGCCGCACTTGCCGATACAGGACATGTCCAAGAGGTACGAAAATCCATTGCTGCCGAACGAGTTCACTGGAATTCCGTTCTCGACGAACTCAAACTTCAGCGCACGGATGCGCAAGGAGACTTCGTATTTTTCGACACAGGCAAACCACATGAAGTGATTGCCACCGGCTTTAAAAAGGCAGGTATCGAGATCGGACGTACTTTCCCTCCATATTCGACCTGGGCACGGATCACAATCGGCCTGCCTCAGGAGAACAAGAGGGCACAGGAGCAGTTGCGACGACTTGTTGGTTAAGGACTACGCGAACACTTGAACACAGGCTTTCAGCAAAGTCCACAACAAGGTCGGCTCTGTGAGTGTATTGCCCTGTTGGCGCCAATTGACAATCATCAACTTACTTCTGGCGAACACTCTTAAGAATCTCCTCGGAGAACTGCTCATTTTGCACTGCGCGAGCCAGCACGACACCACCAATCAACGCAACTGACTGGAAGATGGCCTCTTTCCGGTCCCCACCCCCTAGCGGCGAGGATTTCCTCAAATCCCCGCTCGAATGCAGTTTTGAGTTCAGGCGTCGACCGAGCCACTTCATGAGCCAGAGCGGCCATGGTGCAGCCGTCGCTTGGATTGTCCCGATGCCAGGGGCTAAGATAGCGATCAATCGGGCATCGAGGAGGAATCATGAAGCTCGCAGGCAAAAAGGCTCTCATTACCGGAGGCAACAGCGGCATCGGCCTGGCCACAGCCCGCCTTTTCATCTCTGAAGGCGCGGAAGTCGCAATTACGGGTCGCGATCAACAGACACTGAATGAAGCGGTCGCCGAACTCGGATCGAAAGCGCACGGCTATCGCGCCGACGTTACAGTTGTGGAAGACCGCAAGAAGCTCTTCGCTGATCTCGCCAAAGACTTCGGCAAACTTGACATCGTCTTCGCCAATGCAGGCATTACTGGCAGGACGCCGACCGGCACGACCGACGAAGCCGTCTTCGAGAAGGTAGTCCACACCAATCTCAACGGTGCTTTCTTTACCGTCAATTCAGCCGCTCCTCTCATGAACGACAACGGCAGCATCATCTTCAACGGATCGGTGCACAATTATCTCGGTCAACCGGGCGTAGCTGCCTACGCAGCCACGAAAGGCGGACTCGTCTCGATGGCGCGATCCATCGCCGCAGACCTTGCACCGCGCAAGATTCGCGTGAACGTGGTGGCCCCGGGCGCGACGCAGACTCCCATCTGGAAGCGCGGGCCGCGCGCCAGTGCCACGGCAGAGGAATCCGCAAAACTTTCCGACTTCTTCTCTTCCACGGTTCCGCTTGGCCGTTGGGGCGAGCCTGAAGATCTGGCCAAGGCTGTGCTTTTTCTTGCCTCGGACGATTCGTCATACATCAACGCAGTCGAGCTGATGGTTGACGGCGGGCTGACGGGTGCCCCCCTTCGGGGCCTCCATTCTTCGCGGCTGACCGTGGAGAATAGTTACAAAGGACAAACGGCCTGCCTATTGGGCAAAGCGTGCGTATTCACGCTACGACGGAATTTAAAGTCCGTCGCTCGAGAGTGCCAAATTATGAAGAGCGAATGGCAAATCTGGCAAACGCAGTCATGGCTCATATGCTATCCAAAATGCGAATAAGCGCGAATAATCAATGACGCATTAGCAGAGGAAATCTATGTCCCATCATTTCGATACCAAACTTGCGAAAGAGGATCCAAGCCTGAACGTGTCTGATTTCTATCTCTTTCAGGGCGCTCCCGACACAACGGTGATGGCGATGACCGTCAATCCTGATGTTGTCCTCTCTGCACCGGATACCCTTCACATTGAGAGTTTGTATGCCTTCCGCCTGGACCTGACTGGTGACGCTCGCGAAGATGTTGTCTTCAAGTTCAGGTTCAACGAACCGAGCCATGTGAACGGGAACGAGCATATCCATGTTCAGAAATTTCAGGTCCGTAGAGCCACTGGTGAGGCTATCGGCGGGGACAAGGGCGACTTGCTAATAGAAGGCGATACCGGGAAAGTCCATAGCAAGTCTGGTATTCGCGCCTTCGTTGGAATCGCTCCCGATCTGTTCGCCGCCGACGCGGTCGCAATGCAAAATCTTCAGAAGGCCTACTACAACGAACACAGGTATGACGGCGATGCGTTCCAGCGCAGTCGTCAGAACTTCTTCAACAACCGCAATATTACTGCGATTGTCCTTGAAGTCCCAAACCATCTGATCGGCAAGGGAACGGTCCACGCCTGGGCAACGGTGTCACTTTATGGCCATGCTCCCGAGATGCAGGTGTCACGCTGGGGCCTTCCGATGATCACGCACCTCTTTCTCAACGATCCCGACAATCAAGAGGTGAAAGAGACCTTCAACAAATCGGTACCATCAGATGACATCGCTTTATTCTCGGGATACATCGCAGACTATACCCAGAAGATGACTACCTATGCAGGATCTGCCGTGAACCCGGAAGAATACGGAAAGCAAATGGTCTCTCGACTATGCCCGAACACCTTGCCCTATGAACTAGGAACGGCAGCTGCATTTGATGTCGCGAGATTCAATGGGAGGCCACTGGGTGATGATGTTCAGGATGTGATGCTTTCATTGGCGACAAACAGGCCCATCCAGGACGGCGCCGCCCCTGATCGCAATCGTATCCGTACCGAGTTCCCATATTTTGGGGAGCCCTACTCAAAGGAAGAGCAGAAGGATGTCGTACCATGGCACCCACGTCGTCATTGAGATTCCGGAAGGTACGCCGCAACAGGCGGCTGGGGATTCGCTCAATTTACAGACGGCAAACCTGTCAACGAGGCGGTATCCACAGCCTGCTTTTCTTGCCACGAGCCCTCCAAAGCTCGTGACTTTGTCTTCACCCAATACGCGCCCCGATGTGAAAATCGAAATCCTAAGACGTAGAGGCGATGTTTGTTAACTCGAATCTTCGCTCGATGCTGTTTGGATCCCACAACTAAGGAGATAGCGATGAGCACCCACGGAGTAATCAGTAACGATGCGCCAGGAAATGGAAGCGTCACAAATGTCAATATGAAGCTCGAGGTAGTCGTCATTCCCGTCTCGAATGTCGACCGTGCAAAAGAGTTCTACTCGCGGCTCGGATGGCGGCTCGACGCTGATCGCACCGCCGGTGTGAACCTCACTTCAGCCCCACCCGGTTCGGCCCAGGCCTTGCACCTGGTCGTCTCCGACATCGTCGCTGCGCGTCAGCAGCTTGTCGCACAGCATATCGACGCGAGCGAGGTGTTTCACTGTGCAAGCGGGACTGGCTGCAGGTTTCCAGGCATCGACGTCCGCGTCAGCGGGCCACACCCGGAGGGTCTCAGCTATGGGTCCTTTGTTTCATTCAAGGACCCGGACGGCAACGGGCTGGTTGCTCCAGGAAGTCACGGAACGGCTTCCTGGACGCGTTTAGGGCGACACGGACCTATTTGACATTGCGCGGGCAATGGTTCGCGCGGCGATGGCGAAAATCAGAAGCGTATACAACTTCGTCTTCATTGGACCAGGTAGGCCTTCACTGAACGAGCCGCAATTTTCGTTCGATCGCATCCACAGTCCGAGAACTCAAGACGTATTATGGATCAGCCGCACCTCTAATCTACCCTCGGTTTTCGGTTGGATGATAGAAAGCGTGGGCATGTCGACGGCAACAATCATCGGCTCAGGACCGAACGGACTCTCAGCCGCAATTGTCCTTGCAGCATCGGGCGTAAGGACGACCGTACTAGAACGTAATGGGCAGATTGGTGGTGGCTGTTCAACTGCCGAGGTCACACAGCCTGGTTTTCTTCACGACCTGGGCTCTTCGACATACCCCCTGGGCGCCGCAAGCCCTTTCTATGGCTCTCTTCCCTTCACCATTCCTTGGATTCAACCGCACGCGGCATTCGCTCACCCATTGGATGACGGGACCGCGGTCGTGCTTGAACATTCGATTGAAGAAACAATCGACCAACTCGATGCATGTGATCGCAAAGCATACCGATCACTGATAGAACCCGTAGTTTCTAACTTCGCTGCTTTGGTCGAAGAAATTCTTGGCCCCATCCTACATATCCCCGAAAGTCCGTTCGTGCTCGTGCGTTTTGGCCTATCCGCTCTGTTGCCGGCGCTGTCGTTGGCTCGTTCCCACTTTGCTGGAGAGCGGGCTCGATCCCTCTTTGCTGGCGTCTCAACCCATTCCATCCTCCCGTTAGAAACTACCGCTTCAGCTGCTGTTGGCTTGACGTTGATAGCCGCTGGACACACGAGAGGTTGGCCGATCCTGCGTGGCGGTGCGCAGTCTCTCACGGATCCCCTAGTCCGACATTTAGAGAATCTCGGAGGCCGAGTTGAAACCGGTCGTGAAGTAACCGAGCTACCTTTGTCCGACCTCGTCCTCGCAGACATCACCCCGCGCCAACTCCTTCGCATCGCCGGTTCCCATCTATCCACTGACTATCGAAAGCAACTGGAGCGATTTCGGTATGGACCCGGTGCTTTCAAGATTGACTACGCACTGAATGCAGCGATTCCGTGGACCGCTCGCGAGTGTCTGCGGGCCGCCACCGTACACATTGGAGGCTCTCTCGAAGAGATTGCTCAGGCTGAAAGGACCCTTTCGCTCAACAAACCATTCGTCCTACTCGGCCAGCCATCGCTCTTCGACTCCAGTCGAGCTCCTTCTGGTCGACATACTGCTTGGGCCTACTGTCATGTCCCTAACGGCAGCACCGAAGACTACACCGAATCCATCGAGCGCCAAATCGTACGCTTCGCTCCCGAATTCCGCGATTGCATTCTGTCCCGTTCCGTCTCTACACCCAAAGATCTGGAGAATTGGAATCCCAATCTAGTCGGCGGCGATATCCTGGGAGGAGCAATGAATGTCCGCCAGCTACTGTTTCGTCCTACACGGTCGTTGTATCGCACCTCGCGTTCGGGACTCTATCTTTGCGGAGCATCAACGCCCCCAGGCGGCGGCGTCCACGGAATGTGTGGATTTCATGCAGCTAAGATGGCCCTTAAGGATCTCAACATTTAATCCGATTTTCTGTCGGTCATTTCGCTTTGGCACAGGGGAATCCGCGGGGGGATATCGTACGAGACTCTGGCTCCAAAAAACATAGTGACCAGGGGTGTCAGGCCTGAATCGCCTTCCTGTTCGCGCGCCGCGCTCGACCGGTAAGCAGAAGGTTGCGCTTGCCATCAGGCATTAGAAACCAGGCCAATCAAAAAGCGCTCGAAAAGCTTGCTCGGACTGAGAGCCATCTTGCCGTACACTTCCCTTGATGAATAAGCCTGCACTTTTTCTATTGTGCTTTGCGCCCTTTGTCGCCGCGCGTATTCCGGCCGCATCTCAACCTGCTGCGCCGCTGGTTTTCGCGCGTTCCACACAGATGATCGTGGTAGTCACGCCTGGCTGGGACGCAGTACAGGGCCGGCTGGAGCGCTTTGAGCGCGCTGATCCGCATGAGTCATGGCGTTCCGTGGGCGAGCCCATCCCTATCGTGGTTGGCAGCAAAGGCATGGGATGGGGTATCGGCCTCATCGATGCTGGCCATCCTGGTGTCCGCGTCGAATCTGAACCAATCAAGATAGAGGGAGATGGCAAGTCGCCCGCTGGGGTTTTCGCCCTGGGTACCGCATTCGGCTACGCAGCCCAGCCCCTAACCGGGATCAAGCTGCCCTATCTCGTCCTTACTCCATCCATTGAATGCGTCGATGACGCCTCGTCGAAGAACTATAACCGGATCGTCGACCGCTCCACTGTCGCGACCGATTGGAATAGCTCCGAGCATATGCGCGATGTTGGCGAATCCTATCGCTGGGGAATCGTGATCGATCACAACTCCGCCGTTCCGGGCCACACCGCACCGCGGCCGGGAGGCGGCTCTTGTGTTTTTCTTCATATCTGGCATAGCCCCGATCGAGGCACCGCCGGCTGCACCGCCATGGCCAGGAACAATCTCGAATCCCTGATCCTCTGGCTAGATCCTTCTCGGCTGCCGGTGATCGTCCAACTGCCCGGGTCGGCATATCAGCGCTTAGCTGGCCCGTGGAGTCTTCCACAACAGCCGGCGCCTGTTGCTCATTAACCGGCTAGGCTTGCTACTGGCCCAAATCCTCGAATTTCACGTTGATGATCGGGTAGAGCTTCCAATCCTTGTAGTCGAAGTGCCACCACTCATCCGGGATCACTTTGAAGCCTTGCTTTTCCATAGCCTCACGCAGCAGCGCACGACGGGCGCGCTCATCGGGTGTACCGCCCGGATAATCGGCGTAGGCACGATCGGTCATCTCGTCATAGCCGCTCGGCATCTGTACTTCCTCGCCCGTCTTCAGGTCATAGAGCGACAGATCGACCGCACATCCGCGGTTGTGTTTCGATCCTTCCGCCGGGTTGGCCACAAACTTCTTCTTGTCATCCGGTGTCGCGTCCCAGAAGATTTTGGTCACATACCACGGACGATACCCGTCGTGAATGATCAGGCCGTATCCCTGATCCCTCAGCTGGTGATTGGCGAGCACCAGCGCCTGCGCAGCCGGCCGCTCTAGAAAAGCCCGCGCCTGCGTGTAAACCGGAGTACCTAAGAAATTGTTCGTGGTCGCATACCGGACATCCAGCTTTATGGTCGGATCGAGCTTCACAAGTTCCACCAGGTCCGGACTCCGGAAAGTTCCTTCTTCTGCCGGCGGCTTGCTCTTCAGCGCCTCCGCGCGCAGCTCCTCCACCGGCCGCAGCAGCGTAATGCGGAAACTCACCTGTTGCGCCACGGCCAGCGGCGCCAGGGACACGAATAAGAGGAAAAGACACTGGAGAGGCATTACTAGCGCGTGCGGAATACGAGAACGATCGAAAAGCTTTCGCAGCAGTTTCATAGACCCCGTCACAACAAGTGCCATCGGATCGAATGTACCACTCGTATGACCGGTCTGAAAGCCAGAGATTCTGGTTGTAACCGGCAAACCGGAAATTGCTAATTGATTGTTCTCTGGTAGTTGCCCCACCCATAGCTAATCGCAAAATTCGCGTCGATGAGCGCTAAGCCCTGAATGCAACCGTTGAGACTTGAGTTGTGAAGCGATCGCAGCGCTCATTCTGCACACAACCCCGTTCCAGCCTGGAACAAGAGCCCCGCGAGATGTTGACACGCGGCGTGTCGCGACGCAAATGGCACATGGGCTTAAATATTTACTAATCTTGACATACTATTCTAAAAATACTATTGTGAGGCGCATGACGAAGAAGTCTCAATACCGCGATCTCTTCCCCGGCGCCCTGGAACTGATGATCCTCAAGAGCCTGAGTTGGAGGCCCATGCATGGCTATGCGCTCGCTCAGCGGCTTAAGGATATTTCGGAGGATTATCTCCAGATTGAGGAAGGATCGTTGTATCCCGCCCTGCAACGGATGCTGAAGGCTGGCTGGCTGAAAACAGAAATGGGCCTATCCGCCAGGAACCGTCCTGTGCGGATTTTCAAAGTGACCGAGGCAGGTAAAAAACACCTGGAGCAGGAAATTTCGAGCGTCGAGAAGATGTTCGCCGGAATTACCCGCGTACTCACACTAGCTGGACAGTAGGAGGCTTCATGGGTTGGCTCGGACAGTTGTTATCTCGCCGCCGTCGTTACGACGAGCTTTCAGAGTCGATCCGCGAGCACCTCGATGAAAAAGTCGCCGACCTAATGGACCACGGCATGACGCGGGAACACGCAGAGCGAGCTGCCCGCCGCGAGTTCGGCAATGTCACGCGAATCGAGGAGCAGAGCCGTGAAGTTTGGCAGTGGCCAACGCTGCAGACCCTCTGGGCAGACTTGAACTACACCTTTCGTCAGATACTTAAGAATCCCGGACTCTCCGTTGTCGCCATCTTGTCTCTCGCATTAGGAATTGGCGCGACCACCTCGATGTTCAGTCTCATCTATGCCGTGCTGCTGCATCCCGTGCCTTATGCGGATTGGCAGCGTCTTGCCTATCCCATCATGCTGAACGACGATCAGCCCAGTTCACCCGAGCGATGGTTCAGCGTTACCTGGTCGCAATATCAAGAACTTCTCAAAGCCAGTTCGATTGAAGACGCTGTCGGCGACGATAGCAGAAATTCCGAGATCACTGGCAATGGCGTCCCAGAGGACGTGACGCTCTCCTATGTCACCGAAAACATCGGTAGCTTTCTTCGCGTTCCCGCTATGCTTGGCCGCAACATCCAGCCATCTGACGCGGAAGCCGCCACGCAGAGTGCACCCATGGTTCTTAGCTATTCATTCTGGATGCGCTATTACAACGGCGACAACAGCGTCCTCGGTCGCGTCCTCGAGGTCGATCACAAGCCTTACGCCATCGTCGGAGTGATGCCGAAGGACTACACCTGGGAGCCCGACCTATATGTTCCCATGTCGCTCATGCCCACGCGCGAACGCAATGTCCTGCCCATCATGAAACTTAAACCCGGCGTTAGCCTGGCTGCCGCCAATGCTGAAATCGACGCACTCGTCCATCAGTTCGCCAAGGAGACTCCGCAGTACTTCCCGAGCCGCTTTCGCCTCCATATAGAGCACATCACTGATCGCATTGTCACCAGCATCGGCCAGGCGCTCCTCCTGCTCTTTTTCGCCGTGGTCATGTTGCTCGTCATCGGCTGCGCCAATTGCTCCATCCTTCTCCTCGCGCGCGGACTGAGCCGGCAGAGCGAGTTCGCGATACGTGCCGCACTCGGAGCCAGCCGCTTGCGCCTCATCCGTCAGCTGCTCGTCGAAGCTCTGGTCCTAGCCATCGCTGGCTCGTTGCTCGGCGTTGGCCTCGCCTATTACATGGCCAAGCTCATGTACTCGCTCTTTCCTGACGTCTTCATGCACGAGTCGGTCATACGCATCAATCTGCCCATCCTCGCCTTCTCAATCGCTCTGGCCGTGGCCAGCGGACTCTTGTTCGGCCTCCTGCCCTCGTTTCGCATGTCACGCCCAGACGTTTCGCAGATAACCCAAGCCGTCGGGCGCAAGGTGGCGGGATATAGCGGTCAGGCCCGTTCGCTCGGCACGCTCATCGCCGCCCAGATCGCGCTCACCACCGTGCTGATGGGCGCCGCTGGATCTGCCATCGGCGGCTTTCTGCAGATGACGCATCGCAACTTCGGATACGATCCGTCCGGCGTCATGTCTGTTCCCATTCCGCTCCATCTCAACAGCTATCTCACACGTGAAAGTCGCGCCGCATACTTTGAAGCCCTGCGTCAAAAGATCTCCACCGTACCTAGAGTCACCGAGGTCGCCGTTTCCTCAAACGCTACGCCACCCAATAGCGGCAACAATCTCGCCTTTGAAATCTTGGGCGCTCCCTTCGCGCAGCGTCAATTTCTACGGGCCAACTTCGTCGGCTCGAAATACTTCTCCGCGCTCCACATTCCTCTTCTGGACGGGCGCGTCTGGGACGAATCTGAAATTACCCGCGGCGCAGCCGTCGTTGTCATCAATCAAACCCTCGCCCGTCGATACTTCCCAAATGGCGATGCAATCAATCGGCAGATTCGCACGCCC
>JABDHA010000127.1 GCA_013285705.1 Acidobacteriota bacterium
CCCAGCGAGTGAACGAAGCTCGATTGAGGGACACAAAATGATCGCTGCGTCCTGGTTCCAGTGGTTTGCGGATGTTATTCATCTTCAATTGCTCCTTTTTTGAAGCTCCGGCTGTGGACCGGACCACGCAAAAGATGATGCACAAGAATCTACCTCTCGCGATATCATTATGACGTTATAATGTCTTAATGGTTACAGGTTCTGAGAATTCTTGTGTCGACGCACCAACCTCGCTCGCAGAACCTGGAACGCCGCAGGTTGAACAATCCCCTGCAGTGCAGCGACCTACCTTCAGGGAAGCCCTGCGTTTCTGGTTCAAGCTGGGATGGATCACCTTCGGCGGTACGGCGGCTCACATCGCCATCATGCACGACGATTTGGTTGAGAAGAAGCGGTGGATCAGCAATGGACGATTCCTCCATGCGTTGAGCCATTGCATGATCCTGCCGGGACCGGAGGCGCAACAGCTCGCCATCTATATCGGGTGGAAGCTCCATGGCAAGCGAGGCGGAATTGTTGCTGGAACGCTCTTTGTGCTGCCCTCCATGCTGGTGCTGTTGGCGCTGAGCGTGATCTATGCCAAATTCGGCAACCTGCCGTGGATCGTGGCGATGTTCAACGGGCTGAAGCCCGCCGTCATTGCTCTAATCCTGATTGCTCTGCAACGAATTGCCGGGAGAGCGCTGCGCGGCTCTGTGCAGTGCGCCGTTGCAGCAGCCGCATTTATCGGCATGTTCTTTTTTGATGCTTCGCTGCTGCTGGTGATGTTCGGTGCGGTTGTTCTTGGGATCGTCCTGGGAAGATTTCGGCCTGGCTTTCTTCACAGACCGGGTGAAGCAGGCGCCGAAGAGAACGACGAAGATGGCTACTATATCAGCAGCCTGAGCCCGGTGGCACAGGAGCCTGCGCCTCTCCTGAAGCCAGCCGCGAAGCTGACTGGGATGGTTCTGCTCCTGTGGCTTCTACCGCTGCCTGCCTTCTACTTCTTTACCGGGGACTTCCACTTCTGGAGGAGCCTGATCCTGTTCTTTACGAAGACCGCATTCGTGACCATCGGCGGCTCGTACACGGTTATTCCGTATGTCGCGCAGGTAACCGTGTCGAAGCTGCACTGGCTGACCAGACTCCAAATGATGGACGGTTTCGCATTGGCCGAAACGACGCCTGGACCTCTGATCATCGTAGTGGCTTTTGTTGGATTCATGGCCGGATACAACCACTTCCACGGCTCACTCTGGATGGGCACGCTGGGCCTGCTGGCAACGACGTTCTACACCTTTCTACCGTGTTTTCTCTTCGTATTTGCCGGCGCTCCGCTCGTGGAGCGAACACAGGGCAAGCCAATGATTCAGGGCGTCCTGGGATTGATCACTGCCGTCGTAGTCGGCGCAATTCTTGATCTGACATTCTTTCTGGGGAAGGGCGTCATCTTTCCCTCAGGAAGAGTGTCACTCAGACAGCTTGATATCGTCTCTCTGGGCTGGGTGATTCTTTCGCTTGTGCTACTCCGAAGATTCAAGCTGAATGTGATTCACCTGATCCTGTTGAGCGTTGGGGTTGGTTTGCTCCGCTATTGGCTCGGCCGGTGACAAACCGTGCATGCTCGCGGATTCGCCTTGACCAGAGGAACTGCTCGTAGCGACTACCTAGTCCGGCTACCTTTCGACTTCATAGCGCAGACGGACGGCGCTGTCGAGGTACTTCTTCGCTGAGCGCAAACGAAGCGCCACGTCCCGATGGCGGGGTGCTATGAGTGGAATGCCTTCACCGATCAGGGTAGGAATGATGTGGATGTCGAATTCGTCGATCTCGCCGTCATCGAGGAACGAGGCGATCAGCTCTCCGCCGCCCATCATCCAGATGTGCTTTCCCGGCGTCGCGCGCAGGCGCTGGGCGAAGGCCTTCACCGGCTCCGACACAAATTCCGCGCCTTGCGCCGCTTGTTCCGGAGGCTTCCGCGAAAAGATATAGTTGGCAACCTTCGTGTCGAAGATTTCGCCTTTGCTGCCCGCCTTCTTGTGATAATCGAGAGCCCAGTCGTAGGTCTTGCGTCCCCACAGGATCGTGTCAATGGTGCGATAGAACGCACGCATACCGTAATCGACTGTGCCCGGGCGGCGGTTTAACCATTCGACATCGCCGTCTGGCCGGGCGATGTAACCGTCGGCGCTCGTCGCGATGTAGACGATGATCTTTCGTCTTGCTTTCATGACGTATCCTCCGCTGGCTCAATTTTTCGGCAGCCGCAGTCTACATCATGGGGAGTCGCGTGCTGAAACAACCGGATAAAGCGAGGGCTCTTTGGCTTCGATCAGAGGCCTAGTTCGCGAGCAGCGAGTTCGGTGCCCTCCACCCTTGCCCTGATCTTGCTGAACGCGATCTCGCGAGCCGTGGACGTGTCATCGGCAAAGGGCGCAAAACCACAGTCATCGGTGGTTCCGAGCTGCGCGGCGGAGAAAAAGGATGCCGCTTCAAGCACACGATCGCGAACCTGAGCGGCTGTTTCGATCTCCGGTTGGATGGGGTCGATGACGCCGATAAAGACGATCCGGTTCGGGCCGAGGAGTTGGCGGACCGTCGCCAGGACGCGCTTTCTGTCCCGCTCACTGGCCATCTGTAGATAGAAGCGGCCGACATTCAATTGAAAGAGGTCTGGCAGAAGCGCTGCATAGTCAACATCCGCGCTGTGGGTTGAATCATGGTCGCCGCCGGGGCAGACATGCACTCCAATCCGCAGCCGTTCTGCGGGGGTAAATCCTTCCAGAACCTGATTGTTGAGCGCGACGAAGGTCCGAAGCAGATCGCCTGAGGGATCAAGCTTGAGCGATAACCTGGCTTCGGTGAAGTCGATTTGCACACTCGCAGCGCCAGCGTCGAGCGCACCCCGTATGTCGGCCGCAGCTTCCGCGATCAGATCCACCAGGAACAGTTCGCGGGGATAACCGGGGATTCCCTGAGATGGATAGAGCAAGCTCATGGCAGATGCGGAGATGACCGCCTGTTTGATCGGGGACTGGGTATATTTACGGGCCGCCACCAGGTAGCTGGCAGCGTGCACGCCGTAGCCAAAGGGTGACGCGGTCAAGCGGGGCAACTGACGCACATGCCCGTCCGCAAACGGAATCGTCACTCCATCCGGTGCAAGGTTGGTGAGTCCGGAGAGGGGATAGGTGGCGAAGCTGGGCTTGGTTTGCTCGCCATCGGTGATGACAGGTGATCCGGTCATTTCCAGTCGGCGGATCGTGTCTTGCAATGCACTGGCGTAAGCGTCTTGCAGCGCTGCCTGACTGATTTGATTGGCCTGAAACGCCGCAATGGCCTGCATGAGTGAAGCTGGGCGGGGAATACTGCCAATCGGTTCGGTCAAGATCGCCATGCCGGGAGTGTACCGCGACGAGTATTTCCGGGCATCCATCAAAGGATTGACTTTGGGGACACGACTGCCCATCCCACACAAATGCCAACGTTCATAGCGTTGGCGTTTGTGGCGGCGCGGCTTTTTCCAACAATTCCTGGTGTTTGATGCAGTAGGGAGCCCAGGGCATGGCCTCAAGCCGTTTCTCTTCGATCGGTCCGCCGTCGACGACACACTTGCCATAGGTGCCGTCTTTGATACGCTCAAGCGCGGCTCTCACCTGCTGCAGCACGGTCCAGTCCGTATCGGCTTCGTGGAACTGCATATCCTTTTCTTGATCGGTGACGGCTTCGTCACTCGTGTCGCGGACTTCGACATCGGTCTGGCCATGCGCGACATCTCCCGCGCCTTCGAGTTGCACAGAGAGCTCGTGCTCTTTGGCAAGCAAAATCTGTTTGTACTTGCTGGTATTCATGATTTGCCTTTCTGGTTTTCGTAAAAGTCAGATGAAAATATGCCTGTGCCGCTTCCAACAGCCAGACCGCGATAGACTTTGTGGGACGGCTTTTGTCACCAGTTGTGAGATGAGGCATCGAATTACGATAGAGGCCTGAGGAAAGCAATTATGGACCAGACACAATCCGATGCATTGGTATTTTTTGGAGCCACGGGCGATCTTGCCTACAAACAGATTTTTCCGTCGCTGCTACGGCTGGCCAAGCGCGACAGGCTGCCCGGGCCAGTGATTGGAGTGGCGAAGGCGGGGTGGAATCTCGAACAGTTCAAGGCGCGCGCGACGGACAGCGTAGAGAAGCATGGCGGGGCCGATCCGGAAGGGCTACCGAAGCTGCTCAATGCCCTGCGCTATGTGGATGGGGACTACAACGATCCGGAGACGTTCAAGCAAGTCCGCCAGATGCTTGGGGCGGCGAAGCATCCGCTTCACTACCTGGCAATTCCCCCGTCGTTGTTCGGGAAGGTCATTGATCAGTTGAAGGCGTCGGGCTCTGCGGATGGCGCCAGTGTGGTGATCGAGAAGCCCTTTGGACACGATGAGGTGTCGGCGCGGGCGCTTACCGCCGAGATTGACCGCGTCTTTGACGAGAACCATATCTTCCGCATCGATCACTACCTGGGGAAAAATTCTGTTCAGAACGTGATCTTCTTCCGCTTTGCCAATTCGTTTCTCGAGCCGATCTGGAACCGGCAATACGTGGAGAGCGTTCAGATCACGATGGCTGAGAAGTTCGGCATTCAGGAGCGCGGCGCTTTCTATGATCCAGTGGGCGCGATTCGCGACGTGGTGCAGAATCACCTGCTGCAGGTGGTGAGCAATATCGCGATGGAGCCGCCGCCAAATCCAGCCCGTGAGTGCCTGCGCGATGAACGCCTCAAAGTGCTCAAGAGCGTCCAAGTCATCCAGAAGAGCGATGTGGTGCTGGGGCAGTTTAAGGGATATCACGAGGAAGCGGGAGTGAAGCCAGACTCAGTGACGGAGACCTTTGCGGCGCTGAAGCTGCATATCAACTCATGGCGCTGGCGGGATGTTCCCTTCTTTATCCGTACGGGGAAGTCGCTGCCGGTGACGGCAACGGAAGTGATCGCCAAATTGCGGCAGACGCCGCCGGTATTTTCAGAGCATCTGCCGCCGCAGAACTATGTGCGCTTCCGGTTGAGCCCGACGCCGGCGATCGCCTTTGGCGGATCGGTGAAGGAAGCCGGGGAACGTCTGCGCGGCTGCATGGTGGAACTCGAAGCCGAGCAGAAGTGCGGTACGGACGAACTGCTTCCTTATGAGGAGCTGCTGGAAGATGCCATGCGTGGCAACCAGACCTGGTTTGCACGCAAAGACTACGTCGAGATGGCGTGGCACCTTCTTGATCCGCTGCTGGCCGACAAGCCTCCGGTGAAGGTATATGAGCCGGGTTCGTGGGGACCTGTGGAAGCGGACGAGCTGACGAAAGACGTTGGCGGCTGGTCGAATCCGACCTCGTGATGCGTTTCTTCGCGGCGTAGCCGTCTTACGGTGGCTACGCCCGGCCGAAATAACAATTCACCGAATGACGGATTTCCTGGCTAAGCTCCGCTGGTCATCCAGCGGTCCATAAGGGTCTGTGCGCAGCGGGCGCCGCAGAGGTGGCGTACCTCCGCTTCGTGGGAGAGCAGAGTGTTCCAGGGCATGAATCTAAGCTGCGGCATGGTAGGCGTGTCCGGAGTGGGCGAGAGCTGCTCAGTCCAGGCCAGCCACCAGTCCACCGACTCTTCGCTCTTTGCTTTGCTGCATACGTCGCAGTGAAACTTTTCCGTGAACGCCATTCTGAGGGAGCTCCGATAAGGGATTTGCTCTGAGCAAGGTAGCACAGGCGGGGAAAGGCTACAACGCGACCGCACATTTGCGCATTGCCACTTGAAAAGCCAGCCCCTGCAGCGCCTTGTCAGGCCGCAGAGAGCGCACTGATCGTAACGAAATATCCGTCCGGATCCCGGAGCGAGAACTCCCTGGTTTGCGTGTTCGGATTCACGTGTGGCTCTTCTTCGAAGTGAGTAACGACAGAGCGTGCCCTTTGAAGCGCCAGGGCGAAATCATCGACACGAAAGAACAACAGGAGCCCGTTGCCGGGTGTCCCCTGATCGGGGCTCATCAATGAGGGATGCTCGTGGGCGCCCCACGCGTGGAGACAGAGCAAGACAGTTCCATCTGAATCGAGGATTTGCCCAAAGTAATCATGGGCAGGAGGGGTGTCCGGCTGGCCAAACAGCGCCTGATACCACTTAAAGCTGGCTGGCACGTCGGCTACCCCTAGGATCGTCCACGTGCGCTTCATCGGGTCGTTCCCTCCGCAGACTAAATCTTTGAGAAAACTACCGATTCTTCCCGTCCCTACCACTCAAAATCAGGAGGTCACGATTGCGTCGTAACGGCTGTGGCCGCTTCGGGGATCTCTTCGAGCGGGAAGCCGAGGCGCTTCCACTCGTCGAAGCCGCCGCGTAGGGGACGCACACGATAGACTCCCATTTTGCGCAACGTGAGCGCCATCTTTGCTGCAGTTGCCTCGCTGGGGCAGGTGCAGAAGAGCACTACGTCGCGGTCGCGCGGAATCGTGTCAGTATGTTCGACCAGCTTATCCGGCGTGTAGAGGATAGCGCCGGGAAGCGTGCGCGGGTCTGGCAGATAGTCGAGCGGATGGCGCAGGTCGACGATATAAACCTGCTGGCCGTTGTCGAGCATCGTCTTCAGCTCATCGGGCTCGAGACGTGCCGTACGCATCTCCTTGATGAAGGCACGCTGGCGGGAGAACCGATAGATAAGAAATCCGATCAACAGGAGAACGAAGACGATGCCCGCGACGTGGGTAACGCTGGGGAAGGCGTCGGGGTGATGCTTGAGGAAGTCGCCGAAGAAGCGTCCGCCGAGAGTGAAGGCGAGCGCCCAGAGCAAGGCTCCAATCGCGTCATAGGTGAGAAAAAGATGGAGCGGCATGCCGGTCTGTCCGGCAATAGGGGCAGCCACCGTGCCAAGACCCGGGATGAATTTTGCCAGGAGCAGGGCGCGCTCTCCGTTACGCGTGAAATAGCCTTCGGTCTTTTTGACGCAGGTGTTGCTCTCCATCGACAAGCGGCACAGCAGTCGGACGACAGCGCCGCCGTATCGCTTCCCCATGAAGTACCAGGTAGTGTCGCTGGCAAGGCAGCCAAGAACGATCGCGATGAGCACCAGGGGCAGGTTCAGCCGGTGGGTCGCGGTGAGGGTGCCTGCTGTAATCAGTAGAGGGGCGCTGGGAATGGGGACGCCTATCTGCTCGGTCATCACCCAGAAGAAGAGGATGAAGTAACCGTATTTCATAAAGAAGCTGAGGGCGACTGGCATGGTTTTCCCGGCAGGTAAAGGATGCCATTTAGATGCGGGAATGGCAATGGAAGGCGCAAATAGAGTCTTGCCGCGCGCATAGACAAGGGCCGAATCCATCGATCCGGGCCCTTGTTTCTTAAAAGATAGGGCCCTTATTTTGCGAAAACCAGCGGCATTTCCACCAGATGCTCGCTGATGAACCAGACCTGCATTTCGTTGGTGCGAACGACGTCGCTGATGAGCAGGTCGTTCGTGCCCTCGTCGCCAAGATCGGAGGCTTTCTTGGCCAGCTTGCGGGCATCCTCGAGGATGATTTTGTGCGCTTCGAGCAGGCGCGAGATGATGACCGGCACTTCTTCACGGCCTTTGGGCGGACGCTGCAGGCGCGTCGTCTCCGCAATGTCGTGCGCCATGGCGATGCTGACTCCGCCGAGCATCTGGATGCGCTCAGCCAGACCGTCGACCAGTTCTACCTGTTCGGCAAAGTGCTTATCGAAGAGAAGGTGAAGCTGGTAAAAGGTGGGTCCGCTGACGTGCCAATGCGACTTTTTGTAAAGATCGCGCAGGCTGGCCGTGTCAGCCAGAAGAACATTCAGGCGCTTGGTAATTTCGAGGCGCGCGGCCTCGTCCAGGCCAATGGGCATGTCGCTGATGACGGTGCCGAATTTCTGGATTTCTTTTGCGTTCTGGTGCCACTGCGGCGTGATGTGGTCAGTTTTATTTGTCGAGGTAACTTCTTTCAGTGCAGTCTTACTCATGCTACGATCCTCCACTTCCCGATTAGATGCACCGATCTGGTGCGACGGCTTACGGAACCTGGAGATCGGGGCGCGAAGGAGCGGATTTTTACGAAGATGTGACAGAAGCAGCGGGCAAGAAAAAAGCGGGAGCCGGAGCCCCCGCTTTTTTGTTCTTTTTCGCTACTTTACTTTTACCTTCGGCTCCACGGACATGCCGGGACGGAGGAGGTGATCGGAGTTCTGATCGTGGTTGGTCAGATCGATGCGGACCGGAATGCGCTGGACGACCTTAACGTAGTTTCCAGTGGCATTTTCCGGCGGAAAGAGGCTCAGAACGGAGCCGGTTGCGCCGCCGATCTGCGTGATCTTGCCGTCGTATTTGCGGCCGCCGTAGGCGTCGACGCCGATTTCTACGTGCTGGCCCTGGCGCATATGCTCGAGCTGCGTTTCCTTGAAGTTGGCGGTAATCCAGATGTCGTCAAGAGAGACGAGCGTTGCCATATTCTGGCCGACGCTGACGTTCTGGCCGACTTCGACACTCTTTTTCGTGATAATGCCGGCGGTCGGGGCGACGATCGTGGTGTAGCTGAGGTTGAGCTTGGCCTGGTCGAGCGCGGCGCGAGCCTGCTCCACCTGCGCAGCCGCCTGGTCTGCACGGGCTCTCTGGATGGCCACCTGCTGCGGCCCGGTTTCGGCGTTTCTGAAAGATGCCTGCGCGGAGGCGACGCGATCCTTGGCGACGCGGACAGCTGAATTGGCAGCTTCAAGGTTGGCCTTGGCCTGTTCAAGCGCGGCCTTGTCGCCGTCGGCCGCAGCCACGGCGGCATCGAACTGCTGCTTGGAGATCACGTCCTTTTCGACCAGGGGTTTATAGCGCTGCAGATCGAGTTGCGCCTTGATGTTATTGGCGTCGGCCTGCAGGACAGCGGCCTGCGCAGCCTGCAACTGATGTTGCGACTGCGTAACCTGGGCATCGGCACTTGAAACGTCGGAGCCTGCAGAGGAAAGCGTGCTGCCGGTGCTGATATGCGTCACCGGCACATTGACTTTAGCCGCTTCGTAGCTGGCTTCCGCGCTTTCGAGGTTGGCCTCGTCCTGCTGCACGGCGGTCTGGAAATCCTTGGGGTCTAGCTCGGCGATGACGGTTCCGGCATCGACGTACTGGTTCTCGTCCACGTTGACCTTGAGCACATGGCCCTGGATACGCGCGCTGATCTGGATCAGGTGCCCATTGACCTGCGCGTCGTCGGTATCTTCGTAGTACGTGGAATGCCACCACCAAAGGAGCCCCACCACAACCAGAACTGCCACCACCCCGATAATGATGAACCGACGTCGCGGCTTCTGCTTCGTCTCTTCCGGCTGGTCGATTCTATTTTTTTCCGCGGTCGTCTCCGCAGTCTGCTCAGCCACAGTTACCTTCCTCCCACATAATTCTTGTAGTTTTTCTCAGCTACGCCTAATGCACGCGCCAGCGAAAGCTTTGCGATGTTGTGCTGGTAAAGACTGCTTACATATTGGTCGTTCGCCTGGGCTACGGACTGCTGCGCCTGCGATACGGCGAGGTTGTCTGAAACTCCGGCGGCATAGCGCTGCTGCGCTTCGCTTAAAGCTTCATTCGCTAACTGCACGTTACTGCGCGAGACTTCCACCTGCTT
>JABDHA010000128.1:0-2300 GCA_013285705.1 Acidobacteriota bacterium
GCACAAGAGATCGAAGATGCTCTGGTGACGAGGGGAACGCAAAGATCTCAGTTAAAAAGAGACAGAGGAGATTTATTGCGAGTGATTCAACACAAGAAAGAGGCCTAGAGGCCGGACAGCAGCTTTCAACTAGATCGGAATATCTATGATGAGGTTTGGTTTCTCTTCACAGATTCTAGGTAGTTTATCGGTGCTTCTTATCGCGTTCCTCGGGCTATTACTTTGGATTGTGCGCACTGGGCGTAAGGAAGTCAGTGCCGCCAATCGCAAATATATGCAGGGGCAGATTTCTCAAGGATGTGTTGAAGTAACGAAAACAGTCGTTGCAATCGCTAATCAGCTCCAGAAATCTCTCCTTGTCCCGATAGGCCAAAGATCGCGATATTCTGCGACCGAGATTCCTGGGAGCGACAACGGAACGCCATGGGTTCAGCTCAGAGCTTGGACACCAGCTACCTTGTTGATGTTCCTAACGGATCAATCTTCTTCAATGCGCAGGGATTCGAGCCACTCAATGAGGTAGTAAGAGGAAGATCTTGTGGGCGATGGCTGAACTCTCGCGCCGATCAAACGATCCCAAGCAGGTCGAGGCATTGGTTGCTCGCTGCACGAATGAAGTAAAGAGTTCAGGTGAGCTGATGCCAGTTTTAATTGTTCTATCAATGATGATTGGTTCGTTCCAGGTTGGCGCAAAGGGCGTCTCCTAGAAACTAGAGGCCCGCCGGGTGAATCATGGCGATTGCAATCACCCCGTTGTAGATCGCGTGCATCAAAGCAGCGGTTCCGGTGGAATTGGAGCGCCAGCGCATCAGCGCATAGCCGATGCCCATGGAAAAGATCATGATCCAGGGAATGCCTATGGTCCGGGTGTGACTCCATGCAAAGAGAAGGGACGTGACCAAGACCGAAATGCCGATTCTCCAGGGCATAAGGATCTTCGCTGAGCAAGCGGTGACATACACCACAGAGAAGGCTGCCCCCCGAAAAATGACTTCCTCGATGACCGGACCGAGTGTGACTCCGTAGAGCAGCTCAGTTGCCGGCGCCGAGCCAACAGACAAGCCCGTGCCACGCAAAACGAAGAGCGCTGCAGCTGCGCCTGCTAAGCCAGCTAGAACCGCATAAAGCCAATACAACGGACGACGCGGTGCAACCCAGCCGAGATAAGTGATTATTTGCCCATTGTCTAAGCAGGCGTAAAGGAAGAGTGCCGCAGCCGTTGCAACGGAAACGCACAAGCCCGGACTGAAGGTCCAGAAAAGCGGTTTGAAGAGGAATCGTGACGCGGCGACAACGCTGATGACGGCGGTCGCTTCAAGATAGTTGGGACTTGAGGCCAGTAAGCGGGCCGAAGTGCGCGCGAGCACGGAAGCCATGAGGCATTGTGGCACGAGTTTGACCGAGTGTCGAAACGGCTTTATTGTCCAGCCCGTGAACATCACTGGCACCGCCATACTTCGCCTCTTCTGATCGAACCTGATAAAGCGAGACGACGACGCTCTGTGTCTGATGTCAGCGGTGAAGATCGCAACTAAGAACGGCAAGGTCGCAATCAAGGCGCAGATCGTCGTCACAGGAGAATGCGCGCAGCCGCTGAAGGTCAGGAGAGTGCGATGAGTAGAAAAAAAGAGGTCAGCGGCATGAAAGATCTTCAGGATGACCTGGAACAGCTCACGGATCACTACCATGAAAAAGCGGAAGGCTTATCGCATCAGAACATTGCTTGAGCCATCGGACGCATTTTTGTCATGGAGTGCTACTTTCACTACGGGCTAAGGGGGCTACCAAATCGCTGGCTCTGGGATACAGGCTATCCTCGACACTCTTGAAGAAGTAAAGCCTTCCTGAGGCTCCGTCGCGCGCAAAGGTAAAACGCTAAAAGACGAATTTGACTGAGTTTGAGTCTCAGGCGATGCTGCGCTTCATCGGACGGAAGGAGCAAGCATGTTTGAGACCGTGGAGGAACTGAACGAGAAACTTCAGAAAACAGGCTATTTCATCGAACCTACGATGACGCAAGTGGCCTTTCTGGCGGCAAAGATGCAGCGGCCGCTCCTGCTGGAAGGCCCGGCGGGCAGTGGGAAGACGGAACTGGCGTTGGCCATTGCGAATGCGGCGTGCACTCACATGGAACGGCTCCAATGCTACGAAGGGCTAACGGAAAAACAAGCCATTGGCAGCTTCGACGAAAGCCTGCAGCGGCTTTTCATGAAATACAGCAAGGGGCAGCACACGAGTTGGGCAGACCTGATGTCAAGCCTAAGAGGGCGAGATTTTTTTCGCCCGGGCCCGTTAATGCG
>JABDHA010000128.1:2310-9585 GCA_013285705.1 Acidobacteriota bacterium
AGGTTTGGTTTCTCTTCACAGATTCTAGGTAGTTTATCGGTGCTTCTTATCGACGAGTTGGATAAGGTTGAGGAAAATTTTGAGGCACTTTTATTGGAAATCCTGTCGGCTTGGCAGCTGTCTGTTCCAGAGTTTGGGACAGTCCACGCACGCAGTATTCCCTTTACCGTGATCACCTCCAACGAACAGAGGCGCCTGGGAGACCCCATTCGTCGGAGAAGTTTTTATATTCGCGTCGACCATCCTACGGCGCAGCGAGAAGCGACAATCATTGCTAGCCGAACTCCGGAGGCAAGCAGTGATTTCCATCGCAGGATTGCCGGTTTTGCCGTTTCGGTCAGGAACTACAACCTCGAAAAACCGCCTTCTGTGTCCGAGATGATCGACATCGCGAAAGCGTGCCAGATTCTCGGCGTTGATGAGCTGACGGACGACATGAGAGATGTGTTGCTGCCGATCTTAGTCAAGACCGATGCAGACCGACGCCATCTCCTCTTACGTTCCGCTTTCCAGCACTTGCTCCACGACGGGAACGTATTTGCGCAGAAGCTGCATGCATCTGCGCAGAAGGGCTTGCCAGCATGAGATACCGTTTATTGATTGTCGCAGTCCTCATCGCAATGGCCGCGGTGCAGGGAAGGGCGCAGTCCACGAGTCCCCATGCGCTGGTCGAACACTACGCGACGCTCTACCACCTCGAGCCAGAGTTCATCGCCGCAATCATCGATGTCGAGTCTCGTTGGAATGCGCGTGCTGTTTCTGACAAAGGAGCGCAAGGCCTCATGCAGCTGATGCCCGCAACAGCTAGACACTTTGGTGCATTCGATCCGTTCGACCCTGAACAGAACATCGCTGCAGGAACGCGCTACCTCACGGCGTTGATGTGGGAGTTTCACGGCGATATGCGCATGGTGGCTGCCGCATATTATGCCGGCGACAGGTGGATTGGGGCGCGGCAACTTAACTACCGAAATAGAGACGTTGTTGCCTATGTGGAATCTATCCGAGACCACTATTTGAAACGCAAGACCTCCGCAGCCGGTCTGCCGGAAAAGTGAGGCTAGCTATGAAGCACCGGATTGTTGCAGCAATCGCCATTTTGACTTTTTCGATGCCCCTGTTAGCAAGCGGACCCAACACGCCGGCGCGTATCGCAGCCCTTACTATCAACCCGGGCGAAGTCACGCCTCTGCATCTGCGGCCGGAGTTTGATTCCGTCATCAAGATGCCGGAGGAAGTGACCTCCGTTGTTCTTGGGAGTCCAGGCGCATTCAAAGCGGAGCACAACGAAGGCGAGCCGGACTTCGTCTATGTGAAGCCGATCACTCCTGGTCCGGGACAATCGAACCTGTTGATCAACACCAAGTCGGGTCTCCATGTGTCGCTCGAATTGATCAATGACGGCGCGAGTGCGAACGATACCCCGGTTGATTTCTTGGTGGAGTACAAAGCGGGAGCAGGGTTCCTGTTGGTCAAAGCACCTAGTATGCCGAACGAAGCCGTGCACGATCCCACGCCCAATTCGAAAGAAGGTGCCGAAGGTGGGACCCAACCGCGTCGTGTGTCAACAACCGGGGCGCCGGTGTCGGCTCTCCAACTCGAGTTCGAGCAACAAGCACTGATAAATACCCCTAATTGGACGCGCTGGGACAACCACGACATTGAAACGTCGTTAGGCGACATACGGCAATGGGACAACCAGGTGGCGGTGTCCTATTCGGTGCTCAACACATCGAGTAAGCCCATCGAAATCGTGCCGCCGCAAATCCAGCTGGCGGGTATCAAGCTGGAAAAGAAAAAGAAGAAAGACTCACACATCATCGCGGATCAGCTGCAAATCCGTGATTACCGCTTGAGCTCCACGCGACTTGAACCGGGAGCGCGCGCCGATGGTGTGGTGTTGTTCGACCGCCCGAACTACAAACAATCATCAGAAAAACTCTTGCTGCAAATCGCCCAATCCGACAAGGTGGACCAGCCCGTGCTGATCCAGCTTCCTTTTACGCCACCGATTGCCGGGGACGCCCGGTAGAACAGGAGTTCTCATATGAGTGTCCTTAATACAAACCACGAAAGCCCCGTCAATCTTGACGATGACGACGAAGCGGTCCCAACAACGACAGCGGCGCCGCCACCGACAATTGGGGAGGGGAGCAAGACCGCAGTGGAAGCGCCCGCCAATCCAGCGGAAGTCCGTCTCAAGGAGTTTGCGACGCGAAGTGGTCTCACGAACAATGGGGGAGATCAAACCAAGCTGTTCATGCTAGGTGGGGGCGTGGTGATTGCGCTGCTGTTCCTGATGTTTGCGCAGTTCGGTGCAAAGGGAAAGAAGCCCGCTCCCCCAGTGCAAAAAGACGCGGAAGCACAGAAACAGCCCACACAGTCAGGCCAACCTGCGAGCCACGTGCCAAATATGGATCCCGTGCGTGCGCAGCCTGCGGACCAATCCGGCGACCGTATCAGCCCTAACGATATCCAGCGCACAAAAAAGCCGGCTTACGAAACGGCTGGCGACTCGAGTGGGAGCGCGCATCGTCCTGCAGCGGTGTCTCCATCCCGTAATCTTGGATCAGTGCCACCGTTCAAAGATACACAACAAAAATTTGAAGATACGGAACCATGTGGCGCGCCCACGAATAACGCAGTGAACACGGCTGCCGCGCAGCAGGGGCAGAACGCATTGAAGGAAGCGTCTCTTGTGTATGTGAAGGGCCCCCAACAAGGCTCAAGCGGATGGGACAACGAGCCAACAAAATCGGATACTCCGGTACTGCAGTTAGAAGAAGGCACCCGGATCTCCGCGAGGCTAGATACACAGATATCGACCGCGATCCATGCTCCGGTCGTGGCCATCGTCGAATATACCTATGCCATCGGGGACCAGGTGATGGTGCCTCCCGGAGCGCGGGTGTATGGAAAGCTCACGCAGGCAGATGCATCCGGAGTCGTCGGGATTGATTTCGACGAGATCGAGCTTTTGGACGGAGCAAGAGAAAAGATCACAGCCATCGGAGAAGGCCTCGATCTGGGACCGATCAAAGGCGATGTATTCGGGCGACACAATGGACGGAACTTCCTGGTGCGCACCATGTCGGGAATTGGATCCACAGCAGCCATGTTGGTCGGCAACAACAATAGCGGCGCGTATTCGATGAGCGACGCCATACGAGAGCGTGCTCCGGACAACGTAGGCATGGCCGGTGATGCACAATTGATGATGATGAACGCGAATACGCATATCACTGTGTCAGTACCTGCGAACACGCGCATCTATATCGTTTGGACATCAAGACCGAAACCGACGCCTAATAAGCCAACCACACAAGCCCCACCATCCGCTGCAGCCCCCGCCTCGCCACAATAGCTTCATCTTGAGAAATATGCTGCCCGGCCGAGTCGGCCGGGCTTTTTATTTTGTTTTGGAAACGGTTTGCAACCTGCCAAACGGTCAGGTGGGCCAGTGACCCCTAGATTGTCACTGACCCATGGAGCGGCGGTGACCCTTAGTTCGTCCCAAAGGGTCAGGTGGGCCAATGACCCTTAGATCGTCACTGACCCGTAGAGCGGCAGTGACCCTTAGTTCGTCCCGATGTGGAAATATCGAGATACCCACTCAATCTTCGTAGGTTGTGGACTGGGAAACTCGGGAAAAATTCCATTCACGCAATCGAGACCTGCAGTTATGTCAAAGCGCCGAAGCTGAGTTCTGGATCGGCCCACCAAATATATATAGGTGGGCAGCTCCTACGAATCAGACGAAATAATAGGCAGAACTCATCCTTGGATCCCTGCCCATTCACCCCAAAAACCAGAATAACCAGATTTGACCGAGGTTTGGAAGCGCCCTACATTCTCCCCTGCGACACGGGTGCCACGAGCAGCCGGGTCGGGAGGAGAAGACAGATATGAGCATGCAAACCCTACCCTGGCATCGCCGGGAAACCCGTGCCGAAGTCACAACCCTGAACCGTCCTGCAGAGCGCAACTGGATTCGGATCATCCTTCGCCTCGCTCTTTGTCTGATGTGGTTCGGTCAGATTGCTCCCGTAGCCCTCAATGCACAGAACCTCGGTACCCAACCCGCCTTTAATAAGGCGGTGCAAGGGCAACAGGCAACCACCGTAGAAGGCACCGTCCTGAACATCGTCAACTGGGGCTGCAACGTGATTGCTCCGGTTGTCGGTATCGCCTGCCTGGGAATAGCCGGATGGCATTTCAAGAACGGCCGCGGCTACATGGGCTGGGGAGGCACAGGCGTCGCCCTGATGCTGATCTCCGGTCTGGGACGCATGGCGGAGGGCTTCATCACGCAAGCCCAGGGGATCAACTGAACAACAAACAAGGAAAACAAGTATTCTGCTTCGCAGAGGTGGGTATTTTTATCGTGGTCATCTTCGCTGTGCATCTGAGCATGGCTGTGAAGCCCGCACTGCTGCGAAGTGGGCGCTCTGCGCGTCTCGCACACCGCAAGTCAGGCCGCCAGGGCCAGATGACTGTACCGCAGCAGGTTGCAAGAAGAGCAAAAGGAGCAAAGTTGTCGGGAGCATGGGACAAGATTAGCTCGATCGTCTACTGGCGTAAACTTCCGTATGAATATGGTGGCTTGGTCCGGTTCGCCCCGTATCTCTGACAACTCTAGCTCAACGCGGCCTCGGATGTATTCCCAGCGCGTGGCGCACTGACGCTGAAATCCAATGGAACCAAAACAAGCCATGAAAATGCCGACTAACCGATGTTTACCTCATCCTCTTCCGATGCGCTCTGTCTCTTGTGCTGCTTCAGATGGCATCATGACTTCAGTCCATCCCTGAAGTAATCACATCGTTGAGAAGCCGGCGGCACAACGATGTGCCTGAAAAACGGCGCTTCAGGTAACTTCATTTCTGACGATACGAACTTACTCAAAACGTGACTTTTCAGGAGTTCGGAGTGGATCGGTGGACTCACCGGAAGTTACCTGAAGGGCCGGTGTAGTTTCCGTGTCGCCGTGATGCGTGACAGGCGGATGCGATGCTCACTTTAGACTTGCCTGAACAGGAATGACGGGGGAGAAGCGGTTTAACTTTGGCCGCTGACGGGGACAGCCGCCAAAGTGGGATACGGTTACCAGTTACTGCTAAAGACTATGGAGTATTAGCAAGAGATTTGCATCCCAAACTAGAGTGTTTTTCGGCCACCACTCCACGGCAGTTGGTTCATACCCCTTTTGAGGTAATTCTGACAGGGCAATTCTCGAGACCCCCGAATGGGCACAGGTGGGTCTATTCGTGGCTGCGGTGAAACTCCAGCTTCGCGGAATTAGCAATCGGGAAACGCGCTTGTGTTTCGTAATTCCCGGTTTGTCGCCAATCCGGATGTTTGCTCGTAGCCCCTGAAATCTCTGGCAAACCGCTTTCCTTTCCGCCGGAGTGAGCGTTGTCAGATTCATTCCTCGAGCCCAACCAACCGCCGTTCCCTCTAACGCTTGGCGAGCCGTTTTCGTTTAGCGCTTTTTCCGAGAGGCCGAGTGCCGGCATTAAAATTCCAGATACATATTGTATCTGGAATCGTATTGTATGCTTAAGTAGAGACTTATGAAAGGGGAACCCATAATGGCTGCCCCAAGCACAGGCCGAATATTGGCGACCAAAGTCACACCTGCGATTCAAGGCTACGATCGCGGCACCGGCAGTCTTCATGAAGATGTTAAACACCTTGGCCGCGAGCGCACTTTGAGTGTCAGACAGGGTGCGAGGGAGAAGGGAGGAGGCGAACGAAAAAGCGCTCAGCCCACGACGATTGTTGTTATCGAGCAGTGGGTCTGTCTCGTGTTAGGCCTGCTCTGCATGGCCTTCGGAATATGGGGGATTTGTATGAAGCCCGAACAGGATGCTCTTTCTGCATACATTGCATGGCTGGGTTCGCTATATGTGCCGACGTTGCGGATAACGGCAGTCGTTTGCGTCGGATTGGGCGTAATGCTGATACGCCGCGGATAGGCGCATCTCTGATTGTCTTTTCGATTTCCAGCAGCTGGAAGATTACTGCGATCTTCTCGCAGGGACTGGTGTGTGATGCAGAGGTATTTCCCCACTGGCCGGACAGTACTAGTCTCCACGTGTAATGGCCTAAGGAGCCACCATGAAAACCAAGATGAAAGACGACCTGGAAGACATCCCCATGGCATACCTGTGGTATGTCGTTCTCGCAATCATAGCAATTGTGGCCGCTACGGTGGCTGTGGCCATTCGATTGTTCTAAAACCCTGAAGATTCATGGATCAAATGGGTCAGATCCAGTACAGACTGCATCCATTTAAGGCATGAACACTTGATATTATCTTCGCGTTAGTCCTCCAGAGTTAAGCTATCCTCGTATCAGGATACAGGGTGTTCATTGTGGTCAGAATCGTTTGGCGCAACTTCGATCGTCACGTTCGGGCTATCTAGGAGCGTGTCTTTACATTTTCTAGAGGCAGTCAATGAACTGCTGGAGCAACGATCGGAAGGAGCTAAGGACTTAAATGCCTGAGAACGGCACAAAACCACGAAAGCGGCTCACCCGCGAGGAGAGCCAGGCACAGACTCGTGCCGCCTTGATCGCCGTAGGACGCAGCCACTTTCTGCGTTACGGGCTTGGCGGGGCCGTGGCGGAGAAGATCGCCGAGGATGCCGGTTATTCTCGGGGTGCACTGTATTCCAACTTCGATGGTAAGGAAGATCTGTTTGTCGCCGTAATCCATGCGGAACAGGCGCACCACTTGAATGTCTTCCGGGCACTATTGAAGGAAGAGCCTTCAGGCAAGAAGCGGTTGAAAAAAATGCGTGATGCCATTGCCGACGTAATGACGGATCATGACTGGATCGTGCTTCGGGCTGAATTCGAGGTCGGGGCACTTCGAAGCGAACATATCCGAAAAAGCTTTGTTGAAGTGCATCGGCAGCAGCTTCGCGACGGAAGCGAGCTTGTCAGGGATCTCTTGCGATCTCCTGAAGTCACTTCTAGATTGAAGCCGGATGATTTCATCACGGTTATCATACATCTCGCTCATGGTCTGGCAGTCACCCAGAGAATCCTTGGCCCAGAACTCTCTCAGAAGAGCACGCGCAGCCTGGTTCAATCGCTGTTTGATCATTTGATATCGTCCGCATAAAGATCGGCCGCCCGCAATAATCATCGGCTCGTGAATTCTCAAATGACGACTTCAGGGCAAATCGCTCATTGAGCCGTGAAGTAGAGAGAGCTTTCCGAGTTCCCGGTCGGATTGTGGCCCAACCGGAAGGAACTGGATTTTGG
>JABDHA010000129.1:0-9341 GCA_013285705.1 Acidobacteriota bacterium
GTTTGTCAGGATTTTGCGTCCCGGCGGCTGGTGTGCCGTGGTGTACAACGAGCGCCGGATGAGTGGCGATGGATTTCATGATGGCTATGAAAGGTTGCTGCGCGAGTTTGGGATTGATTATGAGGTGGTGCAACGGCAGCACCTGACTCCGGATCGGATTGAGAGCTTCTTTGCGCCTTCTGAAATGCGGCGCGCGGCTTTTCCGAATGCGCAGCTGCTTACGCTTGAGGCTTTGGAGGGGCGGATTGTTTCTTCTTCTTATATGCCGAAGGAAGAGCACCCAAAATATGCCGCCATGCTGGCTGCGATCCAGGAACTCTTCAAGAAGCATGCGCGGGGATGTGTGCGGCTGGAATACGATTGTGCTGTCTATTATGGGCTGCTTGGGTGAGTTATCTGCCGGAGTATAAATCGTCTGGGTGAGGTTCTTGCTTTCCCACCCTATCGCAAACCATGCGATAGGATGGGGCACCCCTTTTCGTGCTGCTGCTCAGGGAAGCTGATCCTTCGACTGCGCGCTGCGCTCAGGATGACAGCCGTATGGGCAAGGCTTCATGCGTCTGGGTGAGGTTTTTGCTTTCCCACCCTATCGCAAACTACGCGATAGGATGGGGCACCCCTTTTCGTGCTGCTGCTCAGGGGAAGCAGATCCTTCGACTGCGCGCTTTGCGCTCCGCTCAGGATGACAGCCATATGGGCAAGGCTTAATGCTCGATGACTAAATCTCTAACATTCGATGATATTGAGCGCCAAGCCTGCCAGAGATGTTTCCTTGTAGCGCGATTGCATGTCGAGGCCGGTGAGATACATCGTCTTGATGACCTGATCGAGCGAGACTTTATGGCTCTCCAATTCATTCTGCGCGATTCGGCAGGCGTGCACGGCTTTGACTGCGCCCATGGCGTTGCGTTCGATGCAGGGAATCTGTACGAGGCCGCCTATGGGGTCGCAGGTCATGCCGAGGTTGTGTTCCATGCCAATCTCGGCTGCATGCTCAATCTGGCCGTTGGTTCCGTTCATGGCGGCCATGAGTCCGCCAGCAGCCATGGAGCAGGCAACGCCGACTTCGCCCTGACAGCCTACCTCTGCGCCGCTGATTGATGCGTTCTCTTTGTAGAGAATGCCGATGGCGGCGGAGGTGAGAAAGTAGCGCAGGATGCCTTCGTCGTCGGCTCCTGGAACGAAATCGCGATAGTAGCGTGCGACGGCGGGTACTACACCTGCGGCTCCGTTGGTAGGCGCAGTGACGACGCGGCCTCCCGCGGCGTTTTCTTCGTTCACGGCCATAGCATAGACGGTTACCCAGTCGAGCGGTGCCAGTGGATCGGCTGAGCCCTTTTCGCGCAGTCGTGCGGCAAGACGCGGTGCGCGGCGTCGCACATTGAGGCCGCCGGGCAGGATGCCTTCGGTGTTCATGCCTCGATCGATGCAGCCCTGCATCACCTTCCAGATATGCAGAATGCCGTTGCGCACCTCGGAAGGCGAGCGCGACACCGATTCATTTTCGAGCAGGAGGTCCCAAATGGTGAGGCGATGATCGGCGGCCATTTGCAGGAGGTCTGCGGCGCTTTTGAAGGGGTGCGGTAACGGAGCTGTGGTCATCACGGAAGCACGGTTTGCGCCCTCTGCATCGGAGACAATGAAACCGCCGCCTATGGAGAAGAAGGTTTCACACTGGAGCACGGATCCGTCTGTGCCGAATGCCGTAAAGCGTACGCCGTTGGGATGCTGGGTTTGCGCGTCTGGGGGGCGCATCTGGTCGCGATGAAAGAGAAGGTCGGTCGCTTCGTGAAATGGGATGATCTTTTTTCCTGCGAGCGATAACTGACCGCTGTTGCGAATCTGCTGCAGCTTCGATTCGATCGTCTCGGGATCGATGGTCGAAGGTTCTTCGCCCGAGAGGCCAAGCAGAATAGCGCGATCTGTGCCGTGGCCGAGGCCGGTGAGAGCCAGCGAGCCATACAGTTCCGTTTGCACCCGTGCTGTGCTTTTGAGCGATCCCTCGTCTTCGAGGGAGAGAACAAAGCGTCGAGAGGCGCGCATCGGGCCCATGGTGTGGGAACTGGATGGTCCGATGCCAACTTTAAAAAGATCAAACAGACTCGTCTTCACGAGTTCTTATTTTAGTCCCCGGCAGGGGAGGTCGTTTTCTTGTGGCGCGGCGGAGTTTTCTTTTCTGGTTGTGATGGTGGTGTCTGTACAGGCACAGGCTGGCTGCTGCGGATGTAGGAAGCGGCGGCCATGAATCGCACCGAGGGCTTGCTATCGCCGAAAATTCCTGCCAGGGCGTCGGTGACTTCCTTTCCGTGGAACTCGCCGAGTACGCGGGCCGAACCTGCGCGGACGATGTAGTCCTTGTCGCTTAGTGCGGCGATGAACTCGTCCTTTGTCGCGTCAGAGTGGTCTTGAGCAAGTAGATTTACCGTGAGCAATCGGGCGGAATTGGCATTATTGGATTTCATCATGATTCTTACGGCGTCAAGCCCGATGCCGAAGGGACCGAGCAGTGCATAGGCTCCTTGTTGTGCGCCGATCCTGGCAAGCGTGCTGGGACTATGCAGGTCCTGACTTGCCTGGCGCTTGCCTGTCTGTGCGAACGAGCCTTTGGTCTTGCGGTCCCCGGCAAGCACTCCATAGAGGATGTTGATGCCGGATGGGTCGTGCATCTTCCAGAGCGCGACGGCAGCGGCGAAGACAACTTCCGGCGCGGGGTCGTCGAGTGACTGGCGCAGGATTGGGATCATATTTTCATCCTCCATGGTTCCGGAGGCCACGACCGCCGCGACGCGCACGTCGATGTTTGGATCTTTGATGGCAGTCTGCAAATCTGTTTCTGCACGTTGTATGCCCTTGAGAGTGCCGAGGGCGTTGAGCGCAGCGATGCGTAGCTGCTGCTTCGAGTCCTTGGAATTCGTCGCGCCGGTTTCAAGCATTTGCCAGGCAGTGTCGGTGACCTGAGCGGGGGTCTGGTTGGAAACGGGAATGCTGACCGGCTGGTCTGCTTCTTCGCCGGTATCGCCAACGATGCCGTTGTCGTTCGGTTGTTGTTGCTTTGGGGCGTTGGTTTGTGCCAGAGGCGTGAATCCGAGGCTGATGCAGCAAGTCAGTACGGCCAAATTTCTATAGAAACGCATGACGATCCCTTTGTAGATTCTGAGGTGGCCAGTGCCTAAAGTTTGCCTGACAAGGGCGGCGGAGAAGCTTCTTTCTTATTGTGAGCAGACAGCGATGCTATACTCCAGCCACTTATTCAGATAAATCATTATGCTTTTTAAGGCTCTTAGTGCCGCAGTGTACGGCATCGATGCCAATATTATCGATGTCGAAGTGGATTTTTCCGGAATCAAAACGAACGAGGATCATTTTCACACCGTTGGTTTGCCCGATGCGGCGGTGCGCGAAAGCCGCGACCGGGTGCGGGCGGCGATCAAGAATTCCGGCTTCGATGTGCCTCCGACACATATCACGATCAATCTTGCTCCGGCTGATATCAAAAAAGAAGGCTCGGGTTTCGATCTGCCTATGGCTATCGGCATCCTTGGAGCCTACGGCGCGCTCCAGCTTCGCGACCTGAGCCAGTTTCTGCTGGTAGGCGAGTTGGGGCTGGATGGCGGACTGCGTGGTGTTTCCGGAATGCTGCCGGTGGCTGTAGCGGCGCGGGAGCGCGGGATTCGGAATCTGGTCATTCCGAAGGCGAATGCGCGCGAAGCGGCTGTGGTGGAAGGCGTGAATGTGTATCCTGTCGAAACGCTGAATGAGGTGCGCGAGCTGCTGAATGCTGCCGGCAATGGAGGCATTCATACAGAGCCGTTTCGCATGCAGACCGCGGAGATGCTGGGTGAGCTGCAGCATTTTCATGTCGATTTTGCCGATGTGCGCGGGCAGCAGACAGCCAAACGAGCTCTTGAAGTATCGGCCGCCGGCGGGCACAACATCCTGATGATCGGGCCACCCGGTTCCGGCAAGACAATGCTGGCGAAACGATTGCCGTCCATTCTTGCGCCGCTGAGTTTTGAGGAGGCATTGGAGACGACGAAGATTCACTCCGTCGCTGGAGTGCTGGATGCGGATACGGGCCTGGTGACGCAAAGGCCTTTCCGTTCGCCGCATCATACGATCTCCGATGCGGGATTGATTGGCGGCGGCGCGGTCCCTCGTCCGGGCGAAGTCTCTCTTGCGCATAATGGCGTGTTGTTTCTGGATGAGCTGCCGGAGTTTCCCCGCAACGTGCTGGAAGTGATGCGTCAGCCACTGGAAGATCGCAACGTGGTGATTGCACGCGCTTCGATGTCGCTTACGTTTCCGTCGGCCTTCATGCTGGCTGCGGCGATGAATCCATGCCCATGCGGTTATTTCAACGACAAGTCACGGGAATGTTCGTGCACACCACCGATGATTCAGCGCTATGTCTCGAAGGTTTCCGGGCCACTGTTGGATCGTATCGACATACATATCGAGGTCCCGGCGGTGCAATATCGTGAGCTGCGTGGGGGTGCTGCGGCTGAGAGTTCGGCAGCGATTCGTGCCCGGGTATTGAAGGCGCGTGAGATACAGACCGAACGGTTTACGAAAGCAGCTGAAAAGATTTATTCGAATGCGCAGATGAGTACACGGCAGATTCGCGCATTTTGCGAGCTAGGTCCAGATGCAGAGCGGTTGCTGGAGCGCGCCATGCAGCAGCAAGGGCTTACGGCGCGCGCGCATGATCGAATTCTGAAGGTTGCCCGGACGATTGCCGATCTGGAGGGCGCGTCATCGGTTACGGTACCGCATATTGCCGAGGCAATTCAGTACCGTACGCTGGATAGAAGTTATTGGAGTTAGTTTTAGTCTGAGTTTTGTAGTTCCCACCCTGACTTCATCAGGATGGGGCACCCTTTCTCGTGCTGATCGATGCGAAAAACAGATCCTCCGCTCCGCTCAGGATGACAGCCGTCTTCAATAACGCATCTCGGTTAGTCGTAGCGTTCAAAGATGATCTGCTTGCGCTCCCAGCCCAGTTCTGTAAGCTTGTCGCGGTTCGCGGAGACCATGTCGTTGAGGCCGCAGATGTAAGCGTGGATATCGAACCCGGCCGGTTCGGCCACTGTGACAACGGGTGCGGAGTGATTTCGACTGGCACGCTCCGTTACAATTCTGGCGACGTGCTCCTGTACGTAGCCACGCAGGCCTTCCCAGCCCTCATTCTGCCGACTGAGACTTGAGACATAGTGGAAGTTGTGACGCTCGGCTGCGATCTTCTCAAAATATTTCTGGTAATAAATTTCTGTCGTGTAGCGCGTGCCGTACACCAGCCAGATAGGACGCCCCTGGCTGCGGTCTTCTCCGCTTTCCGGGAAAAGCCATTCCACAAATCCGCGCATGGGTGCAATGCCGGTTCCTGTAGCGATGAAGATGGCTTCGGTCAGCGGCTGACGCAAAGTAAATAATCCATGTGGACCGTGGAATGGGACAGTCTGGCCGGGCTCAAGATCGCATAAGAGGTTCGAGAAGAATCCATTTTCGACGCGATTGACGCACAGGTCGAACTGGTTTGCGCGCGGGGCAGAGGCAATCGAATAGGCTCGGGTCTGCGACTTGCCATTGGCATCATTGGCAACCGTGGAGACGAACTGGCCCGCTATGAAATCGAATTTTTCGAGCTCATCGATGGAGAATTCAAGATGGAAACACTGCGCAGGATCGGAGAGCAAAAGTTTACGCTCAAGCCGGGCTGTAAATAACTGTCGGGCCAAGGTTCGCACTCACTTATTCAAGATTTTGAATCACACCCGGTCTCAACATGGGAGCGATGATCCCGAGTATCTATCCAGGCTACTTTTATACTATTCTTTCGGAACGTAAGAGTAGCTGGCTGCGCAAAGAGGCTGATTTTATTGCATTTGCTGTTGCACATCTCTGCGCCATCCATCTACATGACCTATTTATTGGTTGACTCCGCTGGCGAGGAAGCCGCCGTCGACGACGAGCGTTTGTCCGGTGACATAGGAAGCGGCATCTGAAGATAAGTAAATCGCTGCGCCTACGACCTCTTCTGTTTTTCCAAATCGTCCCATCGGGGTGCGCATCAGTAGTTCTTTCCCTCGTGGTGTGCTGTCGAGCAGTTGGGCATTCAGTGCAGTGCGGAAGACTCCCGGAGCGATGGCATTGACGAGCACTCCGTGGCGGGACCACTCTACAGCAAGGGAGCGGGTAAGGGATGTCACTGCAGCTTTGCTCGCAGCGTATGCGGTCACTTCGGCGAGAGCCACAAAGGTGTTGAGTGAGGCGATATTGACGATGCGCCCGTAGCCGCGGTCGAGCATGTGCTTCCCAAAGATCTGGCAAGCGCGCAGTGTACCGGTGAGATTGGTGTCGATAATGCTCTGCCACTCATCTTCAGGAAAGGTGAGCGTGGGAGCACGTTTGATGCGGCCCGCGCAGTTGATGAGAATGTCGACTTTGCCGAAGTGTTCGAGCGTCTGTGCGAGCAGGTTTTCAAGCGACGAGCGGTCGCTCACATCCGAAGGGACGCGCAGTGTGCGCTTGCCTTTGGCTTCGATGGCTGCGGCGGCTTCCTCAACCTGCTCTTTGCGGCGAGCGGAGGCGACTACATCGGCGCCTGCATCGGCTAACCCAAGACTAAGTGCAAGACCGATGCCGGATGTGCCGCCGACAATGACTGCTGTTTTTCCTTCAAGACTGAGTGGGTGACTCATGCGTTTTTTAAGACCCTCAGGGGCTAAAACCCCGCTTCGTTTTGATTCCTGTGCGCGGACTAAAGCCAGCGCCTATTTCTTCTGTTGTGCCACTCCGAGGAATACCGGTGCGATGTGTCGATTGTAGAGATTGTCGGTCACATTTCTGGCAATGATCGCTTCGTTTGCTTCTACTAAATGGAGATAGCGGTCGCCCATTTTTGCTGCAACCTTGAATCCCACATGGAGAAGCTGGCGGAGGCTGCTGTTGTATGCGGCGGAATGAGGATCGTGGCGAAGTGCGGACGTGTATTGAAGGGACGACCAGCGCGCCACTTCTTCCGGTAGCGGCAGCTTTGCTGGATCGATATCAATCACCGTGGCGTAGGGAGCGCACAGTTCTTCGCGGTGATCGTAGGCCTGTGCGTAGATCTTCTTTGCCAGTGCGAGACCATCGCCGCCGGATTCTGCGAGGCCTATCAGCTCTTCAAGCCAGGTGGTGCCTGCGGTTTTGAGATGCACGCCTGCGTTGAATCTGAGAATGATGTTATGGATTGGCTCGTAGATAGAAAATTTGTCGCTGCCCGAATGTACGCTGAGCTTGAGATTCTTCGGCAGATCATAATGTTTGACGGCGTGAGCGATGGCGGCAACATCAGCCGCGAACTCCTCTTCGAACTTTGCAAGATCGCCGACGTAATCCACGCCCTTGTTGAAGCGGCCATTGAACTTGGGCGCTATGGTTTCGAGCGGAATCCCCTCGTCTGCCGTGGCGGCAAGAATAATGAGCAATTCGGCGGGTGTTTGCGGAGAGTCAGTCTCATCCATGGAGACTTCGGTGATGAAGTTGCCGCGACCTTTGGCAGATTCAATTTTGCGATAAATGGCGGCTGCATTCTGCACGGCGGCGAGAAATTTGTTTGCCACCTGGCGTAGAAAATCCTGAGAGAGAGTAAGCGGCTCGGCGATGCCCTCAATTTCAAGCTTGTGTTGCAGCTCGGGATGACGGTGGATGAAAGCGTCGACAGAAGATGCGTCCGCTGATTTGCCGATGAAGTCGGCTACGTCGATGGTGTAGAAATCGCAGGCGGGAAGATAGCGGTCGACGGTGGTAAGACCAATATGATCTGCGTCGCAGAAGTAGGGTTTCGTCCAGCCCAGAGCTTTCACTGCAGCGTCAGCCGCCACGCGTGTAGACGATGGTTCGGAGCCGATAATCATGTGCTCGCGGTTGGACTTATTCCAAACAGGAGAGACATCGACGCCGGCATTCGCAGCCAGTACGCAGGCCTGAAGCTGCGCCTTGGCCTGATGAGCGAAGCGGTCTCCGACGCCGACCGAGTATTTTGGGAGAGAGAGATGGCTGCTCATGTACAGCGCTCCTTGTCACGAGACGAATCGGCCACGATAAGCCCACAGACCGAGTCCTGGATTTGAGATGAAGAAGATTTCTTCGCCATCTACTGTGTTATATCCATTGGTTAGTTTCATAGGATCGTAGCGCGCGGTCATCGTGTCGAGGTTGGCATAACGGAAGCCGACACCCTCGATTTCCTTCTGTGTAAGTGAGCCTGGACAGTAGGTAATGGTGAAGCGTCCTTCCGATGAACCGTGAATCAGATGTGCCGCTGCGCTCAAGTCTGATCCAAGATCGGGAGACTTTTCGACGGCGGCGAGTGTAGCCGGGGTGCCGCGGTATCCGTACTTGCGAATGAGCGCATCGATGGCGGGATCTTCACCAAATTCCTTGACGCCGGGAGCAAGTACGATCAACTCGCCGTCGTCTGCCAAGGCCATGCGCGTGCGGTAGATGGCTTTGTTGCCAAGCCATGTGCTCTTAAACTCATGCGGTTCAAGATAGACGACTGCTTTTTGAATGGGGCGATCCAGCATTTCGAAGTTGACTTCGAGGCTCAAATCAGCAGCGCGATGGAAGCATTCGACATCGTCGCCGATGAAGAGCCCGCGCACGGCGAGATGGCCTTCTGCGTTGCGTCCGACAACGGTTTGCACGTAGACGATAGGGATGTCTTTCAGGAACTTGTCGGATGCGTAGTTGAGGACCTCGCGGACGGGGTTGCTGGCGCGGCCCATGATGCGCTCCATCCCGTAGACGGCGCCGAGGTAGTGGCTGCGGTTGATGCTTTCGCGGCCACCGGTTCCGATGAGGATGTTCTTGTTGTAGTTGGCCATGCCGATGACTTCGTGGGGCACGACCTGCCCGATCGAAAGCACGAGATCGAAGCCGCCTTGCGCGATGAGCCGATTGACCTGCGCAGGCCACGCATAATTGAGCTTGCCTTCCGACTGTTGTTCGATAAATTCGCCGGGGACTTCGCCGAGTGTTTCGACATCGGTACGCCAATTATGTACGCGGAAGAGTGAGTGCGGCACGTCGCCAAACATGCGCGTGAGACTTGTGTGCGACATGGCGGAATGAGTGCCGAGCGCGGGAAGAATGGCCTGGAGCTTGTCCCCGTAATACTCGTATGCATAGCGGGTGAGGTCTCCGGCGCGGGAGTGAGCGCGGGTCTGATCCGGAGGGACCGCGAGGACACGCTTGCGAACTCCGAGCATATCGAGCGCTTTAAAAAGCAGTTCCCTTAGCTGGTCTGGTGCGAGTTCTGTCGTGCTGCTACCAGTGCTGAGATAAAGACTCATGAA
>JABDHA010000129.1:9351-9580 GCA_013285705.1 Acidobacteriota bacterium
CCAGTGTAAGCTTAAATCTTGTGGTCTGACCACTTGATTCGGATCATTTATGGTGGCCAGGTTTCTGGTTGGGCTCCTCATGCCGGCACTTCGATTTTCTTTAATCCTGGAGCCAGGGTGCGCAACACGAGCAATGCAATGAGATAAGCGCTGGCTGCGATTCCGAACAGTGACGCATAACTGTGCGTGATCTGCAGCACCCATCCTGTGCTGAGAGAAAAGAGCACTC
>JABDHA010000130.1:0-3210 GCA_013285705.1 Acidobacteriota bacterium
AGGTTTCGGCTCACTTATCTCATTTGTGCGGATGGGAGTCACCCGCATGTCCATGGTGCAAACCTCGGTGTGCGGGCAGATGCATATTTGGCAGCGGGCGGCTGGTCGCGCATGCGTTCTGCTGAAGACCATGATCTGTGGAATCGTCTCGACCGGGAGGGTCATATGCGCGTGTCCGATGCGACGCTCAAAGTAATCACAAGTGGAAGGCGCATAGGAAGAGCGCCTTCCGGCTTTGCTGAGGCGTTAGCCGCGCACAGCGAGATTGCGGCATGAGCCCTGATGAACTCAATTGCCGATTGACGAAGATTTCGAAGGAAATCCTTCCTTTACCGGGAAGAGGAAATACGGTAGAACGTCATCGTCGTTTATTCGAGATTGGCCGCGAAGACTTAATCCTCGCGAAGCTGGCGGAAGCGCACTGGGATGCAGTTGCGATCCTCGCCGAAAACGGTCGAGAGCCTGTGGCTGGCGCCCTTTATGCAGTTTGGGCGTCGGAAATTCCTGGGCAACCCGTTCAATTGAATAAAGAGGCAAAAAACATTCGAGTTGTCGGAAAGAAGATGTTTTGTAGCGGCCTTGGTATCGTCGATCGCGCTTTGGTTACAGTGAGTGATCCGGAACCGTGCCTGGTCGAGATTGATGTGAAGAGCAACGCTGACACGATAGAAATGGACACCTCGGATTGGAAAACGGAGGCCTTTCGCTCGACCAATACGGGGACGATCGTCTTCGATAGGGCTAAGATATCTGGCCCCATCATCGGGGAACATTCCTGGTACCTGGATCGGCCGGGCTTTTGGCACGGGGCAATCGGACCAGCAGCTTGCTGGGCTGGAGGTGGAGCGGGTCTGCTTGAGGCCGCCTTGGAGAGTAAGCGAGACGATGTTCATACTATGGCTCATCTCGCCGGAATATATGCGAACGTATGGGCCACAGAAACTTATCTTGCCGCAGCAGGATGCGAAATCGACGAATCATATTCGGACTGTACCGCTGCGATGCTTCGCGCCCTGCGAGTCCGTCATTTGATCGAACAGGCATGTACGGATACGTTACGTCGCTACGCCAGAGCTTATGGTCCTCATCCGTTGACAATGGTCGGCGAGACTTCCCGTCGCTATCACGAGTTGGATCTGTATCTACGTCAATCCCACGGGGAACGCGATCTGGAATCTCTCGGCCGCACTCTGCTCGCTGATAAAGCTATTCGGATTGAATAAGTATTCGTATCTAGACGCATTTCGCCCTCAAATATAACGGTAGGCAGGTACGTGAAGTGCCAGAGAGGTATCGGAATGAAGTCTTGACCGATCCAACGAAGTTGAGCCCGATTAGCAAGGAAGACAACCTTCTTCAGGTCATTATCGAAACTCCTGCCGGTAGCCGAAACAAATTCGCATACGATCCGGTGTTTTCGCGCTCAAGAAAGTTTTGCCGGCAGGCATGGTGTTTCCCGACGACTTCGGGTTTCTGCCTCAAACCATCGCTCCTGACGGTGATCCCCTCGATGTGCTTCTGCTGATGGACGAGCCTGCTTTCTCAGGATGCGCCGTGCGCGCCCGACGGATCGGAGTAATCGAGGCGAACAGCTCGACGGCAAAAAGAAAATTCGGAATGATCGTCTTGTGGCAGTCGCTGAGGCCAATCACATGTATGCTAACCTGCGAAGATTGAAAGACCTTCCTGCAAAATGGATGAAAGAACTTCAGGATTTCTTTGTGATCACAATCTTGAACGCAAAAGATATCGATTGCTTGGGTGCAAAGGCGAAGACACGGCATTCCGCTTGATAAAGGACGAAAAAAGGCGGCCTAACAGCACTTGCGGAATAGATCTCGATCATTTTCTTCAGGGACTGATCGCTTAGAGTGTGCTACAGACACCGCAAACTTGAAAGGAGGCTGCAATTGGTGCTTTACATCGCAACCAATCCCACATCGGTTCACTCGATGCGCTTTATGAAGCGTTGCTCCAACGAGACCATTCCTATCCCATCCACGTATACTGAGACCCGCTGCTGAGAATCACCTCCGATCGAGTCGTTACGAAGCCAGACCACACGCCCTGTGTGTAGGATTCCTTTGGAAGCATGAGCTCCCTTCTTGTCTTCGTCGGCACACTCGTAAGGGACAGATTGCATAAGAATATATTCGGTTTTGAAATCGGGCGGTCTATCCATGACTTATCACCTCCACGCTGCAACCAGTGCCAGCATAGATGATGATCAAAGAATCGGAGATGTGCGGCACGACATAATCTCATGAATCCAAGATGTAGAGCGAGCTGACTGCATCCTAACTCTAGGATCCGAGGTCATCATGAGCAAAACTCCACGCAAATCGCTCGCCAGCAAAAGGCAAGTCTCACTCAAAAAGGCAGAAATAACTGGGAACGGTGGCGAATTGCACCATACGGCTGGAGGACCACACCCTCCCTTGACTACCCAAACGGGCGCCATCGTTAGTGATGATGAGAATTCCCTCAGGGCGGGCGATCGAGGGCCGACGCTTCTTGAAGACCATATATTAATCGAGAAAATACAGCATTTCGACCACGAGCGTATTCCTGAACGCATCGTCCATGCACGAGGTTTTGGGGCTCATGGGTTCTTTCAACTGACCGACTCACTGGCGGGGATTTGGAAAGCCGCCGTTCTAACCAGGGTTGGAGACAAGACACCTGTTTTCGTTCGGTTCTCGACAGTTGCAGGAAACCTGGGATCAAGCGACATGGCTCGGGATGTTCGCGGTTTTGCCGTCAAGTTCTATACTCGCGAAGGTAATTAATTGGGATTTGGTCGGAAACAACATTCCTGTTTTCTTCATTCAGGATGCGATCAAATTCCCTGACCTGATTCATGCTGCAAAGCAGGAGCCCGATCGCGGGTTTCCCCAGGCTCAAACCGCTCACGACACCTTCTGGGACTTTGCGTCGCTGATGCCCGAAAGCACGCATATGCTCATGTGGATCATGTCTGATCGTGCGATCCCGCGCTCCTTTCGGATGATGGAGGGATTCGGGGTACACACTTACCGCTTCCTGAATGAAAAGGGTAAATCGACATTTGTAAAATTTCATTGGCGGCCGAAGCTTGGGATGCAATCCGTGATATGGGATGAAGCGTTAAAGATCTCCGGAGCTGATCCTGACTTCCATCGGCGAGACCTCTGGAATGCCATCAATGAGAGAAAGTATCCGGAATGGGAG
>JABDHA010000130.1:3220-8203 GCA_013285705.1 Acidobacteriota bacterium
GTTTGGTAGCGTCCAGCACATCAAAGTCGAACTTATCGGCGTCCAGGTCTTCGATGAGACATTCGCCGATAAGTTCGACTTTGATGTGCTGGACGCTACCAAACTCATTCCTGAAGAATTGCTGCCGCTCCGTGTGATCGGGCGGCTGGTTCTTGATCGAAACGTCGACAATCACTTCGCCGAAACGGAACAAGTCGCATTTTGCGTCCGCAATGTCGTTCCAGGCATCGATTTCACCAATGATCCTTTGCTGCAGGGACGAATACTATCCTATGTCGATACCCAGTTGAGTCGCCTTGGTGGCCCCAACTACGAGCAGATTCCGGTCAACGCTCCGAAATGCCCGGTCATGCATATGCAGCGTGACGGACATATGCAGTTTGGAACACAAGCGGGCCGTGTCGCGTATTCGCCAAGTTCTATCGAGGAACGTTCGCCACGCCAGGACACACCGCGAGGCTTGTCATCGTTTCCAGAGCAGTTCGAAGGCAACAAGCTTCGTATACGGCCGGAATCCTTTGCGGACCACTTCTCACAAGCCCGTCAATTTTTCTACTCGCAAGCGGAACCGGAACAAAATCACATTATTTCCGCCTTCATCTTCGAATTAAGTAAGGTGGATACTCGCGCTGTGCGGGAAAGAATGCTCGGGCAGCTGGCCAATGTCGATCCAAAGATCGCCTCACGCGTCGCCAGTGGCCTAGGCATGGAGGGGAAGGTCATTCCTGTGCCAACAACTGTAAAGGCACAGCAGAATCTTTCCTCATCTTCTGCACTAAGCATCCTCGCCAAGGCCAAAGCGACGTTGGAAGGACGTGTTGTCGGATGTTTGGTGGCTGACGGCTCAGAGACAAGAGTCGTTTCCGCGCTGAAGAAGGCTGCCGTGAAAGTCGGGGCCGATTTTAAGATTGTGGCCCCCAAGGTTGGCGGAGCGGTTGCGATGGACGGAAGTCAGATAGAAGCCGATTTTCAGCTTGCGGGTGGATCTTCTGTGCTCTTTGACACTGTCTTTATTGCACTTTCCGAAAAAGGTGCCGAACTCTTGTCTTCTGAAGCCGCTGCCGTCGCTTGGGTTCACGACGCATTTGCTCACCTGAAGGTAATCGGAGCGACCGATGGATCGCAGGCATTACTGAATAAGGCTGGTGTGATACGAGACGAGGGTGTACTTGTTGGCTCTGATTCTGAAACCTATCTGAAACGAGCTGCTGAAGGCCGTGTGTGGAACAGAGAACCAAAAGTTAGAACAGTGTTCTAGAAAAGATAGAGGAATGCCCTCCCCATATTCGAGAAAAATGTCGGGAGAGATTATGACGCCATCAAACCATATTCAAGACCACATCGATACTATCGCGAAACACGAACAGGACTTCCAGGCCAGTCGATCGAGGGCGGAACGCATTGGCGACAGGATTGCCGCATTTGCTGGCAGCTTTCCATTCGTGGCTATTCATATCGCTTGTTTTGCCGCATGGATGTTGATCAACACACTGTCCATCCTAGGCATTCGCCATTTTGACCCAACTCCCTTTCCGCTCCTGGATACAGGCGTAGCCCTTGAAGCGATTCTGCTTGCGAGCTTCATCCTGATGCGTCAATCAGGGCTCGCGAAGCGAGCGGACGAACGAGAACATCTCATGCTTCAACTCCTTCTACTTACCGAAAAGGAGGTATCAGCTGTCGTCCGAATGAACCAGCAGATTGCCGAACATCTTGGACTATTAAGCATTTCGAAAGACGAAGAGATCAAGGAACTGGGACGCCCGACCTCAGTTGATGAGGTTGCCGAGTCGATACAAGAGAATCTTTCGAGAGAATAATTGAATAATATGTTGCTTGAGGCGATGCTCATTAAATTATCGTTCGGTGACCCACACAATGATGAGGCAACGGCAGCATCATTCCGAAGTCATCCTGTCCTTACTTCCACTTCAGGACTTGGGCGCTCGGAGGACAAAGCCTCTCTTGGATGGTCCGGCTCTGTTCTGTGCTTTGCTGTCGCTCGAGAATAATAGGTGTCTTCAGATGCGAAATTTGCGTTTTGCATTGTCACTTGCCGCATCTTATTGTGAGTCACCATGGAAAATGCGTTTGCATCGCGTCCTCGCGTTTTCGTCGTCGACGACGAAATAGAGATCGCAAAATTGCTGGTCGTGATCCTGCAAATGAATTTGTTCGACGCTGTTCCTTTTGCCAATCCACAGGCGGCACTCGAAGCAGCAAGAGCTGAGGCGCCGGACTATCTCATCTCCGACATCGTGATGCCAGAGATGACAGGCATCGAGCTCGCGATCGCCATCCGGCGTGAGATTCCCACATGCAAGATTCTCCTGTTTTCCGGGAAAGTAGGCGCCTTGGAGTTGATCACTAGTGCAGTCGAAGCAGGCCATAGCTTTCCTTTGGTGGAGAAGCCTATACATCCGACAAAACTAGTCGAGGTAATACGAGACTTGTAAGCGCAAAATTTAGTGGAGAGGAGATTCAGACCACGCTTTCTTGCTGAGATTGCTGCAACGTGTGGCAAGCCTAAGTTGGATGATCTTCGAGCTCTTTGATCGATCGGTGAAGCTTCTCGATGTGGATACGGTTCGCTTCTTTGAGGCAATCTCAATTCTGGATTTGTTCTGGCGTTGGCAGCTTCGAAGCTGCACTCTGGAGATAGATCTCCTTGAGGTCGAGTTCATATTTGTCAAGCTCCTGCTTAAGCTCGTCCAGCGTCGAGTTTTCTATCAGCCTTTCGTTTTCCATTTAGACCATCTTTCCCGTTCTCCCAGTCTGCTTAAAGAAACGATCATCTCTAACCGAGTGCATGTTGTCGGGAATAATCCAGAGATGATGGATTGCCGATTACCGTCTGAGCTATTCGTTCACTGGAGCATACACGCAATAACCCCGTGGCGGCGCGGGAACTTCTGAATTGCCTTCGCTGTCGGTGGTTCGCTCATCCGGATGGGCCCCATCCTTACCGTCCCACGCTACTGGCCTGAACTTCTGGTTGTGCCATTTCGTTTATCGACGTCCCACTCCATTGGCGTTCCCAAATTGTTGAGTACATAGACCAAGCCACTCTGCGAATCTGTTCCGCCACGCTAGGAGATGTAGAGATCCTCTCATAGCTGCGAGAAGGTCGCCTGACGACTTCACCGATGTCGGCATTATGGCCGAATCATTTAGATCTTCCGGCGACTGGCCGGTATCGTTGCCGCTCGTGCCTTCTAATCTGATTGTTTCTGAAGCTAATTCTTTGCTGTACTTAAGCGCGAGTCAGCTGGCGAGAGTCCGATGACAACACTCCATTTTAAAGGATGCCCTCTCTTGATGCTCTCGCCGGTTATTTCTATCGCTCCGGCGTCGCAAGAGAAGACTTGCAGATAGGTGGCTACCGATGCTTACACACGGGGCATCTATCACCCTATAGAAGTCATCACCGAACGGGAGAGTGCAGCATCTGTCCCTCCGACCCCACCCCACGACAGTCTCAGGAGCAAGAGCCGCAGAGCCGCGTCTGGGATCTCGTTTCACGATTCCCGCTTAGCTCACTTTGGAACCTCGAAGGTATACCCATTCGGGTTATAACAAAACGTACCTGGAACTCGCTGTTCGAGGATAATCTTGCGGGTCGGGCCGCTGAGTTGGGTTTTTATTTCATTTTTGCGCTATTTCCTTGCCTCTTCACAGTAACGTCTCTGTTAGGACTTGCGGCCCACTCGGCTTCGCACATCTACTATCTGCTCCTCGGCTACCTTTCTATCGTTCTCCCACAGGCCGCCATGGGTACCCTGCTCGAAACATTCAATCAGATAACATCCTCATCCACAGGTGGCAAACTGACGTTCGGTATTGTTGCCTCTCTTTGGTCGGCCTCTGTCGGTTTCTCAGCCATTCAGGATGGCTTGAATATCATCTATAAAGTGAAAGAGACTCGTCCTTATCTGGCTGCCAGGTTCTCGGCAATCAGCGTCACGATCCTTCTCTCGATTCTGATTACTCTTATACTGGCGTCGCTATTGGGCGCCGATTACTTCGGGCGGATGGCCGACGCTCATATCCATCCAAACTTTCTTGCGATTCTGGCCAACTATTCCGTCAAAAGTTTAAGTTGGTTGCTCTCTACGTGCCTCCTCTTTCTGATGTTTGCGGTGATCTACTATTTCGCCCCCGATGTAAAGAGGAGCCACTGGCATTGGCTCAGTCCCGGTGCCACTGTCGGTGTTCTGGGCTGGCTCGTGGCTTGCCTGGGGTTTCGGATCTACGTCCACCTCGTAGGTGATTATGCCGGTACCTACGGCTCGTTAGGGGCCGTCATCATCCTTCTGACTTGGTTCTATCTCCCCGGCATTCGACCTGACCAATTTCATCAGCCAGTTTTCAGGCGGTGTCTCCGCCCCTCCAACACCGGGCTTCAGTCAGAATCTTCAACTCCGGGACAACTATGATTGTCGTGGCGCGTTCAGGGGAGGGGCCTCTTTGGACTCTAGATCTCGCAGAGGCCCCCTTGGTTTTGTTCAATCTGCAGGAGCCAGATTCATCTTGTCATGGCATGGACTATCACCGATCTATGCCGATTGAATCCGGCGTAAAGCCTGTGGTGTCGAGACAGTAATCTCACCATTGTTTCTTGATGAGCGTGTCCACGCCGAAGCCACCGTTCTGGTCCCGGGTGGCGCTGACCGACACCCGAGGCGAGACCTGGTACTCTCCCTGGACGGTCTGGTTCTGTGTAGAGGCGACGTTCGTGGAAAAGGTCACGAAGAGCTTTCCAGTGACGCGCTGCTGGATTGTGATATTCGCGCCCGGAGGTCCTTCGCTGCTCCCTCCTTGTAATACCGGATTGATGGAGAGCTGTGAGATACCAGCGACCTTCGAGATGCGGCTTGTTACCTGGCTGCTCACTTGTGAAGCAACGAGTGACTCGGCGGCCTGATTGGCGGGCGTGGAGGGATTGGCCGAATTCGCCTCGGTCGTATTGCCGAAGGCGAGCAG
>JABDHA010000130.1:8213-9574 GCA_013285705.1 Acidobacteriota bacterium
TGATGTCAGCTGCTGGAAGCGCCGGGTCGGAGCTGTACTCCGTATGTAGCTGTGCCACGGGACCCTGGAAGCGGAGGAAGATGTTGTACTGCTGGATGGTTGTATTCAGCGAAACATTCACAACGGGCTCCGTCTCGGAGGGATTAACGAACTGAATTGTACCTCCATTGAGCACGAATCTATCTCCGTTGAGGATCAGGTCCCCGTTGGTGAGGTTTACACGGCCCAGAATAACCGGTTGCGAAGCCGTGCCGCGCACCTGCAGATTGGCCGAGCCGCCGATGCTCAAGGTCCGGCTGACGAGATCGATATCGTTAGTGGAGTGCACACCGATGTTCAGTTGAAGATTCTGACTGAAGCCCGGTGTTGGAGGGGCGGAGACACCGCCTGAAAACTGGCTGATGAAATTGGTCAGGTCGAATGCCGGGGTGAACGAGATCTCCGTGAGGCTAACGTTACCGCCCAGAAGCGCACTCTCCATCGTGCCTGTCAGTCTAAGGTTGGCATCAACGCTTTCACGCACGCCTTGGGGATACAAGGCTCGCACCCCCTGGGCCGAAACGCCGAGATCGAACTGTACATTGGGATGAAATGCAATACCACCCTGAGCGGTGATCTTGCCGCCACCTATCGTGCCTTCAAATCGCGCGATGTTGAGACGGTCCTTGGTCAGGGTGAGCACACCATTTCCTCGCTGTAAGCCGACCGGCAGATCAGCAGAGGCATAGTTGGTGTTTACAACGTCGATCTCGCCGCCGATCGCCGATTCATTCATAGGCCCGTTGGAGTTGATGTTGAACTTGAGCTGTCCTGAGCTTCGTACATCGGGATCAAACAACTGAGCTAGCTTGAGGTCGACCGTTCCCAGCAACATCAGCGACATGGGACCGCTGCCGCTGGTCGGTATAGTGCCCCCAAACTGCAGATCGGTATCGGTACCGCGAATGGCCGAACGCTGCACCTGGACGATGGAGTTTTTGTAATCGATCTTGATTGGTGCGGCTGCCGCCAATTGAATATTGTTGGTGTAACCCACGTTCAGGACAGGAATCGTGACGTGCGCTTCGAGCTGGTTCTTATTCTTGAGGGGGCCGTGGAGAGTCGCATGCAGTTCCGTCTGCCCTGTAACGTCACCTGCCTGATCGGGTGCATAGGCGGCTACGAGCGGCTGCAGCGGAATGGTCTGTGTATCGATCTTCGCATCTGTCATGTAGTCGCCCGTCAGCTCGACACGGGCCTGTCCTTGAATCCCGGTTCCAATAGCGGACGTGGAGAGATTCGCATTCGCCACATGATCGGCCACACTCATTTTCAGGTTGAGAGACTTGACGGTCTGGTTCTGGATAACGAGCTGGGGGATC
>JABDHA010000131.1:0-81 GCA_013285705.1 Acidobacteriota bacterium
CAACTGATGACGGCGGAGGAAGTTCTTGAACTTCTGCTCGTCCTGCGCGCCGTCCAGAACGAGCCGGTTCGTCCTGGGATA
>JABDHA010000131.1:91-9416 GCA_013285705.1 Acidobacteriota bacterium
GTTGCTGAAGACGACATTCAACCCGAAACCCACCTTGTTGATAAAGTCGTCCATATAGCTGTCCAGGCTTCCGTCATAGTTGCTCGTAAAGATGACTCGCTTGCCGCCGTCGAGAAAGACCCAGCGCGCGAACTGAATCGTCGATACCCGGGCCAGGCGTCCGCTATTGAAGAGATGCTTGGCCGTGTAGTCAATGACCAAAAGCACAAAGGCGATCGTCGACAGCCGGAAGAGGCCAGGTTTAAGGCTCCCAAGGGCGCTGAACTGATTGGTAACGTCCTGATCTTCCAACGAGGCAAGCAAGTCGGCGTGCTCCGCGTTGACACGAGGCGCAATCACAGGATCGGTGGTTTCACGACGCCGCAGAAGGACGATAAATAACGGCAGATAGATCAGCAAAAGCGGAGAGGCAAGAACCATCAGGAGTGGGACGCCGATCAAGTTCAGAAGACTCCGAAACCGCCAGCCAAGGGGAGTCGGCTCCGGGTCGGGCAATTTCAAACGCCCTGCGCGCCCTTCATCTTCGACGAATCTGCGGAGCATTGTATGAATGTCCCTGGGCCGCATGGAGCGGAGTGTTTCAAATTCTTGCTGAATGTAGCTTTCCAGCGCCTGGTGAAGTGCTTCCTCTTCGTCCACTTGCTGCACCGTCCGGCCAAGCCAGTTCACATACGCGGCGGCCGGGGGTGCGCTCTTTGCCTTTATCCAGCCAAGTAGATCCTTGTCCGCGGTAAAGCCTTCACAATGGGAGAAGATTTGTTTGAGGCCCGCTGAATAATGAGCGACGAGATCAGCGAGAAAGATTTCGCGATCTCCGTCCACATCGCCAAGAAAGGTCAGATAGATGGGATAGCTGACAGGCTTCAGACCATAGGCAGTTATGTCGTTGAGAGTGTCGTCTTTGAGAATTACGATGCGCGCGAAATGCAACTTTTTCAGCTTGCCAAAGGGAATGATGGAATTCTGCGGATTTACGACGCCAGGTTCCAGATTCATGGAGGCGAGCAGGGATCGCAGCTCAACCTCTTTCCACGGATCGATCGGCGCAAGGATCATGAAATTTGACTGCGGCGTCATCGGCTAGTCGAACCTCTCATTGCCGGTCGGCTCGTAGTGGGTCACGCCATTCATGGACTGACGTAGCTGCGCGAGTTCCGCATACATTCGGCGACGTGCGCGGCCCTGGTTCCCGAGCGGACGATGTTCCGTAATGGAATGCCAGGGGTTGTAGGAGAGGACCCGGGCGAATTCAAGCTGCGCGGGATAATCGAAGGTCTGCCGCGGAAGGCGAAGAGTCGCTACCGAAACCCTTGGCGAGAGCTTCTCTGGCCAGAGCACTCCTGCGTTTTCTATTGGCATCAGAAACGCATCGGTCTGCATTTGCACCCGAACATCGAACTCCACATCGCCGCTCGTGAGCGAGGCAACCATCGCGTTCCTCAGATAGTTGTCCGGGGGCCGAAAAGGTAGGTTGGGAATTCGCGTCTTGCGATTGGACTTCGGCCAGAAAGAGTATTCCATTGCCTGTCCCTCACCCATCAGGTAGGGGACATCACTAAAGTAGGGAGCCTCGAATGGGCTGCTCTGTGTCTTGATCCACAGACCCTGCATAATTAAGTCGAGCACATGAGAGTCGTGAAGATTGACGAAGTAGAGTATCTGCGCGTTCTTGCCGCTCTGGATTTGAAGCTGAGCGTTTGCCCGGGTGTCCGGGGTGACGAAGGTGGGCGGCGAAACCCCGAACATGTCCTGGGTGAACTTCTCATCGTCCGCTAACTTCTGTCCCGGTACATCCATCAACTTGACGCTGATGCTCATGAAACCTACATCATCGATGTCGGGCGTAATGTAAGGTCCCGGTCCCGAAAACCGCACCCATGCCGGATAACTCCTCGGTGTCGCATAAATTCCGCGTCGGAAGTTTTCGGGAAGTTTGTCATGAATGATGAATTCGCCTCGAACAATCCCGTGAGTCTTTGTATTCCCGCCACGTTCAAATTTCCCCGGCTTCCACAGACCGCGCATCTGACTCTGAAAACTTGAGACGATCGAGTCGAGGAAAGCCTCTTCGTCCGGTTCGATCCTTTCTTCCGCAATCCCCAATCCGTCATTGGAGCGCCGACTGTTGATCAATGCTGTAACCAGCTGCGCCATCGGATCGCGGAAAGTCGCATCGAAGGCTGGACGAATCCATGGATCGAAACGGCGCTCGAATTGCACCATCTTGGTCGATGTATTGCAGAGGAAGTTAAGCAGGGCGGAGCCGGTATTCGCCTTAGGAATAGGGCGATCGGGATTTTCGTCGGAAGGTATCATCCCTGATGGTCACTGCCGCTGGATTCGCCACGTCACGACGACGGAAACTGCAGTGAGAAGTGAATCGTTCTGTCTTTGTCCCAATAAACGAGACCCAGATAGGTTCCTGGGCTGATCTCGCGAATTTCATCGCGCACGTGTTTGGCTACGAGGGAGGTCTTCGAATAGTCGAGCACGATGCAGTCCTTGTCATCAAACCAACTGGCCGCCTTATAAACCTCAGCGACAATCGCATTCAGCCCGAACGCCAGAATTCGATTGGTCAGCGTCCCATGGGCGCCGTCGAAGGTCTTTCCCTTCCAGGTAAAGATGTTGATCAGCGCTGCGATCTCAGGGCTGAAGATTGTTCCGGATGCGATGATGGCCGTTCCCTCAGCCTCGCCGTTGGGGATGTCTCCAGCTGCGCTGGCTGAAAAGAGATCATCGAGTTGCTGCTGAGACATGGCCAAAAGCTGGCTCGCCGTATACCCCACAATTGTCCTCAGTCCGAAGATGACGTTAGAAGCGATTTGCTGGCTGCGCGCTCGCGTCCGTAAAGGCGCTGCCCACTATGAACGATCGCTAGTCACCGTGTCAACCCCAGAGTTCGGTTTGTTCTGCCGAACCCCACATTCGGTCGCGGGTTGCTGGAAGCTACATTGGTTTCCGACCGGCATCGGCAAGAATCACATCTGCGGCCTTCTCGCCCACCATATAAACGGCACTAACTATGAAGAATCCCGGTATTCGCGGAAATACCGAGGCATCAACCACGCGCAAGCCCTCGGTTCCATAGACCTTGAATCTCGAATCCAGAACGCCGCCCTGATCTCTGGGTCCGATTGCACAACTGCAGGAAGCGTGATGACCCCAGGCGTGCGAGCGGACAAACTCGCGCAGCTCGTCAGGCGTGTCTACCTGTTCTCCAGGCAGCTCTTCCCGCGCGATCAACCCCTGTTTTATTAGCGGCTTCGCAAGTCTCCTCACAAATTGAATTCCTGCGACCACCGAGTCGAGGTCTTGGTCGTTGTCCGGCGTACCCTCCTCGAAATATCGAAAGTCCACTCGGGGCACGTCGAGAGGGTCAGCAGAACGCAGCGTCACCTGACCAGCGCGATTATTCGTGTGGGCCTTAAGGACCGCCCAAGTGAGGTAATTCAGATTTTCTGCAAACAGCTCCGAATAGTTCGGAAAGTAACCCTGGAACCGCCCGAGAAACGCGACGCAGAAGAGATCAGGCAGAGGACGTTCCTGGGCCGACCGTTTGGAGATTGCCAAAACAGCTCCATTGGTCATGTATGGACCTTTGCGACGTCTCTGCCACTCGCGATACTGCGGATCTGTGGTTTCGAACTTTGCACCTTTGAAAATGCGCCACTCGTCAAAGTTCATCCGGTTGACGACGCCAACCTCATAGCGGTCCTGGAGGTTCTTGCCGACGCCGGGAAGATCGACCACGACCGTAATGCCATGCCGCTCGAGTTGTTGTCGCTCGCCCACTCCAGAAAGCATCAGCAACTGTGGCGTATTAAACGCACCTCCCGATAGGATGACCTCCCGCGATGCATAAACCTGGCTCACCTTTCCGGGAGCATCGCGGGGCCGGGAGTGTGCACGATACAAGCGTTCGCCGGAGAGGTATTCAACGCCGATCGCGCGGTTTCCTTCACCCCATAGAACGCGAGTCGCTAAAGCGTTCAGCTCTATCTTCAAGCGTGACTGCTTTTTGGCCGCTATCTCGAGTACCCGCTCGCGGCTGCCCACCCGCGCATGGTTGCGGGTAGTCAAGGGCATATAGCGGATGCCAAAGGAATTCTTTTTCACCGTGCGCCAGTCATTCGGGTCTAACATTCCCTCAGCTACCCATTGAGCTTCCTCCGCAAAATCCCCGACGCTCAGAGCAGCCTCCGCCGAGGACTCGGAGATCATGCGCAACAGGTCCACGTTATCTAGAGAAATCATTGGAATGGCTTTATCTGTGCTTAGCCAACCGCTGAACCCGTGCCGCGAGGGATTGATGCCCAGCTTGTCGAGCCAACGATAGATCTTGCGATGATGGCAATTCTCCAGCCGTTCGAAGTAAACGCGCATCTGTTCCGCATCCCAGCTCTGGTCTCCAGTCAGGTCCTTGATCTGATTCCAGTCCTCATTATGGGGATAGACCAAGATCATCGCGTTGTGTGCGGTGCAACCACCGAGAGTGCCAGCACGGGGATAGAGAACTCCATCAACATAACGGCCATTCCAAGTTTCCCGGTAGTTTGGGTCGCGGCGCTGCCGGCCATCGTCGCCGTAATGGCGAACAAAGAAATCCCACTTCATGGCATCGTTTTCAGAGGCGAAGGCATGAAAGCACGGTACATCGTAGTCTTGCGGAAGCCGGTTTGCGGTAGGATCGACGGGATCACCGCCACTTAGCTCCTTAGAGTCGCCGCCGGCTTCGAGCAATACTACGGAGTGTCCCGCTTCTGCCAGTCGAGCCGCAACCGTGCCGCCGCCAGCCCCTGAGCCAACTACGATGTACTCATACTCGTTCCTGACCAAGCTCGCTTCAGTCATTGGCACCCCGTTTTTGAAAAGGTCGCCGCAGAAGTGTCTCCCCTTTGCGGGTCGAAGTTACAGATCATCTCATTGGGCTGCCGTCAACTATAGCGCAGAAGCAGTGTTGCTCGAGCTCCCACTGTGACATGATGAATTCCGCGAGTGCGAACAGCTAAATCCTCACCAGAAATCGAGTTACAGCCCTGCGTGGACTGTGGCACAATCGCTGAACTCAAAAGAGAACCTCCTCGGCGGTCATATTCGATGCCAGGGGTTTCTTTAGAGAGACGCTCGATCATGTCCCGTTCGAGCAACTCGTGCTCGGAAGGGATTTCACTAAGCTGGAAATCCTCCAGTGCGAAGAAACGTCGGGATGGCTGGTAACACTATGTGTAAGGAGCAGGGATCCCAATGCGCACCCCATCGCGTTCTTGCTGTCTGTTTCTTGGAGCGGGACTTTGGCTCACCGCTGTCGGCTGTCACAAAGCGCCGCAGCCTGGAGAAGTTCAAGACGAAGCTCGGCTGGCCGGCCGCGCGCCCGAATCTTTTCCCGCCGCAGATGAGGACTATTTCCACGATATGGATGGAAAGATTCCTCTAACCGCCGACCAGGTCAAAGGCCGGAATATGTGGATCGTCTGGACGGGTGGCGATGACAAAATGTGGGATACGCTCACCAATACGAGCGTGGGCACGCTTGATTTTCTCAAAACAATTTCGTCGTATCCCGATCCAAAGACGCCGGCGAAACGATCGACACGCTGGAGCTACCTCGGACTGGTCAACGAACCCTGCTTCAAGCAGGCGACGGGGCCGAATCCCAACCGCTACGGCCTCTGGCTCGACACCCGCGACCCGTCTTGTCCACCCGACCCATTTGAAAACGAGGCGAAATATCCTGGGGTTAAGGTCGGCGCTCGCGGCAAGAACATTCCCGTAGGCTCCTACTACGGATACGCCACCGGCATCGTTGGCCTTCGACTTTTCCCCAATCCCGATTTCGATGAAGCTGCTGCCAGGAAATGGGACCCGAAGCGCTTCTACACCGATCCCTCCTACTACAACGATAAGAAGCTGGTACGGCCATACCGCGTTGGCATGTCGTGCGGCTTTTGCCACGCTGGTCCGAACCCGGTCAAGCCGCCTGACGACCCTGAAAATCCAAAATGGGAAAACCTGAGCTCGAATGTAGGCGCGCAGTATTTCTGGGTAGACAGGATCCTGGCCTGGAACCCGGACATGAGCAACTTTCCGCTTCAACTCTTTCATACCTCGCGGCCGGGCACTCTCGATACTTCGTTGATCTCTTCAGACAACATCAATAATCCCCGATCGATGAACGCGGTCTACGGCCTGCCTGCCCGGATGACACAGGCCTTGCGGTGGGGCAAGGAATCTCTCACCGGCGGCAACCTGAACAACAAGCAATTGAACGACTACATTCACGAGGGTCCGCTCACTCAGTATTTTCAACCGCCGTCAACGGTGATGACTCCCCGCGTTTTGAAAGACGGCTCCGATTCAGTCGGTATTATGGGAGCGCTGAATCGCGTATACCTGAATATCGGTTTGTTCAGCGAAGAGTGGTTGCTGCATTTCCGGCCTCTTCTGGGAGGCGAAACCGTCACTCCCATCGAGATCTCTGTTGCTGAGAAGAACTCGGCCTATTGGCAAGCGACAGAAACGCAGACCCCTGACATGGCGCTTTTCTTTCTTGCGAGCACCTCACCTCACCTGCTCAAAGACGCCCCCGGAGGCGATGCTTATATTACAAAGGACAACGCCAAGCTCGATCGAGGCAAGACTGTCTTCGCCGAGCGTTGTGCCCGCTGCCATTCAAGCAAGCTTCCGACGCCTGCGGCAGGTCTCGATCCGAGCGGGTGCGCCGGCAAAGGCTATCTTTCCTGCTGGAATACCTACTGGGCCTGGACGAAGACCGAAGACTTTAAGTCCCAGATGAGAGTGATCGTCCATCAGAAGGACTTTCTCGAGAATAACTTCCTATCCACCGATCAGCGAGTGCCAGTGACCCTGTTGCAGACAAACGCTTGCAGCCCATTAGCCACCAACGCACTCGGCGGTAACATCTGGGATAACTTCTCCTCACAGAGCTATAAAGATCTGCCATCTGTCGGCGACGTCACTGTCTATCATCCGTATACCGGGGCGTCGAGCACTTATCACATGCCGGCTGGAGGTCGAGGTTATACGCGTCCCCCATCGCTTCTTAGTCTCTGGTCGACCGCTCCCTATCTCCTGAACAACAGCGTTGGAACGTTCAACGGTGACCCGTCGGTGGCCGGGCGTATGCATGCCTTCCAGAACTCGATAGAACAGATGTTATGGCCGGAAAAACGGGATAAGGATTCGTTGCTGGGCGACAAAGTTCCTGGGACCATAGACCGCACTACCGAATCCAGTTATATCCGAGTCGCGCGCGGATATCTTCCTGACTACCTGAGACCATTGCTGAGTCCAGGGCAAAGATTCTTTCCCGCTTTCGTCAGCGATGACGGACTCGTATTAGGACCGGTCCCGAAAGGCACCCCGGTAGGACTGCTCGCCAATCTCGATCTGCTGGGCGATGGTCTTTCTCCAGCGGAAAAGCTTGACCATCAGGCTAAGGTTCTCGATCTCCTCTTGAAGATGAAGCGCGACCTGGCCGCGCTGCCTCCGAAGGCGACCGACGAGGATGCGCGCAAGGTTTTTAAGAATCTTGTGCCCGACCTGCTCGCGCTGAGCAAATGCCCAGACTATGTCGTGAATCGCGGGCACTATTTTGGCACGAGCTACTTCAACGAGGAACCGCCGCTCAGTGACGACGACAAGCGCGCATTGATCGAGTTCCTCAAGACTTTCTGAAATGTCTTTTTCAAGTGCTTCGGGTTAGACGCCCCTCGTAAACCGAAGGCGGATGTAAGTACTTTCTTCTTGCGAAAAACAGCGCTTCGAATCTTTTCAGGTCCCGTCATTACGACTTACCCGATTGTGTTTCGAGGATGAATAAATGCCTCCAACTCCAACATCTCCGATAGCGCCAGTCTCCTGCCAGGTTACCCAGCCTCCAAACTTCCCGCCCAGCCCCAACGCCAAAAAGATCTTTATCTTCCTCGATGGGACCGGCAATGAGTTCATCGCTGCCTCAGATCCCACAAAGGCAAACTCCAACGTAGTCAAGCTTTACACTACCCTCAAGGTCGGAGGGGATCAGGTCGCCTACTACCATCCCGGCCTCGGCACCATGGGCGACCCCACCGTTCGCTGGCGCTTCCCCCGCTACTGGTCCATGGTCAAAGGCCTCGCTTTCGGTGCCGGATTCAAAGACAACGTTCTCGAGGCCTACCGCTATTTGATGGAGGTCTACAACGACGGCGACCAAATTTACATCTTTGGTTTTTCTCGTGGATCGTACACCGCCCGCGCCCTCGCGAGCCTTCTCCACGGCTACGGCCTCCTTTGTCGCGGCAACGAGGGCCACCTCCTCTATGCCTGGCGGATGATGATCGACCAGTTAAAAGAAAATCGCGAACAACTCAAGAAGTCTGGCGAAAAGCGGCACAATAAGGATGCCCACACAATTAAGCGGAATGACGCATTCGCCCAGACTTTTTCCCGCGTCGTCACCATCCGCTTCATGGGCATCTGGGACACAGTCTCCTCTGTCGGATGGATCTACACTCCCATCCGCCTCATCGACGGGGCACAAAACCCCATCATCCAGGTCGGCCGGCACGCCGTCAGCATTGACGAACGCCGGGCCTTCTACCGCGACAATCTATGGGGCAAACTTGTCAAGATAAACAATCCGGAATGGCCCGAAACACTGCGCAAGCAAGGTATTCACCAGGACATAGCCCAGGTCTGGTTTCCTGGCGCTCACTCCGATGTTGGCGGCAGCTATCCACAAACGGAAGCCGCCCCTGCTAATGAGGCCCTTCGCTGGATGATCGGTGAGCTTCAACAGCACGGTGTCCAACTCTGCCAGGACCGAATCGAAATGGTTCTCGGTAAACCAACCGGCATCCTATCTGCTGATTCCGCCTACCAGCTCCCGGATCCATCCGAAAACAAACTTCACGAATCCCTGGATTTGCGTTGGTGGCCTCTCCAACTCTTCCCCCAGCAGTACTATGACAAGGACGATGCCATCCTCCAATGGCGAGTCCCTTTTGGTCGTCCCCGCTCCATCCCCGATGGCGCCATCATTCATCACTCAGCTGAACACCACCTGCGCCACACGGCAGAAGGTCAGGATCCTTACAAACCCCATAACCTCAAGTTGGCCAATCTCCATCCGATCCACGCGCCCCTTCCAGATACCACCGCCAACCTCACCGGCTCCTTCATCCACAAAACGTCGAACGGCAAAGCCTCCGTTCCGGACGACTCAACCCCTGTCCGGTATGCAAAACTAGCCTTCGGATGGTTCTTCTTCGCATTCTTTTGGCTCTTACTCGCGTCCGTTCTTGTCTTCCTAATCGGCGGGTGC
>JABDHA010000132.1:0-5949 GCA_013285705.1 Acidobacteriota bacterium
AGGGCAATGGTAGTTGGCAAACAGACTGAGGAATAATTCTTTTGCGTTGCTGTAGTCTGACAACCCTGCCAGCATTGGGTTCATGGGTATCAAAACGAAGCAGCTAACGGCTAGAGCAATGCTCTTAGGCGGCGGTATTTGGCTCGCTTATAGTCTTTTCGCCACGCCTCCAGTTCTGACTTTCATTGTTCTTCCGTCTGGACCTCCCCAGGCCGTTCTCAAACTGGTGCTGATCGCTGATTTTGTGATTCCACTGTGTCTTGTTTGTTACGGCTTAGTCTTGAAGAATCGCGTGGGCTAGCGGCCCTAGAAGGTTCACATCTTTGAGAACCGTAGAAATAGCGGTGCACATCGGTGTGTTGGATCAAGCCGAGGAGTAACTCCCGGAAAGTCCGGGTTTTCAGTAAATTGCTTTCCCATGCTAGAAAACGCAGGCAAGTTACCTGAAAACACCGTTTTTCAGGCACTACGGCTCAGAAGTTGAGATTGCTGTTGCGAGTAGTCCGAGTGGGCGACAAGCCGGGCATTACCTACAAGCCCGCGCCAGACGCGGAGATGCCGAGACCGGTGAGAACGCACTCCCGCCGGACATCGCTATTTCTGATTATTCAGACTCAATCTCTACTTCGCCGGCTTCGAGGGCATCTCCTCAGCAGGCACGGCCACCGGTTTGCTCTTTACTGCATCCGGTTTTGCCCCGTACGGGCGGTCTATTTTGCGGTCTACCCGCGACCCGGTTGAAGTATGGCGACGCACATCGGACTTTTTCTTCAAGGTCATAAAATCTCCATTCGTTGACGAATGCATTTAAGATGGCACAGCCTAACACGAAGTTTAGTATTCTGCTAACTCGGGGAGAGCTGATTTGCGCCTTTACCGTGTTTCTGTATGGCCGGTAATCCAGACACAATCATCACCTGGGTCAACACACCAAGACACGCATGCGGTCGTGATCTAGCCTCGAATTCTTGTTACCGAGGTGTCAGCTTCTCGGTAAGTTGCTCCCCTTGGGCCAGTGGACGAGTTTCTGAAGAACCGTCTTGCGGGAGACTGATACTCAAGTTCCTGGTATGAATCCGACGATCTCGAGATCCATGCGACGACAATTTAAGTTTGAAGCTGAAGACTACCGTGTCATCCTCCGAAGCGCGGAGCCGAAGGATTTGAGTTGCGTTTGCCTCTATACATATGGCAAGCGGTTCAGCGAAGGCTTTGCAATGGATTGAACGGCGGCGGAATCAGGGTTGCCTCAATCAGAAAGTCGGTGCGCTCGAGCCTTAGTCGTCATTGAAATCTGAATCGTGCGGTGCTTCTGCGCTAAAACGGACGACGTTAGCTCACTTTGCGAACTCAGGAAGGCCGAGCTGATCGGAATACTCTAAAACGCTTCCAAAGTGGTGTTCCCACAACCGTGCACCGAGGTTACCAGAGCGATCCAACGACGACCCGACCGTGAGCCCATTTCAGAAGTGTCGGATGTAAACCAGCATCGAACAGTGCGAAGCCTGCAGCAAGAACGCAGGTGTCCGCCTGGACGCCGCAAACCAGTATACGGTCCATTCGCAGACCTCGAAGATATTCGATAGCGGCTGGAGGCGGGAGATAGCCGTGTTTTACGAAAACGCGGTTGGCGGGTATGAGAGTCTCGTCAGCCTTTCCGGGTTTCCATCGCAGCTGTCCTTCAAACGGCGTCACAGATTCATCATGCCTCTCGACGGTAGCCACGCTTGGGAGTAAGGCGCTTAATTCTCTGATCCCATGCAGAATTTCCATCGGTACAGGGAAACTGGGCTGAACATCGACGATGAGGAGGGCTTGTTTCATTAAGTTCTATGCGATTCTCTCAAATTTACCGCGGCAGAATGCCCCGCTATTTGCCAAGAAACTTCAGCCCGATAATTCCCGTGACGATCAGCCCCAGGCAAGCCAGCCTGCTCAATGCCGCAGACTCTCCAAACAACACGATGCCTAGCCCCACTGTACCCACCGCGCCAATCCCGGTCCATACCGCATACGCTGTGCCCAGCGGCAGACTCCGCGTCGCAATCCCCACAAGGCCCAGGCTCAGGACAATCATGATCGCCGTCGCTACAGACGGCCACAATCGCGTAAACCCTTCCGAGTACTTCAGCCCGATCGAAAACCCTGTCTCAAACACACCGGCAACCACAAGGATCGCCCAAGCATACTGTTTCATCGTCTGTTTCCTTGACCTTTGTCTTACAGGTTTGCGTGGTCTTCAGACTGCCTTGACTGGGTTCAGCAAAGCGCTTCTTACCGCCTCGGATAGCGTTGTCGTAGGTCTGCCTATGAGTCTGCTGAGATCACGAGATGTGCTATCCAGGTCTCCCCGAATCGCCTTTACATCAGCATCGATAATCACGTGGACCGTCGGGTGTGGCAGTCCCAAACCGAGCAGGATGGCCGCATAATCCTCGTGGGAGAGATTCCGGTAGGCAATATCTCGACCAATTTGCCTGGATACCTCGGAAGCGAGCTCAGCCATCGAAAAGGATTGGTCTCCAGCCAGCTCGTATGTCTTGTTTTCCGACACGGACTGCGTGAGAGCGGCAACCGCTGCCGCTGCATAGTCTGCTCGCGATGCCGATGCGAACCTCCCCTCGTTGGAGCTTCCGATGAGTGCGCCGTGCTCTACAGCGTTTGCGAGGTCTGATGTGTGATTTTCCAGGTACCATCCGTTTCGAAGAATCACGAAGGGCAGACCCGAAGCCCGAATGTACTCTTCCGTTTGTTTATGTTCTCGAGCAAGGAATATCTCCGAACTGTCGGCATAAAGCAGACTGGTATACACAAACAGTTCCACACCGGCTTCCTTCGCCGCGTCAATCACTGCTTTGTGCAGCTTGAATCTCTGATTGACTTCGGCCGCGGAAATGAGCAGGACCCTCTTCACACCGTGAAGGGCGGTGCTTAGGGTTTCCGGGCGGGTATAGTCAGCTTCACGCACTTGCACGCCAAGTGTTGCAAAACGGGAAGCTTTCTCGGGACTACGCACGGCTGCAATAATCTGATTCACTGGCACTCGCTCTACTAGTCCCTCGACTACGAGTTGCCCTAAGTGTCCATTTGCTCCAGTGACTGCGATCATTGTGTCCTTTCAGAATCGTGAAGAAATTGCGTATCGGTTGGAATGGCTGCATTTCACTTAAAGGCGGCGCAATCGACTGAAGGGTGCGAAAACGTTCCTAAACGAACGAGCTAAACTCAGCTCCGCGCCATGGTTGTCGATTCCATGTCTACCTGAGGAGGGGTGCGATGCTCCTACCCTTCTTGATTCACTTGCTTAGCCACTCCAGTCTCCGGGGAGTGAAGTCAAGCTCTCGCCTTGCCTTCGCATTCGAAGCTGCGCTCAACCTCGTCTGGTAGTAAACCGCATCTTCTCCAGCAACCTGCTGCGCCTGTTCCGCAGTGATGAACGGCGGAGGCGGAGCGCCAATAAAGCTTGCAAACCTGGGCAGCCAAACACTCACCGGCGAAGGATCGTCGTCCACGACAACATATTTACCAGGATCCGCCGTGAGAGCTGCCACCGTTGCACGCGCCGCGTCCTCAATATGAACGAACGACCATTTCGCTTTGCCCCCTTCAACCACTGGAAACTGCTGCTGGCGAACCTGATCCGCTGTCCCGCCATCCGGGGCATACCAGGTGTTCGGCCCATAGAAGAATCCGTAACGCAGCGCGACACCCTCAATCGATGACTCCAACACCCGCTGTTCCAGCTGCGCATACATTTGTGCATACCCAGCGATGAGCGGGCTAGCATTCACAGCAAGCGGCGAGCTCTCATCTGCCAGTGCACCCTTCGCCTGAAGGAAGAATCCACTCGACTGCTGGATGTAACGGCGCACGCCGGAGGCAAGAGCAGCTCGGTGCAGAATGCCTCCGCCCTCGATGCGCAATTTTGGTCGCGTTCCGCATACGCAGGAAGCTCCGATGGAGTCTTCGGTATCGATGCCAGTTCATCGATTACCGCCTCCGCATTCGAGGCCCGCAGCGCCGCCTCCACAGCACCTCTATCAAACGCATTCGCAATCGCAACCTCTACGCCATACTCTTGCAGTTTCTTCGCTCCAGCCTCGGAGTGCGTCATTCCTGCCACTGTGTGGCCCTTGCGAATCAACTCCGCGATCAGCGGCTGACCGATCGCTCCACTCGCTCCTGCAACAAATACTTTCATCGCTCTCTCCTCTTTATTTCGCCGGAACAAGAACCGGCGCTACGTTGTTCTGCTCCCATTGCGGCCCCCGGCGTGCACATCTTCCGAACTCTTAGAACCGTCCCATCCGGTCGAAGCGTTACTTCCTTCCAGGCCGGTACTCACCCGGCACCATGCGAAATGTGATCGCGAGCCGGTTCCATCCGTTGATGGTGATGATCGCCAGCGTCAGGTTCACCAACTCCTCGTCGGAAAAGCTCTCCTTGGCCTTTTCATACACAGCGTCGGGAACATGTACTTCCCTGACCAAAGTGATCGCTTCTGTCAGGGCCAGCGCGACGCGCTCGCGGTCGGTAAAGAACGGCGTCTCCTCCCATGCTGAGAGCGCATAGAGCCGCTGCTCCGTCTCACCCTCTGCACGCGCATCCTTCGAGTGCATGTCGAGGCAGTAAGCGCATCCGTTGATCTGCGACGCGCGCATCTTTACCAGGTGAAGTAGAGCAGGCTCCAGTTTGGATTGCTTGCGAACAAACATCTCCAGCCCAAGCATGGCCTGGTACGCGGCCGGTGATACCTTCTGTGCTTCTAATCTTGCTTGCATTGTTCTATCTCCCTGAAATCAACGCTAGGTGGCCCAGCAATTGCCCGATGGCGGGTTCCGGCTGAGGCGGGTCATGATTTGTGATCAACGTTCGGTGAACGGAGGAACGGTTCGACGGGACAGCAACTCATCCACGCTGAATGGGAAGCTTTCGCGACTTGCGAGAAGCAAGGCCCCTCCTATCCCCGTAAGGACCGCAAAATTCAGGGGTGCCTTGATTCCTAATGCAAGCGTCATTGACACTCCGAACGTCAGTAGGAGAAGTCCACTTAACAGCGCGGCAACGCGTGTGCGCCAGCCGACGACAAGAAGAAGACCAAAGAGAATTTCAGCACCAGTGGCGATGATCCCCAGGGGCAGTATCATTCCGGCCGGCAAATACCAATTGAGAGTATGGGTGTATTTCAGGAACCGTGAGAAATTCCCCCACTCGACATTTGGTTGCCCGAACGCTCCCCACAGACCAAGTCGATCGGCTACGGCCGACAAGAAACCAACGCCGAGCCCGACTCTTAGCAACAGGGTTGCGTAGCTTGCAAATTTCGAATCCTTCACTGTCATCGTGCTCATATATTTCCTCCTGAATTGAGTTTTTGCGAACAGAACCACTCGCTGTTGTTCGTTACTTAGCTGGTATCACCAGCGGAGCGCCTTTCTTGTTGATCAGGAACACAAGGAATTTTGCGGGCTTCGTACTACTTGCGTTCCGGCTAACGATGTGGATATCGTTGGGATCTTCGTAAAAGCTCTGGCCTGGGCCCAGCGTGAGTTCTTCTTGCCCTCTCACCTGCATCACGACGGATCCCTCAAGCACGTAAACAGACACTTGCGCATTATGGCGGTGGACAGGGCTCGAAAAGCCCGGAGGAAAGTCTACGGTGTACATCAGAACTTGCTCGCCGGGAAGTACTGCCAGATCCTTCGTTATGAGCGGTGTGATCGTCTCCTGCACCATCGGTGCCGTAACGGCCTGCTGCGCCATTAGCGTGTCGGTAGGAATGAGGGAGCTGGCTATGAGAAATGCCAGTACCCATATTGGTTTTGAGCCTGTCATAAGTTGTGCTTTCAGTCTTGCTTGCATCGGTTTATCTCCTTGCAATCAACACTAGGCCTTATGTGGATCAGAGAAAAGGACCATAATGCAAATGAGGACTGGTCCACCCTCATC
>JABDHA010000132.1:5959-9387 GCA_013285705.1 Acidobacteriota bacterium
AGGAGCGGAAAGCTTTACCGATGGAGTGAGACACCGGCATCACTAACCAGCGATGTCTAAAGAAGAAACATTTCAGGATCTCTCACTCAACCCACCCTCTGGTAAGCAGGATCTCTGGCGCTGGCTTTACACAGAACTGCGTGGTGCCATCCTTGACGGACGTTTGAAGCCCGGCGCTCGCATGCCCTCTACACGCAGCCTCGCGATGCAGTACTCGCTCTCGCGCGGGACCGTTGTCGTAGCATTCGACCAGCTACAGGCCGAGGGATACACACGCACTGAAGTTAGTGCAGGAACCTACGTCGCCTCGGGCGTACCTGATGGATTCCTGCCCACAACGCGCAGGCCTGCGGCTCTTGCTCTTCCAACGTCGAAGGCCGCGCTCTCCAAACGCGCGCAACAATTTCTGAAGGATGTGGAAGTGATGCCGGTGTCTCACTCCATCGGTAAAGCTTTCCGCTCCTACGAACCGGCTATCGATCTTTTCCCTGTAGACCTCTGGGCGCGCGTTGCCTCGCGCGTTTTACGCCGAGCTCCGCGTTCACTCTATGCTCACGGCAATGCTGCAGGCTACCAACCGCTCCGTCGCGCCATTGCAGAGTACGTTGGAGCGTCACGCGGAGTGCACTGCTCTCCGGAACAAATCATCATCACCTCAGGCGCACAACAGGCCCTCGATCTCATCGGCCGTTTCATCCTCTCCACCAGCGATCAGGTCTGGATGGAAGACCCTGGCTATTCCCGCGCTCTTCAAACCCTCCGTGCTACTGGCGCGCGTATCGTTCCAATACCTGTAGACGAAGACGGCCTCATCGTAAAGGCAGGGCGCAAGCTCGCGCCAAAGGCAAAGCTCGCCTACGTCACGCCGGCGAATCAATTTCCGATGGGTGTCACCATGTCCGCGGACCGCCGCCTGGAACTCCTTCGCTGGGCTGCCAGCGCGAACGCGTGGATCATTGAAGACGAATACGACGCGGAGTATCGCTACTTCGGTCGCCCTGTTGCTGCTCTGCAAACGCTCGATAGTTGCGGTTGCGTTATCTATGTTGGCACCTTCACGAAGATGCTCTTCAACGCCTTGCGTCTTGGCTTCATGGTCTTGCCCGAGCGCCTCGTGGAGGCGTTCACATCAGCCCGCACTCTCGTCGACCTCCATCCGCCTACGCTCGATCAAGCCATCCTCGCGGAGTTCATCACCGAAGGTCACTTCGGCCATCATCTCCGCCGCATGCGCCAGACCTATGCGGAACGCATCGACGTTCTCAAAACTGCTGCAGACAAACACCTCAATGGAGTGCTCGACGTCGTACACGCAGGCGCAGGCATACGCACACTCGGTTGGCTCAAAACATGGAAGTCCGATCACCAAGCGGCGCAACAAGCGCAGAAGTCCGGTCTCGAAGTAACTCCACTGTCACTGTTCACAACGAAATACGATCAGCCCCCGGCCCTCATGCTCGGCTTCGCAAGCTGCAACCCAGCAGAGCTGCGACGTGGCGTCTCTGTCCTCGCGACTGCTTTACGATCGCGCTAGACGGTATTACTCAATTCGCAATGTCCGTGGCTCTACTGAATGTCTCCTCAGTGCTTCTCATACCGCAGCTGCTGGCTGGCTAGTTCTCTATCGAGGTAGCGATTCGTCCTGTTAAGTCGGCCAATATTTACTGATGCTCGTGCATTCAGTTGGACGAGAAACCGGCTATACGGAACTTTCGTATCGAAATGTCCGGATTGCCGACAAACCATACCCTGACTTCTGTGCGAAACCGATTTCGTCCCCTCGCCGTATAGTGATGGTGTGCGAACTCGCGTGCTTTCGGTAGCTTTTGCGATGATTCTGTCGGCCAGTTTGCCATTGTTGGCCGAAGCAACCGGGAGAACTCCATATCAGACCGAGCGGCTGGGGGAAATTAAGGGGTCGCAAGCGAAACCAGTCGACCCCGGCATTGAAGCTGCTGAGCTAGAGGCTCTCTACTCGGAGATGGCTCAAGAGCCACACCACGATCTCAAGGGCATCGTCATTGTGCGTAGGGGCCGACTCGCAAGCGAACGCTACTTCAACGGCGATTCCATCGATAGCCTGCACGACATCCGGTCCGCCACAAAAAGTATCACCTCCTTGCTAATGGGCATAGCCATCCAGAAGGGATTGGTTCACAACGTTAACGACTCGATTGCTCTCTATCTGCCGGGCTTGCCCAAGGACGGCAAAGAAAAGATTACGATCAAGGATCTTTTGAACATGCGTTCAGGCTTGAACGCGAACGACGAAGACCTGTCCACTCCAGGCAATGAGGATAATCTCGACAAGTCGTCAAACTGGATTCATACGATCTACACAGTGCCCATGAAAGGGGTTCCCGGATCGAAATATAACTATTGCTCAATCAACGCCTTTCTAACTGGCGTGATCGTCGAAAATGTAAGCCACATGCCGCTTGATGAGTTCGCGAGAGTCAATCTGTTTGAGCCGTTGGGGATTCAGGACTATCGTTGGCGATACGTTCCTATCAATCGGATAACCGGACAGGGCAATCTCTCAATCACAACCCGCGATCTGGCAGCGATCGGCGAGTTGGTGCTGAACGACGGTGTTGTGAATGGCCGGCGACTTTTAAGTCATGATTGGATCGCAAGCAGCCTGGCAAGCCAGGTTGCAATCTCTAATAGCGATCCCTACGCAGACTTCTACGGATACATGTGGTACACGAAAGCCGAACCCATTGACGGCCACAACATAGAGGTGCATTTCGCTTCAGGGAATGGCGGCAACAAAATCTATGTCGTTCCTTCGCTCCATATGGTTGTCGCGATTACATCAAGCGCCTACAACACAAACTACGGACAACGCCGCTCTCGAGACATTTTGTGGAAGATTCTCGCAACTGCCTCCCTCCAAACGAGCCTCGCTCGATAGCGGGCGGTTAACCGGCAATCCGGCAATTTTCCTGGCACCAGGTCGAAATGTCCGGGTGGTCGACTACACGCACAGAACGGGTTAATGAGTGGAAAGAACACGTCTGGGTGCGCAATCACAGCAATCCAGTACAATCAGCACGGACATGCGGAGAATGCAATGCCGACCAAAGCCGGGACGAGTGAGGTAGACGAATACATAGCAAGCTGCCCAAAAGAGGCGCAAGGAAATTTGGCGAAGATAAGAGCCGCGATACGGGCGACAGCGCCTGGCGCGACGGAACGCACCGATTACTTCCAGATGCCCGGATATTCCTACCCCGGCTATGACTATGATGGGATGTTTGCCTGGTTCAGTTTCAGGAAATCGTACATACGCCTTCATGTACGCCCGCCAGTGATACAAGAACATGGCAAGGAGCTTGCAGGTTATACCACAACGAAAGCGATTGTCAGCTTTCCCATGGATAAGCCGATACCCTTGACCCTGGTGAAGAAACTGGTGAGGGCGA
>JABDHA010000133.1 GCA_013285705.1 Acidobacteriota bacterium
CGATTGCGGTGATGCGCGAGTGCAGTGCGGGATCGGTGGATGGGACGCTGGTGTTTCCCGAGGTGGTGAGAATGTTGTCGGAGGTGGGAGTCGAGTCGTATCACGCCGATCTTTATCGGCATGAGAAGACGTACTACATGCCGGGCGGGGATTCGCATGTAGAGGCGGAGAAGAGGCTGCCTTTGTTTCCGGTGGCACACACTTTCGATATGGATGGTGTCAAGGAAGCGATTCGCCAGGTGCAGAAGGCGGAGACGAGCTATATCGAATTTATGGACCAGATTGCCGCCGCGGGAGTGACTCATTACTGGGTCTATCTGACGGGCAAGAAGGCTGTGTATGTAGGGCGGCGCGGAGATGCGTGGACGGAGTTATTTCCAGGCGCTACGACTCGGATCTAAGAGAATCGCCATGTGAAGGAAAACCCCACGTTAGCGTTGCGAACGTGGGGGCACCCGGTGTTGTAGTTTTCAGCGTTTTCAGCGATAGCTGGCTGGGGGTGGTTCGACGGCTGAGAGCTCCTTGTAGGCTGCGTCGGGCAGCTCCAGGCTGGCGGCGGCGATGTTCTCTTCGAGATGCGCTACGGATGAAGTTCCCGGAATAGGCAGCATCACCTTGGACCGTTTGAGCAGCCACGCAAGCGCTACTTGCAGCGGCGTCGCGCTCAACTCTTTGGCTACTTTCTCGATGACGTCATGCGCCTTCTTTGCTTGACCTAATGGAGCCCACGGCAGGAAGGCGATGCCGTTCTGCTCGCAGTAGTCGAGGATGTAGTCGGATTCGCGGTCGGCGAAGCTGTAGCGGTTCTGCACGGAGACGATGGGGACGATCTTGCGGGCGCGCTCAATGTGTTCGCGCGTTACGTTCGAGAGCCCTACGTGGCGGATCTTGCCCTGCTCCTGGAGTTTGGCCAGCGCCTCCATGGATGCGTTAAAGGAGACGGCGTTGTCGGGGGTATGGAGCTGGTGCACGTCGATGCGGTCGACGCGCAAACGCTTCAGGCTGCCCTCGAGTGCTTCGGTGAGGTGCTTGGGGCTGGCGTTGTGCGTCCACTGGCCGGGGCCGGGACGCTCCCATCCACCCTTGGTGGCGATGACGAAGCCTGCGGGATACGGATAGAGCGCTTCTGCAATCAGTTCTTCGGAGACATAGGGGCCATAGGAATCGGCGGTATCGACGAAGTTGACGCCCAGCTCGACGGCGCGGCGGAGGGTGGCGATAGCGGCAGCCTTATCCTTAGGCGGGCCCCAGATGCCGGGACCGGTGATGCGCATGGCTCCGTAGCCCAGACGGTTGACGGTGAGGTCGCCACCGAGGGTGAAGGTTCCGGCGGCTGAGGCAGTAATGGCTTGGGTCTGAGGCATGGGGATACTCCTTATTTTGTTCTCACTTGAATAGATGAGAAACGCGGGTTCATCGACTCGGCGCTTCCCGTCAGGATGACGATGGATGAGAAGGTTTTACAGGAATTTGACGGAATCGTTTACCCTGATTCGCCATCGTAAAAGAGGTGAAGAATTTTTGCACTTTAGGAGTTGACGATGAGCACTGCGAAATTGTTGCTGCTGGCGGGGGATTACGTCGAGGATTACGAGATCATGGTGCCGTTCCAGGCGCTGCAGATGGTGGGGCATACGGTGCATGCGGTCTGTCCGGACAAAAAAGCTGGGCAGGTGGTGCGGACGGCAATTCATGACTTTGAAGGCGACCAGACGTATTCGGAGAAGCGCGGACACAATTTTGCATTGAATGCGACCTTCGCCGATGTAAAGGTGGAAGACTATGACGGGCTGGTGATTCCCGGCGGCCGTGCTCCGGAGTATCTGCGTTTGAACGAGAAGGTGCTGGACATTGTGCGTCATTTTGCCGATGAGAATAAGCCGATTGCGGCGATCTGCCATGCGGCGCAGCTGCTGGCCGCGGCGGACGTGATCCAGGGCAAAAAGGTGAGCGCGTATCCGGCGTGCGCGCCTGAGGTGGAAATGGCAGGCGGCAAGTATATCGAGGTGGCGATGACCGATGCGGTAGTCGACGGCAACCTGGTGACCGGGCCGGCTTGGCCTGCGCATCCGGCGTGGCTGGGGAAGTTTTTGCCGGTGCTGGATGCGTATCTGGCCGGGAAGCAGCAGCCGGTCGGGGCGGCGAAATAATGAGTGATCTCCGCTCTTGCGGAACGGACGGCGGAGATGGCCTCTGGTTGTGCAACTGCTGAGGGAAAGCAGGTCCTTCTACTACGCGCCTTCGGCGCTCCGCTCAGGATGACAAGTCGGCACACCCTCACCGTTCAGGATGGCAACACTTTATCTTTAAGCATGGAGCTGGGCTACCTGATTTCGCAATTGAACCTTGAAAGGAACCAATTCGATATAGCTTTGCGAATTTTTCACGGATTCTCCATTGACGTGCAAGCGGAGCAGCGCTACTCTGAGCGCATCTACAGCAAAGATTTGGTGACAATTGCCAATTCGAAGCTCCGATTGCCGCATCCAATGGATGTGGTGCCAACTACGCTGTATCCCGCTCCCCAACTTCTGACAACGAACGTACACATGGTGACTGTGTCCACAGCCGACCTGGGAGGTCATTTCTCCGCTTGATGAAAAAAGCGCTGGAAATCACGCCAAATCTTGAGCCCCTGTTTGGGACCCGCGATGAAAACCTGAGACTCATGGAGGATTCTCTCCATGTGCGTATCGATCTGAAATCGGATGCTTTACACGTGGAAGGCGCGCAGGAGAGCCTTGCCCGCGTGGAACGCATCTTCAGCGATTACGAGCAACTGCGCCGTAATGGAGTGAACCTGCAGAACGGTGAGCTTCATGGCATGCTGAAGCTGGTGGTTGCCGATCCGGCAGTGACGCTACGCCATCTTGTCGAGAGCGGCAAGCAGCGGTCGGCGGGCATCAAGCGCATGGTCCAGCCGCGCTCGCTGAACCAGCGGTTGTATGTGGAGGCCATTGAACAGACGGACATGGTCTTTGGCATTGGGCCTGCCGGTACGGGCAAGACGTATCTGGCGGTTGCGATGGCGGCTGCGGCGCTGCTGGCGAAGAAGGTCAGCCGCATTGTGCTGGTGCGTCCGGCGGTGGAAGCAGGTGAGCGGCTTGGCTTTCTACCGGGCAGTTTGCAGGAAAAAGTCGATCCCTACCTTCGTCCCTTGTACGACGCGCTCTACGATCTATTGGAGCCGGAGCGCGTGGACAAGATGCTGGAGCGCAACGTGATTGAGGTGGCTCCGCTGGCGTTTATGCGCGGGCGCACGCTGAACGATGCGTTCATCATCATGGACGAGGCGCAGAACACGACCAGCGAGCAGATGAAGATGTTTCTGACGCGGCTGGGCAACAACGCCAAGGCTGTGATCACCGGTGACGTGACGCAGATCGACCTGCCGAATCCGCGCAAGTCGGGGCTCATTGAAGCGACGAACATCCTCGAAGGCGTGGATGGGATTCGCTTTGTTCGCTTCGAGGACGGCGATGTGGTGCGCCACCATCTGGTGCAACGCATCATTCGCGCCTACGACAACTTTGGACGCGCACAGCAGGAGCTTCCGCTCACGATGTCGGAGACGGGGCAGACGCGCGCACCATCAAAACCTCAATAAATTGCATCGATTGCGATACCATCAAATAAGAGGAGGGCCCATTCGCCCTCCTCGTTTTGCATGATTCTGATTGAACCTGACGCTGCGAATGCATCCATACGCTCCGCGCTGAAATTGCGCGAGCTGCGCGGCTTTGTGTCCCGTGCCAAAACTGCGATTGGGTTGCATGGGGAGGTCTCTGCCTTTCTGGCAACGGATGGGACCATTCGCACGCTGAACCGTGAATTCCGCAAGAAAGACAAAGCTACGGATGTCCTGTCATTTCCGGTAGATGCAGAGCACTTGCATGATGCGCCGAGGCAGGCGGGAGACCTGGCGATTTCGCTCGATACGGCACGGAAGCAGGCGGCAGAACACGGACACACGTTGCAGATAGAGGTAAAGATTCTGCTGCTGCACGGATTGCTGCATCTTGCCGGATATGACCATGAAACGGATAAGGGGCAGATGGCGCGAAGGGAAAAAATATTGCGGGAACAATTTGATCTGCCGGCTGGTCTGATTCAGCGGAGCGGCGGAGAAAAGAAGGCCGCGCGCCCTATTGCCAAGAAAAGCGCACGTGCGACGGCTACAGGCGTAAAAACTGCAAGCGTTAAAACGGGAGATGTGAAGGTCGGGGCCGTAAAGGCCAGGGACCGCGTACGATGAACGTCGAAGCTGCCATATTGATTTTTTTCCTGCTGATTGTGCTCACGCTGGCGTCGTATGTCGACCGGCTCTATTCCGAGATGGGGAAATTTCTTTCCCGCGAGTTCCAAGAAAATATCGACGCGTGGGAACAGCGCGTGGAGCCGAAGCTGGGGCTGAATCGCGAGCACCTGATGCTTTCTGCTGCTGTGCTGTCGCAGCTTTCCCTGGCTTGCCTGACGCTGATCTTCGGCATGCTGCTGTTTGATCGCACCTCGATTACCGATCGGCCGACGATCGCTGAAATCGGGCAGGCGGTGCTGGGCGTGGTGCTGGTGATTGTGCTCTTCAACCGGCTGCTGCCTTTCATTTTTTTTACGCGCACACGTGGACTATGGGTGGTGCGCGTACGATGGCTGCTGCGCCTGCTCTTCTACCTGGTGCTGCCGGTCACGATATTTCTCAGCTTTATGCTGTCGATTGCGGCGCTGGCCGAAGCGCCGAAGCACGAAGAGGAAGATGATGCGTCAGAGGCTGTAGACGCGTTGATCGAAGCTGGCGAAGAAGAGGGGATTATCGAAGAGGGCGACCGCGAACTGGTGCGGTCGGCGGTGGAGTTCGGAGACAAGGTCGTGCGCGAGGTGATGACGCCGCGTCCGCAGATGATGGCGATTCCTGGCTCGGCGACGCTCGAAGAGCTGCTGCAACTGATCGATAAGCATCCGGTATCGCGCGTGCCGGTGTATGATGGCTCGCTCGATCACATTACGGGTATCGCATTTGCGCATGACCTGCTGCGGGTGAGCGACGAAGCGGCGCGCACGCGCACGGTGTCAAGCATTCAGCGGCCTGTGGCATTTGTTCCGGAGACCAAGAAAGTGAATGAGCTGCTGCGCGAGATGCAGCGGGAGAAGCAGCACATGCGCATCGTGATTGACGAATATGGCGGTGTGGCTGGGCTGGTTACGATTGAAGACCTGCTCGAAGAAATTGTCGGCTCGATTGCCGATGAGCATGAAGAGGATGAACTGGAATCGCCCAAGCGGGATGCGGACGGAGCGTGGCTGGTGCCGGGGAATCTGGAAATTGCCCGGCTGGAAGATTTATTCGGCGACCAGTGGGAGATGCCGGAGGAGTATGAGGCAACGACGGTCGCAGGGCTGGTGAGTGAAGTGGCCGGGCGGATTCCCATGCCGGGCGAAGTGGTTGAAGAGGATGGCCTGCGCTTTGAGGTGCTGGCATCGACGGACCGGCGCATTGAGCGGTTGCGCGTCTCGCGCAGGCACGGGGAAGCGGCTACGGCGTAGCCTTTCGCGAGCGGATGGCTGCGGCAATGGAGAGCAGGGTGATCAGCGCGATGATGGTCTGGGAGATGACGCAGTAGAGGCACCAGATCTGCAAAATGCGTGCTTCAATGCTGGTGAGATAGAGAGCGAAGGCCAGTCCTGCGACGGACGTCGCCAGGAGCAGACGGTAGCGCCGGGCAAGCGCTAGAATCGCAATGATGGCGTAGCCAGCCATGCCGATGGCGGCAACGGGAACTCCGTGCATGACGGAATATCGGCTGTGGTTGACGATGCCGCAGTCCCAATGCGCATTGATATCACAGGGCGGGGCGTCCATGGAGTAGTGAATACGCAGCGCGAGCGTTGAAGCCACAATTCCAGCGATAGCAAGCAGAGCGATGATATAACGCATAGGCCTGCTCTCAGTCTAATGGCTATAAGCGCGGTATTGCGGCCGCACGATAGAATTTAAGAGAGTCATTATGTTACGAACCTTACTTACGCTTGTTGGAGCCGCAGCAGTGTTGCTGTCTCCTGTGTCGCAGGGGCAGACTGCGGGCAGTCAAAACGCCTTGAAACCGCCGCCGGGAGCGAAGGTGGCGCTGATTGAGTTTGCCGATCTCGAATGTCCGAGCTGCGCCCATGAGAACCCGCTATTAAAAGAGGCGGCAGCGAAATATCACATTCCGTGGGAACGGCATGATTTTCCCATTCAATACCATCACTGGAGCTCGCAGGCGGCGGTGAATGCGCGGTGGTTCGATACCAAATCGCCGAACCTTGGCAATGAGTATCGCGACGCAGTGTTTGCGAACCAGATGAGCATTGAAACTCCGGATGACCTGCGCACCTTCACGGATAAATTTGCCAAGGATCATGGGACGGCGATGCCGTTTGTCATCGATCCGCAGGGCAAGCTGGCGGATGCGGTGAAGGCCGACTACGAGCTGGGTATGCGGCTGGGCGTGCATCAGACGCCGACCGTATGGATCGTCACGGACAAGCATGGCGTGACGAACGCGACCCAGGTTTCGGACTTCAGCAAGCTGTATTCGATGCTGGATGCAGCGGTGGCGGAGACGAGCGGCGACGCGAAGCAGGCAGGGAGATAAGTGCTGCGATCAGGATTCGTATCGATTCTCGGGCGGCCGAATTCGGGCAAGTCCACTCTGTTGAACGCTCTGGTCGGCGAGAAGGTCGCCATTGTAACGAGCAAGCCGCAGACGACACGCACGCGCATTCATGGAGTGGTCGAGGTCGCCGCGCAGAAGGGCAAACATCCGGCGGCGCAGATTGTCTTTGTCGACACGCCGGGCGTACACAAGCCGGGGTCGTGGCTCGACCGGCGCATGATGCAGGAGGTGCACGACGCGCTCGAAAGCCGCGATGTGGTGCTGCTGATGGTCGATGCGACCCGCCGTCTGGAGTTGCCAGAGACGGGGTTACAGAAAGAAGATGCCGCCGGTGAGCAGAAAAAGAAGCCGGGCGGCAGCGAAGATGCCTTTGTCTTCCAGCTGATCAAGAAGCTCGATTGCCCCGTATTTCTGCTGATCAACAAGATCGATCTTGTCACCAAAGAAACACTGGCTCCGTTGATTGCGCAGTTGAGCGCGCTGCATCCGTTTGCCGAGGTGTTTCCGATTTCGGCGCGAAAGGGCGACGGACTGGAGCGTCTCGTCGAAAAGCTTGTGGAGTATCTTCCTGAAGGACAGCGCTATTTTCCCAAGGACCAATATACGGACCAGCCGGAGCGCTTTTTAGTGGCGGAGCTGATTCGCGAACGCATTCTGCAGGAGACGGGCGAAGAGGTTCCGTATGCCTCTGCCGTAGTGATTGAGCGGTTCGAAGAGCCGCAGCCGCATGAGACGCGTCCGTTGACGCGGATTGCGGCGGCGATTTACTGCGAGCGCGATGGACAGAAGGCGATCCTGATCGGCAAGGGCGGCAGCAAGCTGAAAAGTATTGGCACGAATGCCCGCAAGGAGATTGAGTCGCTGCTGGGGACGCGGGTTTTTCTGGAGCTGCATGTGATTGTGGAAGAGAACTGGCGCGAGCGGCGCGGGTTTGTCGAGTCGCTGGACTGGCGCAGGCAGATCGAAGAACTGGGCAAGCCTGGCGACGAGAAATAATTCTGCTATTCGCGGACGCTGATTCCCAGCGTCCGCATTTTTCTATACAAATGGCTGCGCTCGAGGCCGAGCGACTCTGCGGCGCGGCTGATGTTGCCGTGGCACTCATCGATTTTCTTGAGGATGTAGTCGCGCTCGTAGGCTTCGCGCGCCTGGTGGAGGGTGCTGAAGTCTTCACTGCGCTTGCTGTTGCCGCGATGCACGAGCATGGGCAGATGTTTGCGTTCGATGCGGGGCGTTTGCGGGTTGAGAATCAGGATGCGCTCGATGAGGTTCTTCAGTTCGCGCACGTTGCCGGGCCAGTGATATTGCTTGAGGAGTTCGATGGCATCTTCGGCTATTTCGACACGCGGGCGGCCATACTCGCGGCCAAAAGCGCGCAGGAAATCGCGCGCGAGCAGGTGGATGTCTTCTTTACGATCGCGCAGAGGCGGAACGTAGAAGGGGATCACGTTCAGGCGGTAGAAAAGATCTTCGCGAAAGTTTCCCTTTGCAATCTCCTCTTCAAGATTCTTGTTGGTGGCGGCGATGACGCGCACATCGACGCTCATGGCATGCGCTGCGCCGACGGGTGTGAAGCGTTGTTCGTCGAGTGCGCGCAGCACTTTTGCCTGCGTCTTGAGGCTCATGTCGCCTACTTCATCGAGAAAAAGCGTCCCGCAGTCGGCGCGCTCGAAGGTGCCGCGTTTTTCGGGAGGGCCTCCGGGGAGAGCGCTGTTGCGGTAGCCGAAGAGCTCGCTCTCGATGTAGTCCTCGGGAATGGCGGCGCAGTTCAATTCGACGAAGACACGTTCGCGGCGCTGGCTCTCAGCATGAATGGAGCGCGCGATGAGCTCCTTGCCGCTGCCTGATTCCCCAAAGATGAGCACGCGCCCATTGGTTGGCGCCATGAGCTTGATCTGCTACCGCAGCGCTTTGGCCGGGACGCTCTCGCCGGTGATAGGTGTGTGGAAGGCGAGCTGACGCTGGAATTCCTGATTCTCGTCGCGCAGGCGCTTGGCTTCGATGGCATTTTTGACGACGATGAGCGTGCGCTCGAGCGAAAGCGGTTTTTCGAGGAAGTCAAAGGCGCCGAGCTTCGTGGCGCGCACGGCTGTTTCGATGGTGCCGTGGCCGGAGATGATGATGACCTCCGGCTTGTTCTCAGTTTCGAGCGAGCGGATCTCGTTCAGCACATCGAGGCCGTCGCGATCCGGAAGCCAGATGTCGAGCAGCATGACGTCATAGCTGACGTCGCGCAGGAGCACGAGCGCTTCGTTGGCCGTTCCAGTGCTGGCGACCAAGTACTCT
>JABDHA010000134.1 GCA_013285705.1 Acidobacteriota bacterium
TCATACTGCTGTCAACGTCGCGCATGGCGGTTGATTCGGTCACTTCCAGCACCAGGTAGCGCGGCTCGAGTGCATGACGTGCCAAAGTTGCCGCGACCAGTTGAGTCAGACCCGAGTGAGCGAACTGCACGGCTGACAGATTTACGGCCACGGTCCAGTCGGCCTTTACTGCACTCCGCCACACCGCCATCTGACGGCAGGCCTCGTCCAGCACCCACTCGCCTATGGGTACAATCAGGCCCGCCTTTTCAGCAGCGGGAATGAATTGATCCGGTGGCACCATGCCGCGTTCGGGATGCTGCCAACGTAGCAGAGCCTCTACACCCGTCAAAGCCGTCGTGAGAGCATCAAACTTGGGTTGGTAGAGAAGCAGGAATTCGCGCCGCTCCAGTGCGAGACGAAGATCGCGCAACAGCTGCATTTGTTGCTGTGCGTTGGCATTCATCGAGGCTTCGAAGAAACAATAGCGGTCGCGCCCCTGCGACTTTGCATAATACATCGCGGCATCGGCATTCATCAGAAGTTCGTTCTGATGCTGGTCGTCACCATCAAATAAAGAAATTCCGATACTGGCGGAAACCATGCAGTCGTGGTCGGCTATTTCATAGGGGCGGCGGATAACCGTCAGCAGCTTCTCCGCGATTCCGGCCACATCTGCCGGGTCGTGAGCCTGGGTCAGAAGGACAAATTCATCTCCGCCCATCCTTGCCAACGTGTCGCTGGATCGAATGTTCGCGAGGATCCGCAACGCTACCTCCGCAAGGAGAGCGTCGCCGACGTGGTGACCGTAGGCATCGTTGACGCATTTGAATCCGTCCAGGTCGACGAACATGAGGGAAAAACGCGTGTTCTCACGCTTTGCGATTTGGACTGCCTGATCCAGTCGATCTTCCAGCAGCACGCGATTCGGCAATTTGGTGAGGTTATCATGCAAGACGAGGTAAGTGAGTTCCTCGTTAGCACTGGCCAGGGACGTCGAAAGGACCGATGTGCGGGATTCCAGCCGGAGATCGAGTACAGAGATAATCAGCGTGACCGACAAACACCCCAGCGTACTGATGGTAACGAGAATCGCAAGCCATCCTTGATCCGCTCCTGCGTGCGCTGCACCGCAAGCGCTGCCCGTCGGAAAACGCGCGGCTGCCATCCCTGTGTAATGCATGCCGGCGATGGCAATGCCCATCACGATCGCTGCGCCCACGCGCAGCAGCCTGACGCGCGAGGAGTGCCCGCGCAGATGGAACGCGATCCGCAGAGCAGCGCCTGAAGCACTGATCGCGATAAGAATCGAGAGAGCGAATAACGAGGGCGTGTATTGAATTCCAGGGCTCATGCGCATGGCAGCCATGCCGGTATAGTGCATTGCTGCCACGCCGCTGCCCATCAGCACCGCGCCAGCGCTCAGACGCCGCCATGAAAGCTCATTCTGCGAAACCAGCCAGAGGGCAAAGCCTGAGGAGGCAATTGCAATGAGCAGAGACAATGAAGTGATTCGGACGTCATAGCCCATTGGGACCGGCAGCTTATAGGCAAGCATGCCGATGAAGTGCATGGACCAGATACCTAGCCCCATCGCGAATGAGCCACCACCTAGCCATGAGCATGCGGCAACTCGCGTTTGCGACGCCGTGATGCGCCCAGCCATATCCAGTGCCGTGTAGGAGGCAAACATCGCCACGAATAACGAGACAAGGACCAGCCCGCCGCTATAAATGCCGATTAACACGTAACCCTCTTCTGTCCGCAGAACCAATCGGTCCCAGTTTCACCGACAGTTGGGCAGCCGCTTCCTCGTCATCGTTATCGGCAGCGCAGGAGAAATCTATATGAAGTAAAAATATGAAACGATTCCGATTCTGTAGCCGATTGCCTCTCGTGGATCGATTCCTGTCGTGACTGAACCGTCCAATTTCTGACAATTATGACTCTCAGTCGTTGCTGACAGGACGTGTGCCTCATTGAGCCGTAAATATCGAGCCTTCTCTACGTTCCGGTCGGGTTGTCGCCTACCCTCCCCCAACTCCAAATTTTGGTTATGTCCGAGTTGGCGGTGACTCGGGCTCAATGCGAGAACTGGGTGCTCCCGGGTCTGGCAAGACGTAATTACCTATATCCTCGTTCTCCGGGGACGATGGCAGCGGGAACGAACCGCTCTCAAATTGAGGGTTGATAGCGCGGGTGAACTAAGACGGTGAAAGAACGCACAACATTCACAGAGAACGGAGGAGTGCTAACGAAAGTGATCGACGAGCATGATGTCGCTGTTTATATCGCTTTCTTGTGAATAGAGGATCCAGCGGCCATCCGGAGAGATCGACAATCCGCCAGAGAAATCATTGTCCACGGCAAAGATGGGGCGTATTTGCCTGGTGGCGAAATCAAAATAGCGGAGAGATCTGGGCGCTTCGGCAGGAACGAAATAGATACCTGTTGGGGAGGGCGTCCAACGGTTGTAGAAGCTCACGCGAGGCAATCCGCCCACTTCTGATTCCGTACCGGGCTGCCCCGACAGGACCGCTTTCTTCAGCGTCGAATTGTCAGCGTGGCTTGCAAAATATACTGCCTTCCCATCGAAAGACTCCTGCGGACTGATCCCATCGATATCGTTGGATAGTGCAACCGCATCCCCACCGGAGGCGGGACAACGATACACTCCAGTTCTGCCAGCTTCTTCGGATCTGAAATAGATCCACTTTCCATCGCGGGACCAATAAGGTTGAATTACGCCGGAAATATTTGTGATGAGTTTTCTGGGCTTCAGTTCGGCCACGTCCGCGATATATATTTCCCAGCGGTCATAGGGAAGCGAGTTAAACGCTATCCTGCTTCCGTCCGGCGACCATTGCGGACTGCCACTCGCATAATTGGGGTTCGAGACCTGAACCAGGTTGCTGCCATCGTCACTGCTGATCCAGACTCCCTGCCGGCCCGATCGGATAGACGCGAAGGCAATGCGCTTTCCATCCGGAGAGTATTGAGCGTCCCACTGTGCCCGCGAGGAAGGGACGAGTTCTACGGGCGGAGATTCCGGGTGAGTCAGGTCCCTGCGCCAGATGTTCAGGCGACTGGAGTAGGAACTGAAGGCAAGCTTGTCTCCCCGGGCCGAAACCGCGGGCAGCCGCGCATATACCGCGAAGGCAAGCGTCTTGATTGAACCATTCGCGACGCTAACTTCGCCGAACTGTCCCGATGAGAATGAGAATCCATGCCAAAGGGTATAAATGAGTTCCTTGTCGTCGGCCGACCAGGTCAATCCGGTTGGCCACTCCTCAAACAAGGAAACCATTTTAGGCTGACCACCCTCAAGAAGTAGGGAATACAGGACGGCTTCCTTCCCGTTAATACACCAGTAAGCGAGGTGGTCGCCGCTGTGAGAAAAGGCGGGTTGAACTTGCCCAAGGCACTTTGAGGTCTTCGGAATCCGCTCGGTGTCCCCCGTTGCCGTGGAGAGGAGATAGATCCCTGTATGATCGTCGCTCGGCAGCCGGTCGCTGAATGCGATCGACCTGCCGTCCGGCGACCAGCTAACCGTCGTATCGTCTTCCCTGGATGCTTGGGTGGACCGCAGCCTTTTCTCCGGACCGCCTAGCACGGGGACGACATATAAGCCTGTGTCGGGACCGGACGTGCGCTGAAAGGCGATCTGCGTGCCGTCGGGAGACCATGCCGGACTGATCCATTCCGAGGGATGCCGCGTAAGGCGGAGAAGGGTTTCGCTTCCTATTGCCTTCACGTACAGGTCGAAGCCTTTGGTCCCGGGTGCGGGATCACCGTTCCAGGCGAAAGCGATTCGGGAGCCATCGGGAGAGAAAGCAGGCGCAGTCTCCTCTCCGGGCAAAGCCGTAAACGGAACAGCCGTCAAGACTGCCTGCTCACTCGGACTCTGATGCCGATGCCATCGATACGCAAGCACCGTGGCAAGGGCAACGACCGCAATGGCGAGAACACCGGCGGCGATCTTCAACCACAACTTGCGAGAGTCTGAACCCCGATCCGGTGCGACCGTGACAACTGGCTGTTCTACTGGAGATACGGACCGCTTCAGTTCACCGATGAAGCGGTACCCCCGCCGCGGCAGGGTCTCGACAAAGCGCGGACTCTCGGCCGAATCCCCCAGCACTTCGCGAATCTTGTTAATAGCTGTGTTCAGATTGTGATCGACGTCGACAAAGGTGTCCGGCCACAGCCGCTTCTGCAGTTCCTCCCGCGTCACCACGTCGCCCGGCTGCTCCAGCAGAATGCTCAGAACCTGAAATGGCTGCCCACCGAACTTCAGCTTAACTCCCGCCTTGCGCAGCTCACCCGAGCGCAGATCAACCTCGAAATCACCAAATCGAAGGAGTCGAAGCTGGCGCGCTGCCTCTGCCATGGCAGATATCCTCGCGATCTGCGGCGGTACCGATCACATTCCCGGACTACGAGAGGGCTTCGTAAACGCATGAACAGCAATTAGTTAGTCGATGGAGATTCTTTCGATCTTTCATTGACCGACATTTTACCCGCTATCGATTGAGGTAGTCCCGCCGAAGCACCAATGTCGCCTCACCTCGTAACCCGCGAGGCGGAGGTCGGCATGAAATCCACTCGCCACATTCAGTTACTCGCCGCAGTCAGCCTGGCGTTGACCATCCTTCCCGCAATCGAAGCAGAGCCTCGCTGCCCGGGGAACACCGCCAGTGTAACCCCGCGGATTGTCCAACACGCACTAATAGTTATTCCCGTGAAGATCAACCAGATGGGCCCGTTCGATTTCATGGTGGATACCGGAAGCCAGGTTACGGTCATCGATCCATCTCTGGCCGCACAACTCGACCTCAAAGCTCAAGGCAGGGTCGGCCTTGTTTCCGTTGCAAGCGTTGCGCAGGCGTCTGTAACCCTTCTGGATAGCTTGGAAGCCGACTCGCACGTAATCGAAAAATCACCTGCTATAGTCCAGGACCTTCGGCAGATTCAGGCAGCCGATCCTCGGATTCGGGGAGTTCTCGGTGAGAGCTTCCTTGCTCACTTCGATCTGCTCATCGACTATGGACACAAATTGCTTTGTCTCGACGAGACCGGCGCGATGCGTGATAGTGTGCGCGGCGAGCACGTTCTCTTTGTGCCTCCGCAACATCCTGCAGATGAATTGCCATTCATGGAACGGCTGGTCATTTCGGTTCAGCTCTCCGGGACCGGAACTGGGACGATTCTACTTCAACTCGATTCCGGCAGTGAGGGTCCGATCCTTTATGCAGGCAGCAAGGATCCGCGAGTCCATGTACTCGTGCACTCTGCAGCGCTGCAAGGAGGCAACACGAACAGTGCGCAACGGGCTTTTGCTGTCGTGCCGCCACTGACGATGCAGATCGGCAACCACATCCTTAGCAACATCTCATTCGTGACACCAGTGAGCGTCCAGGAGAGCCTCCCAAGCCGTCATGAAGACGGCTTGTTGCCGACCGTGCTCTTCCAACGAGTCTTTATTAGCGGTGGCGGTCGCTACGTGGTCTTCAACCCGAAGTGACTGTACTTTCTCTCGCCTCACAGAACGGGTTGGGTATCTGAGGATCGCCGATTCATTCCTCTCGGGTGAGGACAATACGGAAACTATCCCCTTGTGCCATCGGTAACTTGGAGGTGCTGCCAGGTCAGGCGTGTTCCGCTTGCCTCCAGGTGTCGAATGCTGTTCCGGTCGGTTTGTTTGAATGTTAAGTCATTGAGGAGCATGTGGTGTTGCGTAGGCTGAACTCAGCGGCGAAGCTGTTTCAAGAACAATCACAGAGGCTCCTCGAAGACATATGTATTACATCGGACTGGATGTACACAAGAAGACGATCAGCTACTGCGTGAAGGATGTCGGTGGGAAGATCCAACAGGAAGGCAAGGTTGGATCGACTCGGCGAGAGCTGGACTGCTAGATGAGGACTCTGCCGAAGCCATGGATGGTAGCGATGGAAGCGACGATCTTCAGAGGCTGGATCTACGACTACCTCCTCCCCCATGCAGAGCAGATCAAGGTAGCTCACCCGTTGCTGCTGCATGAGATTGCAGCAGCCAAGAAGAAGAACGATCAGATTGATGCGAGCAACATCGCTGACTGTCTGCGCTGCGATTTTCTGCCAGAGTGTCACATCCATCCGGCAGCCGATTTTTGAGACGGCACTTGCTCGCCTCCGTACTGGTCATGGCATTGGAACGAGCCATTTGCGAGCTCACTGGCAGTCTGTTTGGCCCATGTTCAGTTACGAACAGCAAAGTGCGAAAGTGGACACTTAACACGTATTCCTGGATAGTGGTGGCAAAAGGAAGCGGACGGCGGAAGTTCCTGCAGAATCAAGGTTTACATCGATCTATCCTCGGCTGGCCCGCGTCTTATACCGCCTGCGGTCGGTAATAATCGTGGAAGTTGAAGTGCCGATGACTAAGCGGTGGCCTCGTACTTTCGTTTATTCCGTGTCAGGAGATACGTATGCAGACACTGCTTCAGGATCTCCGTTTCGCGTTCCGGCAGATTCTTCGCAATCCCGGCTTTTCCCTCACCGCAATTCTCTCGCTCACGCTCGGAATTGGCGCCACGGTCGCCGTGTACAGCATCCTCTACGATGCCGTGCTTCATCCCTGGCCCCACTCTGGAATCGAGCGGATCGTCGATGTCTGGATTACGGATAGCGCCGGTCGTGATGGAACGTGGGGGCTGACAGGACCGCAGATTCGTCAGTTGCGGCAGACGCACGCCGTCGAAGACGTGGTTGCCTCGAACTACACGGACCAGACAGTTACGGGTAGTGACGTACCCGACGACGACGTCGTGAATGAAATGACGGGATCCCACTTCCAATTCCTGGGACTGCCGCCCCTCCTGGGCCGCTACATCGTGCCTGCTGATGTGCCTGATAGCCAGGATCCGCAGCCCGTAGCGGTGTTGAGCTACAAGTTCTGGCAGCGTCACTTTCGTGGCGATCCTGCGGTCGTGGGGAAATCCATCCAGCTCAATCACAAGACCTACACGATCATCGGCGTGATGCCGGTGCGCTTCACATGGAGAGATGGAGATGTCTACATCCCTTGAAACTGGGTTCCGATCAACTCCATCGATATGGACCGGAGATCAAGCTGAAGCCCGGAGTGAGCTTTTCCGCTGCGGCGGACGAATTCCGACCGCTGTATCAGGAATTCGATCACCAGACACCGAACATCTTTCCCAAGCGATACAAGCTCAGCGTACGCAGTCTGGCGGACACCTACACCCGCGATCTCAAGAAGACGATGTATCTGCTCTTCGGAGCGGTTGGGCTTCTCCTCGCCATCGGCTGCGGCAACGTTTCGATTCTTCTCCTCGCGCGCGGGACTGCGCGTCAGCACGAATTCGCCGTGCGCTCTGCTGTGGGAGCGAGCGGATTCCGCATCATACGCCAGCTCCTCACGGAATCGCTGCTTTTGTCTTTGACCGGGGCGGCGCTAGGCGTCTTTGTTGCTTATCGGGCAATTGGATTCATAATCCCGCGGCTACCGGACCACTCTTATCCCTACGAAGCCGATTTCCATATCAATCTCGCCGTAGTCTATTTCAGCGTGGGTCTGGCGGTATTCAGCGGGATCATCTTTGGCCTTTTCCCGGCGCTGCAGTCCGCCCGTCCGGAAATCAGCCAGGTAATGCAGGCCAGCATGCGACGGCTAACCGGTAGCGTGAGGGGCAGACGGCTGCACGCGGCTCTCATCGCCGGCCAGATTGCCCTCACCCTGCTGCTGATGACCGCTGCCGGCGCAGCCATCCAGGGCTTCCTTCACATGCTTCGTGTTCCGCTCGGTTATGATCCGCAGCATGTGATGTCGATTGTCATCCCGCTGCACGAAAACGCATACACCACCTGGACTGAGCGCAGTCGCTTCTTCACTCAGCTCCGGGAGAAGATTGCAGCAACTCCTGGCGTGCTTGTAGCGGGCATTTCGACCAACGCCACTCCACCGGACAGCGGCTGGGTTCTTCCTGTCGAAATTCTGGGCAAGCCCGCATCGCAGGCTCAGGAAGCCCATTTGGAATTCGTCAGTCCTGAATACTTCAGCTCTCTACAGATACCTCTTGAGACAGGGCGTATCTGGGACCAGGGCGAGATCGCACGTGGGGCTGGACTGATCCTCGTGAACCAAGCATTCGTGCGCCGCTACATGGACAGTAAGGACGCGCTCGAACACTCGGTTCGCGTGCCCCAATTCGCCACCCTTCCTCCCATGGTGTTAACGGCAAGTGGGGCGAGTGGATGGCTTCCGATCATTGGTGTCGTCTCCGATTCACTTGATGATGGACTGGACAAGCCCGTTGCGCCGGCGGTCTACGCTCCTTACACGCTGCTGACACCGCCGGTTACACGGGTGCTGGTGCGCACCCGCGGTGAACCTCTAACCCTGCTGCATAGCGTTCGCCAGCAGATCGCTTCCATCGATCCAGATCAACAGATCTTCGGCGATGTGCGCGACCTGGAAGGCTGGATTCAGCGCGAACCGGAGTTTGCGCGTGGACGCCTCATTTCCATTCTCTTCGGCGCATTTGCCATCCTGGCGCTAGCGCTTGCCGCGTTGGGCTTGTACAGTGTGGTCTCCTACACAGTCGCCCAGCGCACCAGTGAGCTTGGAGTTCGCGTTGCGCTCGGTGCCCGGCGAGGCGACATATTATGCCTCATTGGTCTTTCTGCCGGAACCAGTGTGGGGATTGGTATTCTCGCAGGCTTGGCTCTGAGCTTCGGATTGAATCACATGATCGCTCGGTGGATTGAGAACAGCACACGCGATCCCATGCTGGTGCTTCTGGTGTCGGCCATTCTCGTTTGCGTGGCCGCGCTCGCCTGCCTGATTCCTGCGCGC
>JABDHA010000135.1 GCA_013285705.1 Acidobacteriota bacterium
GGCTCCGCTGAGGAAGGTGAGGCGGGCGTTGCCGCCGGGGGTGGTGGCGTCGTCGATGATGTAGCCGGTGGTGTCGATGCTGGTGGCGTTCTGGTGGTTGAGGACGTTGAAGACTTCGCCGACGATTTCGAGGTTGTAGCGTTCGCCGATGCGGGTGTCTTTGGCGACGCGGGCGTCGACACTGTAGACACGCGGATAGCGGAAGGTGTTTCTGCCGACGCCGGGGATGCGGTTGTCACCTCCGGAGCCGTTGATGCTGGAGCCGAGTCCGCTGACCTTGGTGGCCGGACAGATGCCGAGCAGGAACTGCTCATAGGAGCATTCGAGCGCGGGAATCGAGCCGGTGGTGTGCATGGTGTAGGGCAGGCCGGTGCGTAACTCGACGACGGGCGCTACGAGGTAGCCATTGGCCAGGTAGCCCCAGAGCCCATGGACGCGCCAGGGTGCATGCGCGACTGCGCTGCCGGTGACGCGGTGGCGGATGTCGAAGTTGGAGTTGCCGTATTCGAGCTTGAAGTTGGTCGGGTCGAGGACATCGTTGAGATCGGCGAAGGTGCTCTCGTTCTGGTTGTAGTCGATGGCGTGAGAGTAGGTGTAGGCGCCGCTGAGGTCGAGCACGTGGGAGTGGTGGCTGAGTTTTGCGACGCCTGCCTGGTAATAGGAGTTGGTTTCGCTGAAGATGTCGGTGATCTGCTGATACTTCGGGTTGATGCGCTGCGAAAAGAAGTTGGTCGTGTAGGTGCCCTTGAGCGGGCCTTTACCGGTGGCGTCGTCGATGGTGTAGGTGATGGTCTTGAAGGGCTGGTTGCCGGTCAGGTCGATGTTGGTGTCGATGAAGTTGGGCAGCTCGCGCCCGGAGCTTCCCATGTAGGTGAAGGTCAGATTGGTTTTGTGGCTGAGGGATTGTTCGAGAGAAAGCTCCGTCTGGTGAATCTGCGGGTTCTGGAAACGGGGGTCGAAGTAGACAGCGTTGGGTGCGACGGTGAGGACGGGATTGCTGTTGAAGACGTAGGGGAAGGGCGGCGCGCCGATGTCCGTTGGACGGTAGAAATAGGTTCGCTGGGAGTTGGGCGAACCGGTCGCGGTGAGCGCGGTGAAGGCGGTGGAATTGATGATGCGGCCGTAGTAGATGCCGTATCCCGCGCGAAGGACGGTGTCGCCTTTGCCGAAGATGTCCCAGGCAATGCCCAGGCGCGGGCCGAAGTTGTTGCGGTCATGGGGGAGGGTAGCTGTAAGGGGGATGTCGGGGTTGACGAGATTCTTGTTGGTGTTGGGCAGCTGCTCGTATTCGTAGCGGATGCCGAGCGAGAGCGTCAGGCCGTGGCGCAACTTCCATTCGTCGGAGATGAATCCGGAGTAGTCGGCGGTCTGGAACTGAAAGGTCGTCGAGCCGATGCCCTGCTGGTAATAGGTGTAGCAGGGAAGGCTGCCGGCTCCGGTTGTTGATCCGTCGCAGTGGTTGGGGGAGTAGTAGTCGGCGGCGAACTCGAGCGCGTTGGTGTAGTCGTAGGTGCCGTTCTGGTCGTAGAGATTGTCGCTGTAATCTGTCACATAGTTGAGGTCGTAGCCGAACTTGATCGCGTGATTGCCATGGATCCAGGTGATGATGTCGACGAACTCGTGACGGCGCTCGTCGGGATAGGCGGGACGGTCAAGGAATGCGGGCTTGCCGAAGCGGAAGCCGGAGCTGCCGGCTGCGACGTTGATCTGCGGCGCGTGGCCATAGACGTTTTTTGACAGGCTCTGCTCGAAGGGCGCGGGTGCGGGGGCAAATTCGGATTCAGAGTCGCGCCCGTATTGGTAGCGGGCCTCGTTGAGTATGTTTGCGGTGAGGAAATACTGCCAGCGGGCGATGCCCCAGTCTTCTTTCACATAGTCGTTGCCGAAGCTGGCGACACCATAGGTATCGGATGCGGCGGTCTGCACGCCGTTCAGTGAGTTCCAGCGCATGCGGTTGTATTGGAAGATGAGGTGATTGCGCTCGCTGAGCTGCCAGTCGATTTTGGGGAAGAAGATGACCTGGTTGCCGTTGCGGGGAACGTTGCCGAGAAGGCTGTTCAGGTTATTTAGCAGGTTGTTGTAGCTGACGAGTGCCTGGGCCGGACTTTGCTGGATGCGTCCGGCGAGGGTCTGGATTTGCTGCGCTGACGGAGTGGCGAAGAACGTTGCCGGAGTGTAGGCGCGGGCGACGCCGGGGAAATCGCGCTGGTACTGATCGTATGCGAAGAACCAGAAGAGCTTGTCTTTGCGCAGGGGGCCACCTGCATTGAAGCCCCATTGTTTGCGCACGTCGGACGGCTTGAGCGGCGTGGTGACGAATTCGCCGGTGGGGGTGCGGGTGGTGATGGTGGTGAACGGATTGGAAGCGCCCCAGGCGCTGTCGCGGTCGTAGAGAAAAAGCTGGCCGTGAACGTCGTTGCCGCCGCTCTTCGTCACGGTGTTGACGACGCCTCCAGCGGCGCGTCCGTATTCTGCTGAGAAGTTGGAGGTGTTGACCTGAAATTCACTGACAGCGGCTTGCGTAGTCGAGTAGCCGATGCGGGTGCGGCCGCGTTCCTCCGAGAAAAATGCCTGGTTGTTGTCTGCGCCGTCGATGGTGTTGTTGTTGAGCAGGACGCTGATGCCGCGAAAACTGAGCAGGCCGTAGCCGTTCTGGTCGGGCGTTACGCCGGGAGCGAGCAGGGCGAAGTTCGACCAGCGGCGGCCGTTGCTGGGCAGCTCGTCTACCTGCGTCTGGTCAATATTGGTGGCGACGACGGCGGAGGTGGTATCGAGTGCCGGCTCCTGCGCATTGACGGAGACGGTCATCTCCGCGGTGCCTACGGACAGCGTGGGGACCAGATGCGTGAGGCGTCCGATTTCGACGGTGACGGATTGGGCGAGCCACGGAGCGAAGCCGTCTGCGCCTGCCATTAATGTGTAGGTTCCGGGTGTGACCTCTTCGAAATAGAAGCTGCCCGTTTCATTGGTGGAGACATTGCGTGCAAATCCTGTAGCGGGGTTGCGAAGAGCCAGATGCGCGTTGGGGATGGCGCGGCCCTGGGCATCCACGACTGCGCCTGCGATGGCGCCGCCTGTGGTGGATTGCGCGGCGAGCCAGCGGGCGCACAAGAGCAGCAAGAGGCACACGACCGCGAAGCGAAGCTTCAAGACCATCTCCAAGGCAAACAAAACAATCAAAAAACCGGGGCTTAAAGCCCCATGCAATCAAGGCGAGTCATTGGGTCGACAGGCAGTTACGTCCTTCTGACCCGAGGAAGGAAGGGAGAAAATCTCAACACATTGCCCAGCATCGATTGCTGAGATTTTTCCGAGATTCTTCCTTCCGTCGGTCAGTCAGAATGACGGAGCTGCTTCAACCTTTGTGGCTGAAGGCCATCCCCACCCCGTCCAATTTTAGGAATCGTGATGCGAGATTACGCGATTCGGTAAACTAAACAATAGAAATGTTTATTGACGAAGCAAGAATCCGGATAAAAGCCGGTGACGGTGGTAATGGGTGCATGGCTTTTCGCCGTGAGAAATTTGTGCCGCGCGGCGGCCCCTCCGGTGGAGACGGCGGACGCGGCGGCGATATCGTGATGGAATCGAGCCAACGCCACAACACGCTGGTGCACTTCCGCTTCAATCCCGAGCACAAGGCGGAGCGCGGACGGCACGGCGAAGGCTCGAACTGCACGGGACGCGACGGCGAGGGCATCGTGTTGAAGGTGCCAGTGGGCACGGCACTCTACGACGAAGAGACGGGCGAGCTGGTGCACGACTTCCAGCGTCCGGACGAGAGCGTGGTGATTGCGCGCGGCGGACGCGGCGGACGCGGCAACCAGCACTTTGCCACGTCGACGCATCAGGCTCCGCGCGAGCATGAGCTGGGGCGTGCGGGCGAAGAGAAGCACTACAGGCTGGAGCTGAAGCTGCTCGCCGATGTCGGTCTCGTGGGCTTCCCGAATGTGGGCAAGTCGACGCTGATCGCGCGCATCTCGGCGGCGAAGCCGAAGATTGCCGATTATCCTTTCACGACGCTTCAGCCGAACCTGGGAGTGGTGTCGATTGGCGAGGCTCCGCACGAAGAGAGCTACGTGGTCGCCGATATTCCTGGGCTGATCGAGGGCGCGCATCTGGGCGCGGGGCTGGGCGTGCAGTTTTTGCGGCACATTGAGCGCACGCGCATCCTGGTGCATCTGGTGGATGTGTCGGACGCGGGCGGCAGGCCCGATCCTGTTGAGGATTTCAAGGTGATCATGGGCGAGTTGAAGAGCTTCGGTCATGGACTCGATGAGAAGCCGATGATCGTGATCGCGTCGAAGGCCGATGTGGCGAATCCGGAGAAGCTCAAGAAGCTGCAGGCGATGGCCAAGCGGAAGAAGCTGCCGTTCTATGCGATTTCTGCTGTGACTGGGTTGGGTGTAGAGGCGCTGAAGTATGCGATTGGGGATCGGGTGCGGGAGTTAAGGGAGAGCGAGCTGACGCCTCATTCCGTAGATGCGATTCAAGTGAAGAGTTAGGTGTAGAAGTCATTTCCGTGCTGGAACTATTTTGAACATTTCGGTGTCTGTTTTCGTGTGCAACGATCTGCGACTTACATTGCGGGTTTATTGTCAGTTGTATTAGTCCTTCTGCTTACCCCGCATACGCATCAACAAGCGAAGGGGTTCAAGGTTTTGCTGGGTAAGTCATGTCCTACAGACGTTATTTTCGAAAATAGAAATGTCGTAATTCGCGTTTTACCCGGCGATGCGCTCTGGTTGAACGATAAGTCATTCGACGAGACGTCTCTTCGACAAGCCGTTAGCAAAGCTATGGAATCTAGATATGAAAGGCTTGTTTGGATTGCTGGCGACGAACGTGTAGCCTATGGCAGTGTTGTTGGGATTATCTCAAAACTGACACGTGACACGCCCGACCTGCACGTTGCCATTGCCACAAAGTCTCAAATCGGACCAGTGGATCCTTTAGAGATTGAGAAATTGAGGGCGAAATTTAATGGCAGGGCACCTGTGGTAGAGTTGCCATGCGTTTCTGTCTATTAATTTCGTTTGCAGACTGCTGCTCTATGTAAAATGGGTGGGTAGGAATTCTTCCTACCGAGACCTGATATGGCTTCTGTCGAGAAAATCAGTATCGCTCTTCCTGCGGAGATGGTGGCCGAAGTGCGCGAGGCTGTCGAAGCCGGGGAATATGCGTCGAGCAGCGAGGTTGTTCGCGATGCGCTGCGGGAGTGGACGCAGAAGCGGAATCTGCATCAGCAGGGGTTGAAAGAGCTGCGGCGGGTCTGGAAGCAGGCCGTCAAGGATGAGACTCTGGGTGCTTCGCCGAAGGAAGTGCTTTCACGGCTTGAGAAGAAATACCGGGCGATGAGCAAGTAGTGCGCGTCGAGTTTTCGACTTTCGTCGAGGGCGACCTGGTAGCTATCGTCGACTACATCGCAGAAGACAATCCAATACGCGTGGTCGAGTTCCTTCGGGAGATACGCGATGAGATTCGCCGCATTGGCAGAAATCCTTTGATTTACAGGCTTCGTCCGGAGATTGGCGAAGAGGCGCGGCTGGCGATTGTCGGCCGGTATGTGATTCTTTTTCGTATTCGAGGCAAAGTTGTGAGGGTTGAGCGTGTGGTGTTCGGTGGGCGTGATTTGCCGCTGTTGTTGCAGTAGCTTCGCTGTGGTTAGCTTGTTGCTTTCCCACCCTTTCGCAAACTGCGCGAAAGGATGGGGCACCCTTTTTCGTGCTGCACTAGTCCTTGAATCCGGGTAGATCGACGCGCTTGGCGATGTGGTCTTTGATCCAGTGGGGGTCCCACCATTCTTTCGGGTCGATCTGGATGCCGTCGAGGAGCATGCCGAAGTGGATGTGGTCGCCGCCGGCCATTCCGGTTTGGCCGCTGGTGCCCATGACCTGGCCGCGTTTCACCATGTCTCCTTCGTGCACGTCGATGTGGCTGAGGTGGCCGTAGAGAGTCATCAGTCCGTAGCCGTGGTCGACCACGATGCAGTTGCCGTAGATGCCGAGCGGCGCCGCGTAGACGATGCGTCCGTCGTTGGAGGCCTCGACCCCGACGTGCTGGGTGACGGCGAGGTCATAGCCGAGATGAGTCTGCTGGTCGATCTTCTTGCCCTGATAGATGTAGTTGCGCGTGTCGGCGAAGGTGGCCTCAGCCTGTGCACGCGACTGTCTTTGGAAAGGCTGCGACCAGAGGAAGTGGTCGGCGGTTTTCGTGCGGAGATCGAAGAGCGTCTTGTTGTTGGCCTTGCGCATTTCAGTGTTGATTTTGACGAAGCGCGCAACGAGGTCGCCGGTGCCGTTCGGGTCGAGTTCGTTCACGACCTTGTTCATGAAGGCGTCGGTGATCTGCAGGTCGTGCACCGTATACTTCGGCTGCTCCTTTTTAGGGAACTGGAAGACGAGCGGGGCGGTCACGTCATTGCCTGTGCCGTTCGATGCGTAGGCAACGGGGGCTGTGTCCGGAGGCATGTTCCAGGCGAAGGCAAAGAGCGAAAAGAAACCGGGCTTGCCGCCGGGCATGGGCCATGCGCGAAAGGTCTGGTCGCCGACGCGGATGCCCGCGTCAGTGTAGGCGCCGGAGATGTTGAGGGTCGCGAGGTCGGCCATGCCGAGGTAGAGGTAGTGCTGGTCCGAGTCGGCGCTGATGCTGGGCGGCTGCGTCACAACGGTGACATCCTGCTCCCAGTGGGCTGTCTTGCCAAAGAGGCCGTTCGACGTGGCTTCGACAATGAGCTTCGCTTTGCCGTCCTTGAGCTCCGGCGTGGATTTAACGCCTGCGGTAAAGTTCCACGCGCCTTCTGGCGAGGACGAAGGCTGCGCCAGCTGCCAGACGGAGTAGCGGGCGCCATTCTGCTCGACGAAGGCTTCGGCTTTATGCACGCCATGCTCGCTGTGGACTTGCACGGCGACGGGTGTGGCCTGCCCAATCACCGTGACGGGAGATGATAGGTTTACGACGGGCGCGGCCGAGCATCCGGTGAGAATGAAGGCAGACAGAGAGACGAAGGGGGCAATCAGGACAACAAGGACTTTTCGCACAAGCTGATTTTAACGGTTAGAGCGAATGGTCCGGGTCTGGATTTTTATCCGCTTGTGTTGTCATGCATGATTCGCCGTCGGCTCGTCATGGATGCGCGGGAAGCGGCGTGATCTGAAAACTTGTTACTTTCGCCGTTTCTGGATTCACTTCACAGACAAAATTGAAATCCTGCCAACCATGAACGGTGCGAAATAGGCCGCTCCCAATTAAGCGCCCGTTGGTCTCAAGCGTCAGGCTCTTCAGATCATCGGTTCCAAGCACTACGCGGCCCGCTCTTTGATCCTGCTTTCTCACAGCAGGCAGGGCTGCCGGACGACATATCCATTCTGCTACTTTCTTGGCATTGCTCCAGTTTGCTGCGAGAGTGCGATCTGCAGGCGCTTTCAACGTTGCTATCCCCCGGGCCACAATGTGTCTCTCTGCAGCGGATAGTGCCGGCTCTTGATTGTTCGCTGCCTGGGCGATTGATGCCAACGCAATCAGCAGCCCGAAGATTCCTGTTTTCGAGCCTGTTCTACCCACATGCCCCCTCAGCACTTGAGCTTGTTAGTGCGTCTGTATTTTCGCATGCTGCGGAGGGTGTGGAGTTTGATGGGATCAAAGCAGCAGATTCATTCCCGCAGGTCAAATTCTCGTAAGAGAATTTGGCGGTATCAATCCGACTACCGCCAAGCTCGCTGCCGATTTTTCGATCCCAAAAAGATGCGGGTTGCGCTTCGATTTGTGGTCAGGCGTTCGTGCCGCCGTCCACCGTCAGGTTTGCACCGGTAATGTAGGAGGACTCCGGACCGGCAACGAACGCCACCAATGCAGCGACCTCATCCACATGCCCATAGCGATCGAGCGCCGTAACGGCCTTCTGAGGCGTCGCCCAGTCGCCCGAGGCAGGATTTAAATCCGTGTCGATCGGACCGGGCTGCACGTTGTTGACCGTGATGCCCCGGCCTCCAGCTTCTCTGGCCAGTCCCTGAGTAAACATCTTCACGGCGCCCTTCGTGGCCGAGTAGGCTGCCAGCCCCGGTGTCAGGATGCGCTCGCCCACGCACGAGCCGATCATGATGATGCGGCCGCCGCTCTTCATGTGCTTAAGTGCT
>JABDHA010000136.1 GCA_013285705.1 Acidobacteriota bacterium
GAGTCGCTCCCGCAGGAGGCGTATTCGGAGCCGGTGATGGCGGCCCGGTAAAGACGTTTGTGGATACCTGGTATCCGGTGCCGGCAACATTGCCATCGCTGTTTGTAACCCAGAAAAGGCCATATCCACCACGGACTGCGGTCTTGTCTCCCAGCTTGTAGGCAAAGCCAAGGCGCGGCGCGAAGTTTGTATAATCTGTATCGTTTTCTGCTCTTGAGTTTCCGTTCACACCGGCGAACTGCACAATGCCTGGAAGATTCGTGACTGGGTCCGGCGTCGTTGGATCGAACCACGTCAACTTGTTATATCGATCTGTCCATCCAGTCAGAACATCGTAGCGAAGGCCGAGATTGAGCGTGAGATTGTTGGTTATTTTGTAATCGTCGTTCACATAACCGTCGATATTCTTCTGCGAGGATGTCGATGACGCATCCTTCGTTGTATATCCGCCGTCAGGCGCACCGAGAAGCATCGAAGCAAATCCCCATCCTGCGTTGGCTGTAGCGGTCGCCGGGTCCGGACCCTGGGTATAGGCTCTGCCGAAGGTGAAATATCCGGCAGGATTGAGAGGACGAAACTGGTTGAAGTAAACGAACCTGAACTCGAATCCTGCTTTGATCGTGTGTGATCCGGTTACCCAGGTCAGGTGAGCTTGCCCCTGGTTGCTGCCTTCCGTATCCGAATCCACAGCGGAATTCTGAATGCCCAGTGCGCTGTCATCTGTGATACCGAATTGAGGAAATACTTTGCTTTCCGTTTGCTGCACAAAAGAAGGCGAAAAGCCGAGGCTTCCAACATCGAATCCCTGGCTTGGAATTAACGTTCCAAAGAAGGTATGAACGAAGTTTCCACGAAACTCTACCAACAGGCTCGGCGTAATCGTCCAGGTATCGCTGATCGTTCCCGTCCACGCAGTGTTGGTGGCGCCACCGGGGTCGCCATTTGTGCCCGTCTGCGGGAATGCGATGTTCACCCCGGGAGTAATGCCGGTAAAGGCATGGCGCCCCACGGTGACAAAAGCTTTATGTTTGCTGCCGAAGTTCTGATCGACACGCGTCAGAAATGTGTTTTGCGTTGTCTTCCGCGTCGGCGTGATAACAAAGTTGTTATAAATCCCCTGCACGCCAGTCGTGTTGGGCATAGGGTAGTAGTTCAGCACATTCTGCACGATGGGATTGGTCATCCGATCGGCGGGAATTTTGTTGCCCGGAAATGGAGTTCTTGTCCACGTGTTCGTGGTGCCGGGAACCAGCGTTGTCGAATTCGGATCGTAGAGCGTGATCTGATTGCCACTTTGATCGACGAGGCCGGAAAAATCTCCGGTGCGCATTGCAGCCGTAGGTACGCTCCCGGTAAAAATATCAGGAGTGCTTTGCGGGTCCCATTCAAGGTTCAGGAAAAAGAATGTCTTGTTCCTTCCGTTGTATACCTTGGGAAAAACGACAGGGCCGCCGATGCTAAAGCCGTAATTGTTTTCGTGATAGGTGCTTCTTGCCTGGCCTACGTGGTTCGGATACCAGCCGTTGGCATTGAAGTCGGTATTGCGGAGATATTCGTACGCGCTGCCGTGAAAGATATTGGTCCCGGACTCGGAAGCGGCCGTGACGACGCCGCCGCCGGACATGCCGTACTCGGCGGAATAGTTGTTGGTGATGAGCTTCAGTTCGCCGACGGACTCAAGCGGCGGCGTATAAGCAAGATCGCCAGATGAGCTATTGACCTGCGTGGCTCCGTCGAGCATAACGTTGCTGGTGTTTGCCATGCCGCCGTTGATCTGCGCCTGAATGCCGGCGTTGAAATAGACCGGCAGTACGCCCGGCTGCAAGGCGATTAGGTTGTAGGGATTGCGCCCCAGCTGCGGCAACTCGATAATCTGCTGGCGGGAAACCGTACCGCCAAGCTCTGAATTCTCCGTCTCAAGCTGAATGGCATTCGCCTGAACGGTGATATTTTGCGATATCGCGCCGACTTTGAGGAGCAGATCGACATTTGTCGAGAGATTGACCGTGATATGAACGTTGGAGACGGTGGACACAGAGAATCCGTTCGCTTCAGCCGTAACGTTATACGTACCCGGAGCGAGATATGGAATCGTGTAGTAGCCGTTCGCATCGGAAACCGTCGAGCTCACTACGTTGGTGTCAACGTTGGAGGCATCCACCTTGGCTCCGCGAACGATTGCACCGGATGTGTCCTTCACCGCACCCGTGATGGTTCCTTGTTCGGCTTGTCCAAAAGCCATCGGCTGAAACGGAGTGACGCTGCTGAACAGTCCACAGATAAGAACGAAAACCGCGAAGAATAAGTTTCTGGATTGCTTCGGATGTTTTTCTGAAATTGAAACTGCAGGTAGAGATGAGTCTCTATCTCGAAATGGTGTTTCTCTCATAAGGGCCCCTATATTTGCGGAACTGAAATCTCCGCGATTGCTGTTTCGACAATTTGAAATCGTGTCTTTCTCAAGCACACACAACCCTAAGGGTCAGGGAAGGGGTTTTGGCAACGTTAGAAAGCTGTTTAACGGTTGGGCGGATGGTGAGCGAAATCAAAGATTTACACCAAATAAACCGTTTTAACGGTAGTTACCGATCATAAAACTACATGATGCACTCGGTAATCTTTCAGCACCGGGGCCCTATCGAATCCCGGACCAAACATTCAGAGGCTGAAAATGAAAAAGACGATACGTTTCCATATCGTCTTTTAGAAACATGTAAGGCAGTAAGGTGGTCAGGGATGCAGCAGGAATTGGCCCTTCAGCGATGCATCCGATGCGCCGCCTACCCAGGCCGTGAAATTTCCCGGCTCGACGACCCATTTTCCTTCCGCGTTCCACACAGCAAGCTGCTTCTGCGGGATACGGAAGCTCACACTTTTCGTCTCACCCGGCTTCAGATGGATCCGCGAGAAGCCCTTCAAAGCGCGCTCCGGCGTTTCCACACTGCTCACGTCCTGGCGGACATACAGTTGCGCCACCTCATCGCCTTCGCGATCGCCCGTATTGGTTACGTCTACAGTCGCCTCGACATCTGCGCCACTGCCTGCCGCAGGAGGTTTTATGCTGAAGTGCTCATAGCGGAACGTGGTATAGCTAAGCCCGAATCCGAAAGGAAAGAGCGGCTTGCCGTCATCATCGACATATTTGTACATGCGCGAAGGATCGGCGTTATAAAACATGGGCAGCTGTCCCACACTGCGCGGGAAAGTAATCGTCAGACGTCCAGCAGGATTGTTTTCGCCGAAGAGTGTTTCTGCAATCGCCTTGCCGCCGAACTCGCCCGGATACCATGCCTCGAGAATGGCCGGCACATGCTGCTTTGCCCAGCGGATGGTTAGCGGCCTGCCGTTTTCAAGCATAAGAACAACGGGCTTGCCTGTTGCAACCACAGCTTCCAGCAATTGTTCCTGGTTGCCCGGCAGGTCAAGGTTCGTTCGGTCGAAGCTTTCCCCGGAAATCCCCTGCCACTCTCCGAGCCCAAGAATGACAACATCGGCATTGTTCGCCTTGGCTACAGCCGACGAAATTTCCTTACCAGCGTCAAACGTGACGCTCGCCTGAGGCACAAGCGCATCGAGCAGGCTGATATGTTCACCGTTCGCCTCTTTTTCATAATCGCCGTAACGCGCCACGTCGGCATTCGGACCGATGACGGCAATGCGCTGTACCGATTTTGAAAGCGGAAGCAGATGACCATCATTCTTGAGCAGCGTCATGGACTCGCGAGCCGATTCAAGTGAGAGGGCCAGATGTTCCTGCGACCGGTGCACCCGTGCATTCAGAGTGGGATCGACGAACGGATGATCGAATAGCCCCAGGTCGAACTTGACGCGAAGCACCGAACGCACAGCCCGGTCCAGATCCACCTGCGAGAGCGATCCCTCGTGAACGCAGTCGACAAGTGCCTTCTGGAAAACATCGTGATCAAAGTCATAGAACTGCATGTCCACGCCAGAGCGGATGGCCATACAGGAAGCGTCCTTCGGCGTCGCGGCGACGTGATGCACCTTATAGAGACGCTGGATTGCACCCAGATCAGAAAGCACAAATCCCTGAAAGCCCCACTCGTCGCGAAGAACTTTCTTCAGCAAAAACGGGTCGGCCGTCACCGGGATGCCGTCGATCTCGTGGTAAGCGGCCATCGTCGCCATCGCATGCCCTTCGCGGAAGGCAGGCTCAAACGATTGCAGCATCACGGTGCGCAACTCGCGCTCCCCGATGTGTACCGGCGATGTATTGGTGCCACCCTCAGGGGAACCATGCCCGGCAAAATGCTTCGGCTCTGCGACCACCGTGTGGTCCGTATTCAGGTTCTCACCCTGTGCGCCGCGCACGTAGGCCAGGCCCATCTGCCCGGTCAAATAAGGGTCCTCGCCAAAGTCCTCCTCCACGCGTCCCCATCGAGGTTCACGCGCCAGATCGAGGACCGGACCAAGAATCATGTCGACGCCAGTGGCGCGAGCCTCTGCCGCGATGGCCGCGCCGGTCTTCTGCGCGATCTCCGGGTTCCAGGTTGCGGCAAGATTCAGCGGCGCGGGAAACACCGTCCCGGTATCGAATCCGTGCAGTCCCTCTTCAATAAAGAGAGCCGGAATGCCAAGCCGGTTATGTGCGATGACCCATGTTTGAATGGTATTTGCCTGTTCCGGCGTCGGGTTCAGATCATGAATCGACCCGACGCCAAGATTCCCCCATTCGCTTTGCGCCTTCTCCGGCACGAACACGGAATCGGCAGCCGCGTGAGTATCGTCCGTATGCTTGTCGACGATATCCTTGGCCCCGGCATACATATCCAGCTGCCTGACCTTTTCCTCGAGCGTCATGCGGCGGAGAAGATCGTCGATCCGTTTTTCTATCGGCGCGTTTGCCTGCCGGTAGAGAGCGTGCTGCTCCGTCTTCGTATCGGACGGGTGCTCTTGAGCGTAATCGAGATGAGCGAAACAGATCAGGCCAACTGCCAGCATGAAAATGTTCTGTGCTGTTTTTCTGGCGGATTTCGGCGCCCGACCACTCTTTTTATCGTTAAATCCCCACAATAAAGACCCATCTTCAAACAAAAATTCACCTTTGCTCATCTGTTTTTCTCGATCCAACTCACTCCGCACCTCGATTCGAGTGCCGGTTTTTGGGCGACATCTCTCACCAGACCAAGCTAATGAATTCAAGCGATGACCGCAACGTTAGGCGCATTTGTAACGTACGGCGATATCATTGAAAAAAAGCTGCTTACCCATGAACGTCCATTTAACGGTAGATACATTCCGCGAAAGCGGGAGGCTCAGGCGCGCTCCCCGGCCGAGCAGAAACACTCGATGAGAATGAATGCTAAAATTGCATTCGCTGAATTTCGCTATGCCGCAGACACATCAGAATGACGCCAGGACACTCGAATTAGCGAAAGTCACAGGGACCGAGGAAGACATTGCCCTGCTTCAGCAGCACGTCAAAGAAGTGATCGAGGGAGCCGCATTTAAAGGGAGTCACCGCAGCGGCCAATTCCTCCAGTACATCGTCGACCAGTCCATCGCCGGCCACTTCGAGTCCCTGAAAGAACGCGTCATCGGAGTCGAGTTGTTCGGGCGTTCTCCCTCGTATGACACCGGTGACGATGCCATTGTGCGCGTAACCGCAAGCGATGTGCGCAAGCGGCTGCTGCAGCACTATGGGAGGTACGGTGCAACCTCGGAATTCCGCATCAGTCTCCCTCTGGGGTCGTACATACCCGAAATATCACGCGATATACCGCATCACGTCAGCCCGCTCCCCGTAGAAGCAACCGCCGCGCATTCGAATGGCGCCACAGTCGAGACACCCGCCGCAACCTCCACGGAAATAACGGTCGCGGCTTCCCATGCGGTTCACCCCGAAATATCTCATGACTCGAATCAGCGACGAGGCCGCCGCTGGCTCGTTATATGCCTCATTCTTACTCTCGTGAATGTCGCCCTGTGGGGCCTTTTCTGGAATCACTTTGCCCGCAAGGCCTCGGTAGCAGCTTCGACGCTTCCCTGGTCCGCGCTCTTTAATTCCACGCATCCCCTGCAGCTCATTACCAGCGATCCCGACATCGCCGAAATTCAGGGATACACCGGCCAGCCCATCTCTATTTCTGACTATGCCAATCACAACTACATCCCCAATCCCGAGAAGCTGACACCCGAGATCAATCAGATCTGCCATATTTTGCTGCGCGGAAACAAGGCATCGCTGGTCGACACGCCCATCGCCGTCAGCATCGCCGAACTTGCGCAGGCGAGTTCGAAAAAAGTCGAGGTGCACACCGCCAGAAGCGTGCAATTATCCAATCTGCAAACCGACGATAATTTCGTTCTTCTCGGCAGCCCGCGCTCCAATCCGTGGACCGCTTTCTTCAGCGATCAGCTGAATTTCCACTTTGTCTATGACAAGGATTCGGGACAGGAAATCATACGCAATCTCCATCCGCGTCCACACGAGCAGGCGCAATATGTCCCTACAGCGCTTGGCTGGGCCACCGGTCAGTCGTACGCCATCGTCGCTCTCGTCCGCAATCCTGACCAGAACGGGCAGGTGCTGCTCCTTGGCGGAGCCAATGCCGAAGGTACTGAAGCAGCGGGAAGACTTGTCACGAATTTGCCCCGCCTGACGGCTGTGCTCAAAGACTGCGGCATTGCCCCTGCGGGCCCGCTGCAGCACTTCGAGTTGCTATTGCGATTGAGCATGATGGCAGGCTCTCCCACCAATATCAATGTGGAAGCTTGCCACATTCTGCCGGGAAATCCCATCCATTAAATAAAGCAAACCGCCGGTTGGCTTCAGTCCTTCTGGAGCATCACCTCAGTCGACTTAATCACCACTGTGACAACATCACCCTGCTTCAGTGCCATCTCTTCGGCGCTTCTTCTTGTGATCACGCTTTCAATGAGGTTCTCGCCAACGCGCACGACCACATGAGCCATCACGCCGCCAAGCTGAATCTCTTCGACGGTGCCTTTAAGTTGATTGCGAGCGGAAAGTGTCATGCTTGGAAGCATACGCCAGCGCCTATGTTCGGAGTTGGCCACGCAGTTCCCAAGTAAACGGAGATCGAAATGAATGTTTACGATGACGACCTCAGAAGATTTGAAGCGGATGGCGCTGCTCCCTTACCCGCTGCCAATCATCAGGGCTACGTCGAAAACGACGGCGCCCGGATCTGGTTCTCGACTTATGGGTCCGGCCCGGCTGTGATCCTGCTGCATGGTGGTCTAGGACACAGCGGCAATTGGGGGTACCAAGTTCCCGCTCTGATCGCGAGCGGTTATCGTGCCGTTCTCATCGACAGTCGTGGCCACGGCCGCAGCACCCGCGACGCGCGACCGTTCTCGTATGAGCTCATGGCATCCGACGTCTTGACGGTGATGGATGCGTTGCATCTTGAAAAAGCCGCTATGGTGGGCTGGAGCGACGGCGCGTGCACCGCTCTTGTCCTCGCGACGAAGGCTCCCTCTCGCGTTGCGGGTGTCTTCTTCTTTGCCTGCAACATGGACCCGAGCGGCGTAAAGCCATTCGAAGCCAGTCCAACCCTTGACCGGTGCTTCAGCCGGCACACGAAAGACTACGCCCAGCTATCGTCCCCGCCGGAACGCTTCAAGGATTTCGTTGAAGCCGTGACCCTGATGCAGCAGACCCAGCCCAATTACTCCGCGCAGGACCTCGCGAAGATCAGCGTGCCTGTCGTGATCGTACAAAGCGAGCGTGACGAATTTATCAAACGCGAACACGCCGAATACCTGGCGCAGACCATTCCAGCCGCCGAATTCATCGTCCTCAACAATGTGAGCCACTTCGCCCCGCTGCAGCGCCCAGAGCAATTCAACACCGCAATGCTTGAGCGCGGAGTCGAATGGACCCGCGCGAACAAAGTTCGTGCGAAGCCTTGCGCAGCAAGGCCCTTAAATCTGGGCCAAGGCACCGAAACTTATGCCAAGCCACAAGCCGGGTGCCCCATCCTATCTCCTCGCTATTTTCGAGGAG
>JABDHA010000137.1:0-658 GCA_013285705.1 Acidobacteriota bacterium
TTTGCCGACCTTCGTGGGAATCACGGACGAGCAGATTGCGCAGGTCTGCGACGAATTCCTGGATGCCCTGGCCAATCAGCGCGAATGACGTTCGCGCCATGAGAATCGGGGTCGATCTTTGTGCGTGGAATGCCGAATACGTGGGAGGCGTTAACACCTTCGCGGCCGGTCTTGTCAACGGGCTGATTGACACCGCGAATTCCGGCGATGTGATCGTACTCATCGTCACGCGGCGCAATGGTCCATTCCTGCGGGAACGGTTCTCGGCTCGGGGCGTGGAATTTCTGGAGATTTCGATAAATAGGCTTGCGGCGCGCATCAATACAACGCTGTCTGACATTTCCTGGGCGGTTGGAAATTTCATGCTGCGACATTGGTACGACCGGATTTTCCGTGCCGAATTGATGCGCAGGATCGACGAGTCGATAGACGTGCTTCTAGCGCCCATGACATTGCTTCAATTTTACGGCCTTCATAAGCCTTCACTACTCTCGATCCACGATATACAGCAGGAGTATCATCCCGAGTTTTTTTCGTGGAAGCAGCGGGTACGGCGTTGGGCGCCCTATAGGCTTTCGGCGTTCCAGGCTTGTAAGGTTCAGGCAAGCAGTCACTACATCAAGGATTGTCTGCTGGCAAAGTTCAGCTTTCTGGAAGC
>JABDHA010000137.1:678-2959 GCA_013285705.1 Acidobacteriota bacterium
ATAAGAATCATCTCTTGCTTGTTGACGCACTGGCGCGTTATCGCGAGAAGACCGGATCGGAGATCGCCTGCGTACTCAGCGGGAGCGATTACGGTCGCTGGCCCGCCATCCAGGCCTACGCGCAAGCGCATGGCCTGGGCCGTCTCCACTATCTCGGACGTGTCGGCTTCGCGCAATTGCTGTGGCTATATCGGAATTGCCGCGCAGTCCTTGCACTGGGAATGCATGAGTCCAGTTCGCTACCGGTCCGCGAGGGCGCTGTGTTTGGTAAACCTTTGATATGTCTTGATATTCCGCCGAATCGGGAAGCCGCCAGTTATCTGCGGATTAACTTGGTGAGCGGCGAGGGTCCGGAATGTCTTGCCAAGGCCCTGATATCCTTGACGGCAGGCGATGTCGGCTGGTTTGAAGCAAGCCGTGAAAATGCGACCCTCATCAGGAAGCTGGACTGGAAAAAGATTGCAAGGGAGTACCGGCTTTGCGCGCAGTCGATAATCGAGACACGGGATTCGAAATAAACGCCCGTTCGTTGTCGCGGGCGGTCTCTTGCGCCTGGTCCCCAGCCGCAAGGGACGGGAGATGACATGAAAGCCGCACTGATTGCCGGTCTGCGTCGGTTCAGCGCCCGCGTTCCCTTTGTCTCCCGTGTGCTGCAACGCTACTTCGCCAGACCGCTGGGACGCTATCCGCGCCCCTTGGGCAGTGAGATCAAGGCTGTTGCTGATGTCTTGCACAGTGGTCGCTGGAACATGACCAGTGGTCAGGCTCATCTGCGTCTGGAAAGTGAGTTCGCCGCTTACATCGGCGTGCCCCACGCGGTTGCGGTTAACACGGGCGGCATGGCGTTGCAGATGTCCATGCGGGCATTGGGCTTCAGGGCTGGTCACGAAGTCGTGCTGCAGGTGGACACATGCTCCGCCACGGCATTCGCGGTAATGAACGCGGGTTGTACGCCCATATTTGCGGACATATCGCCCGAAACATTCATGCTGCCTCGCACGCTTGGCGCGCTGGCCGGCCCCGACACACGCGGATTGATTGCCACGCACATGTGGGGCAACCCCGAGAATATGGCGGCTGTCGCCAATCTGGGAGCGTCGCATGGATTGACAATAATCGAAGATGCTTGTCTGGCCCTGGGAGCCCGTTCGAACGGTCGCATGGCGGGCGCGAACGGCAAGGTGGGCATATTTTCTTTCGGTTGCATCAAACCCATTCAGGGCGGCGAGGGCGGAATGATCGTCACGCACGATGAGGCACTGGCCAGGGAATTGCGGTCGCTGCGGCACTGGGGGGATCGTACTTTGGATTTTGGTGTGCGCGACACAACCCAGCTGGCATGGAACGGCAGGATGTCGGAAATCGTGGCGGCGGTCGTGAGCGAGCAACTCAAGGGATACCCGCGCTATTTACGTGATTTGCGCGATATGCTAGCGGATTTTCAACACTTTCTGGAAAACGTAGACGGCATGGAATTGGTGCTAGGCAGCGGCACGTCGGTGGAAGATTGCGCTTTTACTCAGGTCGTGGTTCGACTGGATGAACGGAAGTTGAAACGCAAAAAGGCAGAATTGCGCGAACTGCTGGCGGCTGAGGGGATCGGAACGTGGCATGCCAATTTCGAGGCGATACCTTCACTCAGCTTTTTCAAGAACGAAACTTGGAGGGATTGGATCCTGTTGAACCTGGCGCGAGCCGCCCAGAATTATCGAAGTGATTTTCCTGTTCATCAGGAGGTGTACGATCATTCCGGCATCGGTATCGCGAAAATGCACTTCGCGTCGCCCTGGCGGTTCAGGTCGCTGAAAAGCAAACTCGGTGCCGTATTGGCCAAGCGATGAGCAAATACGCACCCATTGCCCTGTTTGTCTATGCGCGACCAGACCACACCAGGCGTACGATCGAGGCGCTGGCGCGCAATCGGCTCGCTGGCGAAAGTGAACTTATCGTTTTTTCCGATGCGCCCAGGCGACCTGACATCGCGCCGTCGGTCGAAACTGTGCGGAGCTTTGTCCGTACCGTGGATGGATTCAAAACTGTAAGAATCGTTGAGCGCAAAAGCAATCTGGGACTGGCGCTTTCCATCATAGGCGGTGTCAGCAATGTGTGTGACACCCATGGGCGTGTCATCGTGCTGGAAGATGATCTCGTCACTTCGTCAACCTTTCTGTCCTATATGAACGATGCGCTGGACATGTATGCCGACGCGTCGCGGGTTGCAGCAGTCAGCGCATATCACCCGCCATTCGAGGCGCAATTGCCCGAGACGTTTTTTCAACGC
>JABDHA010000137.1:3008-7851 GCA_013285705.1 Acidobacteriota bacterium
GGTGAGAAGCTCCTATCGGACCTGCGGCGGCTCGGATTGCTGAGGCTATTTGACCAGGACGACACCTATCCCTATGCACGAATGCTTGAAGATCAGATCGCTGGTCGCAACGACTCTTGGGCTGTGCGGTGGCGTGCGACGGTTATATTGAATGATATGCTTTCTCTCTATCCCAGATATTCATTGACACAAAACATTGGCCTGGACGGCAGCGGAACGCACGGTGGAATTCTGAACGCGTTGAGTGAAAAAGTGAGCGATTTGCCAGTATGCGTTAAACCCATGCCATTGGAACATTCTGAAGTTGCGTTTCAGGAATTCGTACGCTTCAACAAAAGGTCCCTGAACAACGGCTTCCGGCGGCGTCTCGCCAGAAAGTTGCGCGGCCTTGCGGCGGGGATCGGTGCTGCTTCTGATTGAGGCCGAGTTGCCGAGCGCGGTATTTTCCTTTGAGCTCACCATCTGACTGTCAGCCATTGAGGGACCGGACTTGGAGTAGCCAAGCCCCCAGAAAGTGGCGTTTCGAAATCCAAGAGGGAGGCATCCTTGCACCTAGTTGATCGAGTATATGCAAAAGTTCTAAATCCACTATGTGATTCCACCGAACGTCTACTGATGCTTGGCGGTGTCCAAGCCTCTTTGTGCGTCGGGAAGGTCGATCGCGTCCGAACTATTTCGGATGTCGGGTTTCAGGTATTTTCCCAATATGACGAAGATGGAATCATCGAGTGGCTCGTCCAACGTCTTCCGGACATCCCGCCGCATTTCGTCGAGTTCGGCGTCGAAAGCTATGTCGAGGCCAACACGAGGTTTTTGCTTTATCACCGCAATTGGCGCGGGCTTGTGATGGATGGGTCGCACCAAAACATATCCGCTATTAAATCGCGCGCTACGTTCTGGAAGCATGATCTCAACGCAATTCACGCTTTTATCGACAAGGATAATATCAATGATCTGATCCGTGAGAATGGCTTCGATGGCGAAATCGGCCTTCTCAGTATTGACATTGACGGAAACGATTATTGGGTCTGGAAAGAGATAAATGCGTGCCGACCCTGGCTAGTTATTGTCGAGTACAATGCGACTCTCGGCGATCAACATGCCCTGGTAGTCCCGTATGACGCCAAATTCGAGCGCATTAAGGCGCATCCATCGGGTTTGTATCACGGAGCAAGCATAGCGGCGCTCAAAAGGCTGGGAGAGGAGATTGGTTATACGTTGCTCGGATCAAACCGGGCCGGCGACAATGCATTCTTTATTCGTCGTGATCTGTTGGTGCTTCTCGGTGAGGGTTGCATAATCGATAAAGCTCCATTTCCAGCTATTTACCGTGAATCCAGGGACGCATCGGGAAATTTGAACTATGTTCGCGCCATCGAGCGGAATCGCGTGATCTCGGATTTGCCAATACTCGATTTGGAATCCGGCCGCGCGGCCAAGCTGTCCGATTTTAGGAATTGTTATTCCGCGCAGTGGCGAAACATCATGGGTGAATCAACATAGAAGGCCTTGACGCAGTCATCGGCCGGAGACCAGCGCTCAGGAGATTTGGTCAAAGTGGCAATCGCAAATCGTGACGCCAGGCTCCGGTTTTATCCCGGCAGCACCCGTTACCGAATGTCCCGGTGCGGTTTCCGCTGCTCCCTTTGACCCCGACCCCAGTGCTCCACTACTTGGTGGCTCCGTCTTCCGTGGTTCGCGTTTTTACCAGAACGTTATTGTGCCCAACGCCTCCCAAAAATTTCATTTCTTGAGCGGCAATCTTGTCAAAAACGTCGGACGGCCCGGGGTGGCCGCCAAAGCTGAAAAGCAGAGGCCTATAATCCGAGCGCAGACTAGAGTCGTCCATGACGAGAAGCGCACCCAGGGCAAGACTGCTTAGGCTGAGGCGATAATCCGAAAGCACGATGTCAAAGTCGTGGCTTCCATCAATATAGATCATGTCCCACTGTTTCGACGCGATGTAATCGCGGGCAGCCGGATCTGTTGAGTATGCTTTCAAAAGTTCAGGCTTTTTTTGACTGAATTTTGCAAACGACTGCAAGGTATCGGAGAGATAATCTATCTCGACGTAGCTGCTTACTTGGTCCCCTGCCGATGAAAATGGCGAAATACCGTGTATCTCACCGCGGAGTCCAAGAAGATCCGCGATCAAAGCCCACAGAGATATTATTTGGCCACGATATACCCCGATCTCCAGGCATCGCTGCGGGCGAAACTCGCGCAATAGCAAAAACCACATGGCATGGAAAGCATCCTCACCAAAGCCTCTGTTCTCCCGCGAGAACCATTCACGATGTTCACGAAGCTCTTTGGGCGCCAAATGATGAAAATAATGGTGCATATAGCGGTAAAGCTCTTGTCGCGTTGAAAACCGCTGTGCCGCCTGGGTAAACGAAAGATCAATGTCATAGGCGCTTAGATGCCTGCTGTAGCGATTGTACTGGACGGCCGCCAGCGTTTCACGTGCTCGGCGCTTTATCGTTCGTAACATGTTTTCATTCTCACTTTAAAAAGCATGCGATGAGAGACATTCCAATCATTGACTGCCTCATAGCCCTTGCTCGTTTACGATGAACCAGGCCGCCGCTGCAAATCCACCGGCGGCCGCTCCTGCGAACCCGGCACTGATATGTTGAACGCGGTCGTGTGGTGATCTATTGGTTTGCCAATGCAGTAGGCCCCAGCGACAAGCCCCTGCAACACGGGCAACGTAATGAAAATAACGGGGCTGTGTTGGGATCCGGAACCGGCGGCGGTTGATCAATGGGTCGTGGACAAAATTCATGTATTTGAGCAAAGACTTACACCAAGTCGAATTTGGCCCCCGCATGGGTGCGTTCGTTCATACCCACCTTATCCGTCTCGGCCAGATCAGCCAACACCCGCTCGAGCTTTGCCAGAAATCCGGCTTCGTCACAGAGATCATCACTCCTGCGCATGTCGCATCGGGTCCGCCGAAACCCGGCCTGTTGCTCCTTTGACGCATAACTTGACAATCCCACCATGTCATCTCGCGTACCAAACGTTTCTGCCGATGCTGTTGGGCTCGACAGTGCGATTCATCAGCCTATCGAGGCCCTATACTGGAACTTCCGAAGATTCTGTTGGCCAAGCCGCGGATCACTGGTTACGGTGATTGGGGGCAATCCAATAACAAGACCAACGCAGCGATGGGAAGAGGAAAGCGTTCAATCATTGTTATAAATGATTATGGCGCGGTTGCCGGGGGGGACAGCAAAATTGCCATCGACAGTGCCGCCGGGTTGGCGCGCCGGGGATATGACGTCACTTATTTTTGTTCTGTACCACCGATTGAAGAACGGCTTCGTGCCGCCGGTGTCCGGGTCATTTATACGGATCAACCGACCAGCGTGAACAATGCAAGCCCGACCAGGGGCGCGCTTCAAAACCTCTGGAACGTCCGTTCACAGCAGCAGCTATCCCAATTGCTAGCCGGGCTCGATCCTCAAGAAACGATTGTGCACGTTCATGGCTGGACAAAAGCTCTGTCGCCAAGCTGTCTATGGGCCGTACGGCAAAGCAACCTCGCGACCGTAATAACCGTGCACGACTATTTTCTGGCTTGTCCTAATGGGGGGCTGTTCAATTATCGAACAAAACAGGCCTGCTTGCTAAGACCGATGTCGCGCTCGTGCCTGGCCTGCAACTGCGACAAGCATTCGTATGGCATGAAGCTGTTTCGCGTCGTTCGTCAAGTTCTTCAGAATCAAGCGATCGGTCGACCCACCGCGCCCTGGCATTTCGCTGCTGTATCGGATTTTTGCCTTGACCAAATAGGGATGTACTTGCCTGCCGGGATAAAAAGGTCAGTAATACCCAATCCCATCGATCTGGAAAAACTTCCGCCATCAAGCCCCGAAAAGTCCGACAGATTCGTGGGCGTGGGAAGGCTGTCACCGGAAAAGGGATTTGCGGACTTCGCGCGAGCCGCCCAGCGTGCAAGCGTCGCAGCGACCATCATCGGGGCCGGTGAATCACGCGAAGAGATACTTGCGGCGAACCCCGCAATGGAGTTGCCCGGATGGCTCAATCACGCAGATATGCTGAATAGGCTGAGGAAGGCGAGGGCCCTGGTCTTTCCGTCACTGTGGCCCGAAACATTGGGGCTTTCGCCGCTCGAGGCTGCCGCGCAGGGGATACCATCGGTGATCAGCAACAATACCGGGGTGCGGGAGTGGGTCCTCGACGGCGTAAATGGGCTTCATTTCGCCGCCGGAGATGCCGAAGCACTGTCAGAGTGTCTGACACGCTTAAAAGATGACGATCTTGTCCGGCGCCTGGGGCAGTGTGCCTATGATCGCTTCTGGGCCAGCGCATCGACTTTGGACAAACATATTAATAGCCTGGAGGCGCTGTACGCTGATCTGTTCGGCCAACTTGAGGCCTTGGTTTCCTAGTCTCATACCAATGCTGCAAATGATATACCATGGCATCGCGCATATGGATTCGGAGGGGCTTGCTCCTGAAAATATCGCGAATGCCCCCGCGGCTTGCCCGCAACCCATCGGCTCTGACATTGACCAGCGATGTCACCGCGACGCGGAGCCCTTGCTTATGTGCTCTCCAGCAAATCGCAACGTCCGCCATGAATACTTTATAGGCCTCAGCTAAGCCCGACACCTCGTCCCAAAATGTTCGAGGTATCATGACAAACGATGATTGGACCCAGTCCACATCAATAATTCGCACACGGTCGTCCAGGGCGGATTGGATATGCAATTCTTGAAACGCTCGAGGACTGCTTCGCCTCAAAATTTGTCGCCAAAAGCTCGGAAATTGGCGTGCCACCTCAACAGGGCTTCCATCGTCGTTACGTTGC
>JABDHA010000138.1 GCA_013285705.1 Acidobacteriota bacterium
GACGCGTGCCAGAATACGTCGACAGCGTCCTACAAAATACCGAAGCCTTGTCGCTAAGCCGGTGATGGATCGGGTGGGGATCTGAAATGATCTCCTGAAAGACCAGAAGCTGGTCGAGAATGGGTTCCGGGCACGCGTAGCGTTTCATTCCTCCTCCTGTCCGGCCTCAAACCGGATAACGCTATCGTCCACCCGCACGCCTTCATTGACAGGCAAACGGGGAACAAAGACATAATTCCCGTCCTCCCTCTGCCGTTTCAAGATCGGAAGAATCTCCTTCCAAGTGGCCCAAAGTCCATGCGTGGCGGTTGGAAGATCGTGCTGGATCGCCTCAGGCAGGCGTGGCAGATTGTAGAACGGAACGGCGGGAAACATGTGGTGCTCCACGTGGTACTGCATGTTCCAATAAAGGAAGGCCGGAAACCAGCTGCACGTGTAGGTGCGGGTGCAGAGCCGGAAATCGGCCACATTCGGGGACATGCCAACATGCTGGGGGGCCCCGCACAACAGTAGCAGCCAATTGCAATAATGGCACCCAAAGTTGACGACAATGACAAGGAACCAATGGCCGCTCGTGATGAAAACGGTGGCCACGGCGACCTGTCCGACGACGACAACTCGCGCCCAATTGCTGTGCTCCCGGCGTACCGCCTCGTTTGACTCCGGTAGGATCCTAACAAGCCATTCACCCCTGAAAAATCCGTCGTGGCTGATATCGCCCCACGCGGCGAATACCATGCTGCGGACAACGTCGAAGACCTTGCCTGGGTTGACGGTCAATTCCATGAGAATAAACCTGATGCCGTGCCAATCGAGGCCCTGTGGCAGCACGACCTCGCCGTCCTCGTCCGAATGCACGGTCACCTGGTGGTGCCTCACGTGGCTGACACGGTAACCAACGTAATCGAACCAGCTGAAGAAGGAATATACCCTCAGGAAGAAGTCATTCAGGGCCTGTGTTCGAAAGGGCGTCTTGTGGGCCAACTCATGGCCGGCTATTCCGAAGAAGAAGCGGGACAACGAACCATGGACAAAAAGAGCCAGGAGCAACACCGGAAGTGATGACCGCCAATTGCTCTTGTGGACGTTCAAAAATGCCAGGTTGGCGAGCGTAGCGGTGGCCGCGAAAAGCGATAGCTGCGGGATAACCTGGGCGAACGCCCGTGTGTCGCTCTTGCGCATGAGTTTGCTCATGACTGCCTTGTCCACCTTGCATCGGTACCAGTTGATCTTTATATGTTCAGTCACGGTATGCGTTTCCAGAGTGAATGATTCCCCCCGCGGGCCTCAAGGTATAGTCTCGGCAAACGGTTATGAGTGTGGTCTTGCGCGGAAGTCGCAGTGGGTCTAGCGCAAATCAACCAAGGCAGCCCCAAGGAGCCTGATTCCCGAAAACCCGTTTCACCGCCTGCAGATAGGCGTAGCCGCAAAGGTCGTCCGGCTGCAGGAATCGCGGGCCGCAAATTCATAAATAGCCATCGTGAGTGACCTCAATGGGGTCTGAATGCCGTGAACGAGTGTGGGGCACTGAACCGAACCGCCGCAGCGGCTTCCTGTGGCTTACGTCTTGGCGCCGGCCGAGCCAGCCTCCTCCAAGCTCACCGCTTTGAAATTCGGCCGTCCGAATCGTTTGCTGGGAACCGGGCCTACCGGGTTGAGCTTGAATTGGTCAACTCCGCGGCAGAGATAGGTTTTGAAATTGGGATTCACGGCGAGGTCGTTTTTTACGTTCGTGCCGGAGTAGCGGATCGTCAGGCCCGCCCGACGCCGGGGCGACGGGTTGGCCGGTGACCCATGAACGGCGCGGTCGTCGTGAAGCGAAACCTCTCCCGCCTTCAGACGGAATTGGATCGCATCCGCCTCGCTGATGATGCCCTGCTCCAACTCGAGCTTGAGGATCGAGTCGGTCCTTTCGGAAACCCGATGCTTGATGATCCCTTTGTGCTGCGAGCCAGGAATCAGCTTCATGCCGCCGTTCATTTCATCTACATCATCGAAGGCGAGCCACACCGTGACGGTATTGTGCGGGGTCATCGGCCAATAGTAGGCATCCTGGTGCCAGCCGACCGTGGACTTGCTGTACGGCTCTTTGACAAAAAAGCTGCTCCCCCAAATGAAGAAATTGGGCCCAAGGATGCCCTCGACGAGATCGTGGATCTTGGGATTCATCACGATGTCGTAGAGATATCGACTGGTCTCGTGCCACTCGCGAATATCCTTAGCTGTTTCGCCGGGGGAAAGGAGATCTAGAAGCTGCGGCAATTCCGCGTTCATCAAAGCCATCTCGCTCGGACTATAGATCGCAGGTAGGCCAAGGAGGTACCCATTTACCTTGTAAAACGTCTTCTGTTCTTCGGATAGGCGATAGTTATTCATGGGCGAATGCTGAGGAGTATAGCGCCAAGCAGCAGAAGGGTCGTCCACGTTCTTCCTAGGTTTTGTACAGATAATTCTTTCGCCACGGAAAACGCCGGCCCTGGTTGGCAATTCGAGCCAAAGTTTTCGTTGGCGTATGTTGCCATGCACGGTCTCTGTGCCGGAGCAGTTTTGGCTGCGATAGCCCATGTCGACGCGTAGTAGATGAGCTTGGCGCCCGAGCAGTCGGTGCACTTGGGTGAGTTGATTTTCAAGTGTGTGCCAATCGTAGGAATTGCCCAGCAGTGCCATCGCTCCGAGCGTCCCGCAGCCCCCGACTGATGGTGGCGACACTCGCCTTGCTTACAAAAGCTTAATTCTTGCCCGCCTTGCCCTTCGCGGGCCAGCAGACCTCGGGCTCATGCATGCAGTAGGCTGTATCCGACGATTTGCGCGCGTGGCTCTGTTTTCATCTTGCGGGGAGTTGCGGAAACCAAAGGAAAGATATTGGAGCAAATAGAACTGGACCAAGGACTCGGAAATTATCCCGACATTTGGACGCAGGCGATTAGGAAAGCGCTAGGCTAGTTAATCAAACCCGAGTCCGATCATCATTGAGATAGAGCCAATAGAGCCGCCATGTAGGGCCGGGGAAATGTGATCTCGATAAATGCTCCCGACGTTTGAACGGCGATGCCAAGATTAACAGGGTATACGAGATTGACCCTTTGCCCGCCAGGATTTGGTATGCGGACCAAATTTTGTCCAGCGAGCCGCCATACAGAGATAAACGCCTGCCCGGATTGACGAATCCCAACTGCCACCGGAGAAGTCGTATCGGCCATGCTCGGCAGTCCGATGGGAAAAAAGGGTGCAGCGAAAGGAATCAATGGTCGGATCGTCTCCTTGTATATGCGAATGCCATCTAAAACCTCCCGCCGGCTATCTTCGCTCAACCGAGCCAAGTCGCCGCTTAATATAATCCGGCCGAGCATCGCGTTCACCATGTTAAAGCTGGCCTCATCCGGATTTCCTCCGGCTCGCGGATACGACCAATTTCCAAGCTGCTCCGGCAAGACGGCGCCCATTGTTCCTGAAGCTATCGAGGGATATTTGCGGTAATCTTCCTGGTCGCTGGACGATTGCAGCTGGTGGTGGGAAAGCATCGCGTAATCCATCCTGCCTCCGCCGCTTCCGCAATTTTCCAGCACTAGATGGGGATAGCGTCCGTGAACTCGATCGATCCAATCGAGATAGGCACGTTCGTGGGCGAGCAGTCCCTGGCCGGCGCTGTCGGAACCGAGCTCCGTGCCGAGCAGCGCGTCGACATTATAATCAAGTTTTATGTAGCCGACCCCATAATCCGTGACCAGCCGATCCACCACTGAATCGGCATAGGCGCGCACCTCTGGGTTCCTGAAATCGAGAAAATAGCGGCCGTTATCGATAACTCTCTTCCCGTGTCGGCAGAAAAACCACTCGTCGGGCTTGTTACTGAGTGCGGATTTGATGCCGGCAACCTCGATCTCAAGCCATAATCCCGGAATCATGCCCTTGGCGCGGATTTGCTCGAGGACCTCCTTTAGCCCATTAGGCCACCGAGTCTTGGAGGGCTGCCAGAGACCTACTGTTTCCCACCAGTTTTCCTTAAGCTCAGCGTACCAGCCGGCATCTATCACGTAATATTCGCACCCTGCGGCCGCCGCCGCGGAAATCAGGGGTGTTTCCTTGTCGGCAGTGGGATCGCCTAAGAGGCAATTCATGTAGTCGTTAAAAATGACGGGGCATTGTTTGTTGTCCTCGTGAGGCTGCAAACACGCCGCTCTCCGGTATGCGGTCAAGGCGGCGATCGCGTCATCAAAGCCCCCCTTTAGGCAGCCTATCGCAACGGGAACCGACTCGTAGGCGTCCCCTGGCCGTAGACTTTTCCAAGCCTGGCTGTAAAGGGCGTCGGGGCCGCCAAGGTAAAGGTAACTAGACCGATCTCTCGTATTTGAAATCTCCCAATGCCAGGCGCCGTTGTGCTCAATCTGCCAAAACCATGTCACGCCGAGCTGGGTATTTTGCACCATGCCCATCGGCAGATACTCCATGGTAGACCAGCTGCCGATGTTACCAAAAGTGATTGCACTGAGATTGAAGAGCCCGTTTTCCGAGAATCCTAGCTGAGAGGGTGTCATCGAGTGCCATTGGCCTTCGCTCATCCAGCTATTGTTCGCGTAGATGATGCGTGTCTTGCTTTCAAGAGGAGCGTCGCCGAAATCCATGAAGCTGTATAGCATCGCTGAGCTTAGATGCTCGATCCCGAATTCCGTTTTGCCTCGATTTATTAGGCGTACCCAGCGCCGCACTACAGGAATGCCGTTGAAAAACAAATAGTGTGAATCAACCTCCAGATCCGAGTCAGGTGATTTTTGAATTAATGTAATATGCTCACCCAGGGGTGTGCCTTCTGAGCGCTGGCCTTCATAAATTAGCCCGGTCCCTGGCTCGCCGCCGATCAGCTTCTTGGCGTGATGGGAACTCCAATTTTGACCGGTGACTTGGAGTTCAACCTCCACTTGATCCACAGGATTGCTGGAGAGGGTTGTTGGTTGAGCGGCGATCTCTGAGGGCAGCATCGAAACCGGCACCAGTCTGCTGGCGACCAGTTCGTATCTAAGATCTAACCCCGATATCATGAAGTGGGGGGCAAGCTCGGGAGCTTGCCCTTGCAAGGGGAGGCGAGGCGCTGTCGCTAGCGTGCATATCAAGAAGATGCGACGACGGGTTTCAAGATGCATGGGGGCAGTCATAGCGGGCGATTTGAGCTCTGCAGCACAGGGATTGGTAAATTCGGGGTAGCGTGAGCCCACCGCCCCCATGAAGGAGTACTGGACCCCGTGCGTTGAGAATTGAGGAAAGCAGCGAATATAACGCAAAACAGCGGGCAGTGCGTTCACGAAATTTCAAAAGTTGTACAGATAATTACCTATGGAGCGAATACTCTGGCATTTTTAGTGGGTCGGATTAGGCATCTCTGTGCATGCAGGTATTGCGAGACCCGCAGATCATTAGCGGTTTCATTTACGAGGAACCAGTTCTTGAGTTGCCGGCGTTTACCCACTGCGGGGAGGCGCTTTGTTGCTGCGGTCATTCTCGGCCGCCGCACACCCACGAAGGCTTCGAATTTCTCTATCTTTCCCGGGGCGAGGCTTCCTGGCATACCGCCGGCCAGCTCTTTCAGCAGCGCATTGGCGAGATGTTCATCGCATATCCCCGAGAGCCGCATGCCACCGGCCCCAAACCTAACAGCGAAAACCAGCACATATGGATCGGCCTACGGCTTGAAAGCCTGGGGCCGGCAGCAGCCAAGTTGGCTCGGCAGATCCGGCGTGCCAACGTGCACCTGCTTCCAGACTGCCAGGAGGCAGAAACCATTTTGCGCGCGATCGTCGGACAGGTCGTTGATCTTCGACTGCGGCGCGAATGGGTGATCCGGGCCCTCATCAACGCTTTTGTCGCTCTTGTTGGCCAGCGGCTGGACATTGCCACGAATCCGTCAGATGTCGGAGCCCGCGTCCTTCCCTATACACTCGGCGTGCAGAAGGCGCTGGCCTATATGCGGCGGAATCTTGACCGCCGCCTGCCCTTGGCCGATCTCACCGCTGCAGCCACGGCGCGAAGCGTACCGCACTTTTGTTCTCAATTCCACAGAGAGGTCGGCGTTACTCCTGCTGCCTACCACGTTGGGCTGAGGCTTCAGGCCGCCCGCGAAGCGTTGCGCCAGCCATCCTTTGAAGTGACAATGGTTGCCCAGCAATTCGGCTTTAGCTCCTCCCAGCACTTCAGCACGTTGTTCAAGCGGGCTTTCGGGCTTCCGCCACGAGCTTGGAAAACGGGCTCGTTGGGACTCGGCGCCGATGCTTGGCCCCGCTCGAAGCCAACGCCCGCTATGGCGCCGTAGCCGGCCCTTTGACAAAAAGAACGGAACATAGTTGGTCTAGTCATGCATCCATCGTCATCAAGTCCCTCGCCCAACGCGACGGTGTTGCAAGGCAAATACTCCGAGCAGCACATCTCGCCAAAAGCTGAGCTGGAAAGATCGGGGTTCAATCCGCCGAACGTGAGAGCAGGCAATGTCGGCCTCCTAAAAGAAATAGATTGATAGGAGCCTCGGGATCTATTTCCGAGAGCGCCAGTAAGCCTCAATTTCTTCAAGCGTCTTGCCCTTCGTCTCGGGTAACAGCTTCCCCACGAAGAACACTGCCGGGGCGGTCACCCCGGCATAGATGAAAAAAGTTTCGGCGACGCCAACGTTGTCTCGCAGCCAAGGGAAAGTTTGGGCCACCAGCCCGCACGATATCCACAATGTCGTGGTGCCGACGGACATCGCCCGGCCTCGAATCTGTGTGGGGAAGATCTCTGAAATGACAACCCACACGACCGGAGCGATGGTGGCTGAAAACGTCGCCACGTACCAGCAAAAGAGAAAAAGTAGCAGGCCGCTCCCACCTTCCCCCTCACGAAGAGTGAAGCCCAGCAGCACCAAAGTTAGTGCGATCATCGCGGTGCCGAAAAGTAGCATAGGCCTGCGCCCGAATCTGTCGACCTTCCACATCGCGACCACCGTGAACACGACGCATACGAGCCCGATGATGGCCTGCATGCCCAGAGAAGAGCCGCGGCTTATGCCGATTTTCTCGAAAATGCTAGTCGCATAGTAAATGATAACGTTCACCCCCGATATCTGCGAAAAAAGCGGCAGCATTAGGCCGATGAGCAAAGCCCGGCGCAAGCCGGGCGCAAACAGCTGTGAAAATGAACCTTCCTCCGTTGCGACCGTGTTGCGGATTTCCTGTATCTCCTGCTGCGCCGCGTCTGGCCCGCCGATTTTCGCCAGGATCTGTTCGGCCCAGTCGGTTAAGCCGATCCTGACAAGCCAGCGAGGGCTTTCCGGTATAAAGAGCACCAGGAGAATAAAGAGAACAGCCGGGACGGCCATCGCGCCAAACATCGCTCTCCATACCTCATCGACCAGCATTGTTCGTAGGAACCCATGGACTGCGGCAGGATCAATAGTTCCCGCAATGTGGAGCAGCAACGAATTCGAGCAGTAGGCCGTCAGGACTCCAAGTGCGATGGAGAACTGGTAAAACGAAACCATCCGACCGCGAACGTGCGGCGGGGTGATCTCTGCTATGTACAACGGGGACACCATCGATGCAATTCCCACCCCAAGCCCCCCGACAAAACGAAATGAGATTATGCCTGACACTCCCGCCGCCACGGCGCACCCTACGGAACAAACGCCAAAAAGAATTCCGGAGAGCAGAAGCACGTATTTGCGTCCAAAACGATCGCTGATCACGCCTGAGCAAAACGATCCCGCGATGCAGCCTACCAACCCCGAACTCACGATGAAACCCTCCATGCTTGGAGG
>JABDHA010000139.1:0-1066 GCA_013285705.1 Acidobacteriota bacterium
GGCGAAAAATAGAGAACAATCCAGTAAATCTTAGATGGCAGCAGGCTATGAGCGCCTATTTCCAACCTTTGGACGGGGAATTACGGCCATGCGAGCGCTTTCCCATGTTGCGCGAAGTCTTCTATCTTCCATGAGCGCCGGCAGACGTCTGCTGGTTCTCCTGCTGAATGGTTTCACTATGTTTGCCAAGCTGTTCATACAACGCCGCTTTCAGCGTTTTGTCCGTCGATGTATTTTCTTGGATAGTATGTGTGTACCGCGCATAATGTCCGTTTGTCTCATCAGGAGAAGAGTCATCGTGACAACTTTTTATCGAGGTGTTGCTGGCGTAATTGTTTCTTTCGCTATGCCTTTTCTGGCGTGGTCTCAATCTGCCACGGAAAAGCCGAATGTTGTCACCATCGACTGGAACAAGACGATCATCGTCTCAAAGTCAACGCCGACGCTCCAGGTCGTCGTCAACCCTATGCTACGTGCAGGATCTCCGATTCACGATGGCTCCTTCGATGCCTTAAAGAAGCTGGGTGCAGACTACGTTCGCTATGTACCGTGGGAACCTTATCCGAGACTTGCTGTGGCTGAACTTGAGCCGCCAACAAAGAGCTCTACCTCGTGGGATTTTAAGCTCATTGATCCTATGACGAAGGACTTTATGGATGCGACGAGCGGGCATCCGATCATCATGAACTTCAGCACCATTCCGAGTTGGCTCTTCAAAACTGAAAAACCTGTGGCCATTCCGCAAGACCCGAATCAAGTGGTCTGGGACTACACACAAGGTACGGAGCTGAATGATCCGTCAGGCAAGGAACTGGGCGATTACTATGCGCGCCTGGTGAGCTGGTATACACGGGGCGGCTTCTCTGATGAAAACGGCAAGGAGCATAAGTCGGGATACAGCTATAGCTTTCCGATCTGGGAGGTACTGAATGAGGTGGACTTCGAACACCAGACCACTCCAGAGCTTTACACCCAGCGATACGACGCCATTGTGACTGCTATCCACAAGGTCAGCCCAGATACAAAATTCATGGGGCTGGCGCTCGCCCAGCCGCAGCTTGATCCC
>JABDHA010000139.1:1076-7698 GCA_013285705.1 Acidobacteriota bacterium
GCGATTCGCAAGCGATTGTCTCCGGAGACAAAGACCGATCTAAATGAGCTCGGCGTCATCCTGCCGACCGATGAATTGGAGAATCGTGACCACGGTCGTCCGCATCCGGATCGTATTCCCGCTCTTTACTGGAATGCGGCCGGCTCACTCTATGCCTATCTCTTCGTCGAGCTTTCGAAGCAGGGTATCGACATCATCGGGGAGTCGCAGCTGGTTGGCTATCCTTCGCAGTTTCCAAGTGTATCCATGATGGATTGGAAAAACGGCAAACCAAATGCTCGGTACTGGGTATTGAAGCTGATCAAGGATAATTTTCACGCGGGCGATAAGTTAGTTGACACCAAGCTATCTAGCTGGAGTGACGTAGAGGGTCAGGGATTTGAAACGAGTGAAGGGCACAAACTACTGCTCCTCAATAAGCGAAATCGCGAGGCTGCCATCACTCTGCCTGCAGAAGCGACAAACTACACGGTGTCCGTTGTAGATGACGCGACAGGCAACGATGCACCCCGAATGTCGCAGGGAAACGGGAACACGTTGACTCTCTCTCCGTTCGCGGTGGCCGTTGTGAGCTGGAAGTAACGTCGCATTTTTTGAGATTGGAGACGATGCTTGCATTCAACACTTCGAATCGCATTGTGCGGAGTTGGCCTTGAGGCCTATTGGGAGCAGTTCGATGGGCTGAAGGCTCAGCTCGAAGGTTATGTTAGACAGGTCGCGCAGCTGCTTGAGCAGACGGATGCCGACGTTATTCCGCTGGGTCTCGTGGATACTCCGGGACGCGCCAGGGAAGCTGGGCGGCACTGTCGCGCATCCAATGCCGACGTGCTGTTTCTCTACGTGACAACTTATGCGTTGTCGAACACGGTGCTGCCACTTGTGCAGCGTGCCGGTGTGCCGGTCATTGTTCTGAATCTGCAACCTCATGCGGCCATCGACTATTCTGCATTTAACCGTCTTCCAGACCGCACGAAGATGACGGGGCACTGGCTTGCTTACTGTTCGGCATGCCCGGTTCCGGAGATCGCCAATGTCTTCGCGCGTGCGCTCATTCCTTTTCATCAGGTGACGGGAATTCTCGGCGAAGAAGAAACCTGGAGCCAGATCAGGGACTGGGTTGCTGCAGCCAAAGTGCGTGCAGCACTTTCCGAGAATCGGCTCGGACTGCTGGGGCACTACTACAGCGGAATGCTCGATGTTGCCACCGACATCACCCAGACATGCATCACTTTCGGCATGCACACGGAGATCTTAGAGGTCGATGAACTGAGCGATCTTCGCTCTGACATACAACAAGACGAAATATCCGCGCGTGTGCAGATATTTCGGGATCATTTCGATGTGCAAGCCGACTGTCCAGAGAGCGAGTTGAATCGCGCGGCGCGAACGTCGGTCGCCCTCGATCGATTTGTCGAGCGGCATGACCTTCAATCCCTGGCCTATTACTACAAGGGCAGTGGCAACGAGGCGAACGAGGACACCATGAGCTCGATCATTCTCGGTACTTCGCTACTGACTGCCAGGCATATCCCAGTGGCTGGTGAGTATGAAGTAAAGAACGCCGTTGCCATGAAGATTGTGGATGCATTCGGTGCCGGCGGATCATTCACCGAGTACTACGCGATCGACTTTAACGACGACATTGTGATGATGGGCCATGATGGACCAGGGCATACTGCGATTGCGCAAGGCAAGACCAAGGTTCGCCCGCTTGCTGTCTATCACGGCAAGATGGGCCGCGGTCTTTCTGTCGAGATGTCCGTACGCTATGGGCCGGTGACAATGCTGTCCATCGCGGAAGACCATGAGCACGGCTTCAAACTTATTGTTGCTCAAGGAGCGTGCGAAGAAGGTCCGACGCTGGCGATTGGTAATACGAATAGCCGCTACCGATTTCCGATCGGGGCGCGCGGCTTTGTTGAGAAGTGGAATGAGCAAGGACCGGCTCATCACTGTGCTGTAGGGATCGGGCATTTGGCCGGCAGGCTTGAAAAGTTGGCTAAGCTGCTCGATCTTCCATTTGTCCAAGTCTGCTGACTCTTTGCATACATACCTACGGACCACTTGCCGGATCCAGCTGTTGAGGTGTTACTTCAGGATTCAGCGCAGCTCGCGTAGACGGCGCCTGCCCGCTTTTCAGCTTCGCGAATTCTGCCATGGCTTTCCGTTGTTCGTCCATGTGGCCCAATGCGCGCTCCGCCTGGGCGAGTCTGTACCAGGCCACCGGGTCCTCAGGATCGAGTGCGACGCTTTCTGCAGATGGGCCCGTGCCGAAACGGGATCTGTTTCCAATTGTGTCAGCGCTAGCCCGACATGGGCTTCCTCGAAAGCTGGATAGCTATCCACGGCCTCCTGAAAATACTTTCGAGCCTGCTCTTCATGACCTTGCTTTCGGTAGATCTCTGCCAGTTCATAGGCTGCGTTAGCGCTCGATGGGTTCAAATCCAATTCCCGCTGGAACTCCATCTCTGCAACTTCCAAGTCCTTCGCATCACCCTTGTTTGTTCCCCTTGCTAGCAGGGCTCGTCCAATTCGGAAATGTACGTTCGGTCTTGCCGGATCGAGTTTCAATACCTCGTGATATTCGGCGATCGCCTGATCGAGGTTGCCCTGGCTTTCATGCGCCTCAGCGGCGGCCATCATGCCCCATGTCGATTTAGGCGCAGTTTGAAACAATTTCTGAGCGGACAGGAAGGCTTCATTGCCAAAAATTTTGCTTGAGTAGTAAAGAACCTCAGGGTCATCCGGATAAACTCGTTGCAGCTCCAGCGCAGTTTCAATTGCCTCTGCGTCATCGTGCATGGATGTATAAGCCCTCTCCAGCCGAAGACCACACATCCGTTTCAATTCAGGATCGGCAGATTGATGGAAGCCCTTTTCCAATCCAGGCAGAGCTTGTTGAAAGTGGCCCTGTTCGGAGAGAACCATCGCCAGAAGCGATTCGACACGAGGCAACCCGGGCTTTAGCTGCAGTGCACTGCGTAGCTCAGTTGCTGATTGCTCGAACTTTCCTTCCTTAAAATAAATAACACCGAGAGTCACATGAATCTCGGCGATGCCAGGCTCCAGTTTTCCAAGCTGTTCATAAGACTGCTCGGCATCCGCATATCGACCGGCTTCCAGTGCGGCCCAGCCTTGTTCTGACAACTGCTGTCGCTGATCCTCAGGCCCCTGCGCCAATGCTGCTTGTGCACCAACGCATAGAGCGAGGGTTAACGCTGTTTTTGCAAAGCTTCGAAGCATAGCTGCGAGTCTAACTGTAAAAGGTAAGGGCCTGCCATAGATGACAGACCCTTCAGGAGGACAAAATCAGAAAGTAATTTTACCGCCGAGCTGAAGCACGCGTCCTGGACGGGCAGACGTGATCCGTCCAAAGTTCGTATTTGCGCTCGGGGCTTGGTCATTCACGTTTCGGTCCACTGCACCGGTACCGGGACCACTTGCTGCCGCTGAAGGCGAGGTTGGATCGACTCCCCATTGCGTATGGTTAAAGGTGTTAAATGACTCGAGACGGAGTTGGAAGTTTGCTCTTTCACCGATTGCGAAGTTCTTTCCTAACCCCATGTCCCAGTTGTTAATGCCGGGTTCCCGCAAGATGTTCCGACCGCTGTTTCCGAACTCCCCGGCCAGCGGCTGCGTAAACGCCGCGGTATTGAACCATTTATTCACGTTTTTGTGGAAGCCGGAGGTTGGATTGCTGACTACGTTTGCACGTTGGTTATAAGCCTCAAGCAATGAAAAACTATCATTTGCTTGCACAGAGAAAGGAAAGCCTCGTTGGAAGGTTGCGATTCCGGTGAGCTGCCAGCCGCCCACAGCGAGATTCGCTGCCTTGTTTGCATTGCCGAGATACTTCTGGCCGTGGCCGAAGGGAAGGTTGGCTACATAGCTGGCCACGAAGCGCTGATCTACATCAAAGTCGGAGCGCGCGTAGTCAAGCTTGGGATCGTGGTCATCCATGTGTCCCGCATAACCGTTTGTTGCGCCAATTCCGGCAGCTGCGGATTTGTCATCCATGCTGCGGGCATAGGTATAAACGGCGAGCAGGGCCAGATCGTTCGTTCGCCGCTCAAGCTTTACGTTGCCAGCGTTGTAGTTCGAGTACCCATCCCATCGGCTATCGAGCGTGCCTGTCGTATTGGTGAAGTTGGGATACGGGGTACGGGATGTCGCCGGGCAGTCAGCCGTGGTTGGGTCAGCCTGGCAAAGCGCGGGATTGGCAACAGGGAATGGCTGGTTGATATTCGTGCGATCGAGCAGGTGCGTGCCTTTGTTGCCAACGTAATTCAGCTCAAGGGTGGTATTGGCGGCCAGCTCGCGTTGCACGGATAAAGACCACTGCTGCACATATGGGTTAATCGGATGTTCAGAGATGATGACAGCGATGAACTGGCTGCCGGCGGGATATGTGGCTCCGCCGTTTGCACCAATAGCGACTGGAAGGAGCGTGCTTGTGACCGGAAACAGATTGTTGGTCAGCTTAGGAATCGTGGCATCTGTAGTTGGCGTCAGACTGGAGCGAATCACGAAAGGATACAAGTCGCCTGAGTCGTCAATTTCGCGGGTCTCGGAGGAATCGAAGAAGACTCCATAGCCGCCACGAACGACCGTCTTGTTGTCATGGAAAGGACGGTAGCAAAGCCGAGACGTGGGGCGAAGGTCAAATAGGATGGATCCCGTGGATTGTTGCGGCCGCAATAGCGATAGAATCCGTTTCCTGCAGGTGCAATGCCGTCAGTCAAAAGTGCCTTTTGAGCAAAGCAGAGTCCGCCGCCGGTATTCTGATCGTCGATCCAGAACATTTTGTTCTGCGTTTCACAAGGAATCGTGCGGAAGTCCCACCGCGCACCAAGATTGAGAGTCAGATCGGGAGTAGCCTTCCAGTCATCTTGAAAAGATGGCCCAATATATTTGAAGTGATATTGGTTCAGGTTGCCTAGCTGCGCACCGGTCTGGCTGAATGGCCCAGGCTGGAAGGTACTTGCGCCTCCGTAGTAACCCAGAAGAAAGTCTGCGGTTGCATTGCCTGTGCCGCAGTAAGCGGTCGCGCAGTTGTTTGTTCCGTTGTTGCCGTTCTGGCTTACGGTGGTGTTGTTAAATGTAAAGCTGCCGAGGAAATTGGTGGAGAGATCGCGCTTTTGCACCCATGTGCGGAAATCGAAACCCATACTGAATGTGTGGCGTCCATGAATAGTGGAAATCGAATCGGCATACTCCCACATCGGGATGTCGCTGGTTGTCGGATTGTTGCCTGGACTGCCCGCTGTACCGCTCAAGGTTCTGCAGAGAGACAGTTGGATAGCCGCGGGCGTAATCGGGCAGACTGGTGAAAACTCCTGAAAGTCTGAGCGCATCCACATCGGATTGCGGAGCAGGACTATCACCCTGAATCACCGTTGCCCCCAGGGAGCCAACACGGAAATTGTTGATGATGTTGTGGCCAAATTGAATCGTATGCGAAATTTCCCAACTGGTTGAGTCCTCTCTCCGCATTCTGCACAAGGGCCTCGGAAAAGCGGATGTGGAAACTGTGCCTCGCGAAGTGGAAAGAGCGTCCTTGAGCAATAAAGACGCTCATTTCGCGAAGTCGGGAAATCCCCCGTGTACCGGCGATCCGAAAATTCCACTAAATATATTCAAACCTGCAGGAACCGATGTTGTGCTGGCCGTTTCAAGAGAGTAGTTGGCCTTGGTGTAGCGGAAGAAGACTGAGCCGAATTTGCCGATGTTCTGATCGAGGCGGTATGTCTGCTGATCCGTATCATTCGGCAAAGTGACGCCCAGGTGGTAGTTGTCAAGACAATCACTTGTAAAGCAATTGGGTGCGGGGAAGAGCTTGGCAGTCACGTTTGCAAGGTTGCCGAATCGTCCCGCCGGAACGATGTTTCCGGGAAACGGCTGGCCTGTAGTCGGGTCGATAGGCATACAGGGATTGTTGCCGTTGAGAGCTGACGTACAAGCAGCCGATCCATATGCGGGCAAGTTGGAAGAAGCGAAGTTTCCAGTAATCTGCGTGGGATCGGGAACATTCGAATATGAGCTTGTGCCGTTGCGAATGCGCCAGCCCTCGTAGTTCGCCAGAAAGAACGTTTTGTTCCGTCCGTCATAGATTTTCGGAATCCAGACAGGGCCATCCGGCACATAGCCATATTGGTTTTGTCGCAGCTCAGGTTTTACCGGCTGAAAGTGCGTGCTTGCATCGAAAGCGTCGTTGCGCGCGAACTCGAAGACCGCGCCATGGAATTGATTGCCACCGCTCTTGCTGACGATATTTACCTGGTTGGCACTGAAGCCATATTCCGCCGAAGAGGTTTCGCTCTGCACCTTAAATTCCTAGATCGCATCCTGCGAGAGGATAACGGCAGGCGTATTCAGTGCGGTGTCCGTATTCACCATGCCGTCGAGTGTGTAGTTATTCGACTCCGGACGCGCGCCATTGATACTGATCGCGTTGCCTTCGCCTTGCCTCATCTGACCTTGTTCTCCAACGGTTTGTACCGCGCCAGCACCGATAAAAAGGAGATTAAGAAAATTTCGGCCATTCTGCGGTAACTGGTCGACCTGTTTTTGGCTGACAAGCTGCGATACCGAAGATGTGTCGGTGTCGAGCGCAACCGCGCCG
>JABDHA010000140.1 GCA_013285705.1 Acidobacteriota bacterium
CAGATAGCGGAAACCCTGGAAGTGGATGCCGTCGCGGCGAATCTTTCGCGGTCGGACCTCTTCCATCAACAAGAGGTCGAGCTGCTCTAGCGACTCCGGCACGCGAGGCAAGAACCCGCCCTCCTCCCACTTGGTTGAAGGCGCAAGCTCTGCCTGCGCCACAGGCGTCCGCTGATATACCTCAATCAGAAATGCGCGGAACCGCTCATCCAACTGATCAAGCGTCAGAGTCGGCTTGCGACGACCACGACGCGTGTATCCTTCCAGATCGCAGAGGAACATCTCATTCACGGTCCGAAAGAAGCGTTCGATCTTGCCGCGGCCTTGCGGTTTACCCGGTGTCGAGAACACAAGCCTTATCTTCAAGTCGACGGCCACCTGCTCTAGGTGTTTAGAAACGAAGTCCGCACCGTTGTCGACATACAGAACGTCGGGAATCCCGCAAACCTGCCAGTGCGCATCGGCCTTTCTCCAGATCGCTTGCCTCATTGCGAGAGAGGTCCGGAGTGATGAAGGTGGATCGAAGCTGAGAAAGTAGCCTGCGATCGAGCGGCTGTGGTCATCGATCACGGCCGTGAGCCAGGGGGGGCAAGCTGAGCCGTCCTCCTTAAGCAGAAGAATGTCCAACTGCGCGTGATCGGCCTGCCAAAGCGCGTTCGGTCTAGAAGCCTCACGGCGATGAACCATCTCGTATAGCTCGCCGAATCTGCGGGTGCCTTGCTGTGCAAGCGTCCGGAGGTCATTCGGCAGGTTGAGTGCGATGTCGCGCACTACCCAGTAGGTTGGAGCGGGTTCACCGATAAGTTGCGCGAACTGCTTCGCCTGACGATGGACTGAGGTGAGAGGAAGGGGCGGCTTCTCCAAAGCAAGACCCTCAATCGCCTCGCGCAATCGCGGCGTAACGATACGCCGTCCACCAGAGTCTATGCGGCCCTTCCGGACCAGCCCCACCAAACCCTCACGCTTGTAACCCGATACCCAGCGCTGCAGCGTACGGAACGAGACTCCTGAGCCCTCGGACACTGATCGTAACTCCCGGCCATTTTGCAGGTGAGGCTCAAGTAGCTTGTATCGCTCTAGGGCGACCTTGCGTTCAACTTCGGACATGTCGGACAGCGCTTGCACCCCTACAGCCTACGACAAATAATTCCTCAAAAGCTACGACAAATAATTCCTCAAACCACACCGCCGTCCCACCAAATTATTGAGAACATTACGTCGACTCTCTGCAGACGTACATAAGATTCCCTTTCTTGAGGTGTCCCCGGGACTCGCAAGTTGTTCGTCCTGGACGATCGAGCTTGCCCGCAGCATGAGTTCCAGAACCAAGTGGTATCAGAACCCGAGGAAAGAGCTCCACGTCACGCGCGATCGGTCATCCATACGAGGCGTTCGATGACGTCTTCCCACTCCCCGATTCGCTGACGGCCGACTCCGCGGAGGCGGTGATGAGATAATTACCGACCCTTCGCCAGCAGTTTTTCCAGCACACCGAGGCGTCCGAAAATGCGATCGTACTCTCTCTTCTGCTCAGCCAATTCCGGAGACGCTTCGCGGTGCTTGCCGCGGGAAAGTGGCAACATCGTCTGACGACACTTTTCCTGGAGAATCAATAGCCTCTCCTTCTCAGCCAAGAGAGCATCTTGGTCCATCAGTGCCAAGTCTTCATTCCCCATGCCGACAAGTCTACTCCGCAAAACCCAGAGCTGATCCTCCCGGTACACGATTTCCTCGGAATGAACGTCGTGGGGAGCGGCAAAGACGGTTTGGACAGACGAGTCGCTCGAAATCATCAGCTTCTGGAACCAGCCAAACGGATTACTCATCCGTGAGAACTGAGACCATGAGGCCCTACGTAGTCATAGAGGGGACACCTCACGAAACGGACATTCATGTACGTCTGCAGAGAGTCGATGTTCTGTTCTCAATTGTTTAGCCGGACCGCAACGCCGAATTGCGCTGTGTCCAAGAGCTGCGCATTCTCTACTTAGATCTTGCTGATTACGAAAGGCTTAGGTGAACTGAATTCGCCTTAGCGTACGTTGCGTTCCGTTTCGTGAAATGTCACCTACATGCGTTCCTTCGCCGAGGCCTGGCCTGACCCCCAAATTTTGCAGCTTGCTGCAAAATTGCCCTGGGGACATCACATGGTGCTGCTCGATCGGCTCAAAGACGGCCAGAGCCGGGAATGGTATCTGCGGGCGTCCATCGAACACGGATGGAGCCGCAACGTTCTTACCCATCACATCTCGACCGGGCTACAGGAACGGGAAGCCAGGTGCAGTTAGAAGTCGATGGGCAGGCCTATTTCATCGATCTGCTCTTTTACCATCTCCGGCTGCATTGCTATTTTGTGATCGAGCTATTATGTGGCCGACCACATAAGAGGTCTTCTGTGGCGCAGCCAGTTATGTGGCGTTCAGCAATGCGGGCAGCCATATTCACTCCGTTTCAGTATTTGAACGCCACATAACCAGACTGCAGGCTTGAAGGAGGCACAGCACGGCACGGCATAAACCCTGCTTAGGGAATGTCCGCGAGTGAGGCCACAGCAGTTCTGCAGCCACTCGCTCTCCCACTGCTGCCCCTCGACTATATCTTCCGGGCCCCGGCTTCCTAAGCCGGGTTCACACAATGGTTTTGCAATAGGCGTCTACTTCGGCATGCATCGTGGCAAGGTCGATTTCCCCCCGCGCGAAGCGCTCCATGATCTCCCGCGCCTCAGGCTCAAGTTCCATGCCTTCGATACGAAGAGAACCGAGAGCACTGTCCACCGCGCGACGGCGGTCAGCGAGTTCCGCTTCAATCAGAGCAGGTTTTGGCCGTCTCGCCATAGCATTTTCCTCCTTTCCATTATTGTCTGAATTAGCGTGTTTCGGTGCGATGATTTGCGCTGCAACGAGCTGTATGGGGTAAAGCCGACATTGATGTCGCCTGACGGCCCTCCGCACAGATTTGGAAGTCAGGAGGCCGCCCCAGCTCGTTTTTGCCCGAGCATCTCATGCCCTAGAACAAAAGACTTACACCGCGGTGACATTTCAGCCCCTGTCTATCGGGTAGTATTGGGTGAATCCAAGGCAACAGAGGAATCTTTGCAGCCACTTAATGCTGTGCTGTGGAGCTGCGTGTGTGCGCTTGGAAGGTTGTCGCAATGACGTTGATCTACAGGATACAGATTTTTGCGTGGCGGTCTGATCATCCGCTGCTCTAGTCTCCTATTTCGCTGTGTATGAGATGCCATTCATGACAGAACAGAAATCAACGCATGCACGATGGGGCCTCAATCGCACTATGATCGTGTTCTCTTTTGCAGGAGTCTTCGCATTTCTGTATTTGAGAACATTTCTGCTCCCTGCCATTCCCTTTGTTGCGATCGACGATCAAGTTCTGTTCTTCGCTCGCGCTGTGCGTATTGTTCATGGTCAGGTCCTCTACCGCGATTTTTTCGAGCTCGTTACTCCCGGCACTGATCTCCTTTATGCCGGAGCATTCCGTCTCTTCGGTATCCACGCCTGGATCATAGAGGCCTGGAGTATCTGTGTCGGGCTGGCCCTTTTTTCGATAATCACGCTGATTGCCAGCAGGATATTCCGCGGTCCTCTCGTTCTTCTTCCAGGCCTGCTTTTCGTTGTACTTGATTTCAATAGCGGCCTTAACATGACGCATCACTGGTACAGCACTCTAGCCGCGATGGCCGCAGTTGCCGTGCTTACAGGTGGTATAAGCCTTCAGCGGATCTCCGTTGCCGGGTTACTATGTGGAATCGCAGCCCTCTTCACTCAGACACAGGGCGCACTGACTTTCGCCGCGTTAGCTGCTTATTTGTTATGGCGCAGGCCCTCAAAGTCACAACCAGCAAGCGTTCTGCGGCAATTCACAGTTCTGCTACTACCGTTTATCTTCGTACTCTCTTGTGTTCTTGGGCATTACATATACAAGGCAGGTCTTCGTGTTGTTTTTTTTGATCTCGTTGTGTTCCCACCGAAATTTATGAGCACCATTGAGATCAACCAGCCGCGAACCTATCTTGATCAGATCGGAGGCTATGCTAGTCAGTTTGCACGAACACACAAGCTTACGGATCTCCTTAGCCTAATCCCTGTAGTGTTTATCTACGCGACTGTTCCTTATATTTATTTCCTCGGACTTTACCAGTTGCGACGGAAACGCGAAGTGTTGCCTTCGACAATTCGGGAGGGCCTCGTTCTCCTGCATTTAGTTGGTTTAGCCCTCTTTATGGCTGTTATCAACGGTCCTAGATATTTTCGCCTCTGTACAGTTGCTCCACCTGCCATTCTGATCTGCGTCTGGCTCGTCAGCCACCAGAGCCGCGCACAGAGATTCACGCGGAATCTACTATGGCTCGTGATGGCTCTCTTTGCCTTACTGCTCCCAATGCGACGCCAAACTCAATGGCACGCCACCCTGAATTTGCCGATCGGCCGGACAGCTTTCAACGACGCTGCCACTTTTCACGAGTTTCAATGGCTTGCTCAGCGGACTCGCCCCTCCGACTTCTTCTTCAACAATTCAGCGGTAAGTCTCTACCTCGGTCTGGATAACCCTACTGCCTCGGAGTTCGTGACCTACGATGAGTTCAGTCGACCTGACCAGATAGCTGCTATCGTCCGGGCACTGAGGAACCATCCGCCAAACTTCATCGTGCTATTACCGAAAACAATGATCTCCTCGGAGGTCCACGACCACGCTTCGGGCTTCCGACAATTCGTTTACGACAATTACAGCCTGGCGCAGATCTTGTACGCGGACCACTCTCTCTACGAGCAAGAAATATGGGAACGCAAGTCGAATCCAATAATCGGGCCAAGTAAACCGGGCTACTGATCCGCGTGCGGAAGAGTTTCACCGATTTGCGCTCCACTTTTTTGAGTCAAGGCTGACCGCACTGAGGGTAAGCCGCCCAGCACAGCGTACCGCCCCGTACTGTGGACGCAGCGATCCACCACCTCGAGGTCGGCCGCGCGAGATGAACGCGCAAGTGAGTCGTGTGTGATCGGCCAGGGGTATGTGAGAACAGTCAAAATGGCGTGACCGGCGCCGATGCGCTGATCCTGGGTTAGGCTGTGAGCTCAGAAGAAGGCACAGCTCAGAGCCACAAGCAAAGGGGCGCACCGATTCGCTTACTCAGATAGCTCGACTATATTCGGAACCGTTCTTTCACTTCTACGAGGAAGAGGTTCCGAAAATGTTTGAGCAACTCTTTGAACGATCACATGCGTTGACTCGCCAACGCACCGCGCCCCTGGCCGATGAACGCCGTCGTTTTGTTGTCCACTGTCTTGAACAAGGAATGGCCAGGAGTACAGTGCGGCTCACTGCTGAACTGCTAATCGCCGTCGAGAAGTACTTGAAGCTAGCCGAGCGGCCCAACTCACTTATCGACCTACCGGAAATTGAAGATGCGGGGGAACGCTGGTCCAGGCGCAAAGCCGTGCCGCCGATCAGGCTATGTCCGAGACTATCGAAACAGCGGTTCATTTGTCAGGCCGTTCGGTGGTTAACTTTTATGGAGCGCCTCCAGCCGGCCTGCACTCCCGAGAGACCGCACGAAGGGGAGATCATCGCGTTCGCCGATTTCATGCTTCGCGAACGCGGCCTCTCGCCAGTGACGATTGGGCTTCGCTGCCATATGGTACGCCTGTTTCTCGACCAGCTGTGCGGCGAAGGGCGGTCGCTCCACGATGTGACTGTTTCCGAAGTCGACTCGATACTTGCTGCCAGAGTCAACGAGGGGCATTACGTGCGAGCGTCGGTTCAGACCTATGCATCGTCTCTGCGCTCGTTTTTCCGATTCGCTGAAATACGCAGATGGTGCAAGGAAGGCATCGCGGCATCCATCATGGCGCCCCGGGTCTTCAAGCAGGAGTCTTTGCCGTCCGCGCCAACATGGTCCGAAGTTCAGAGGCTTCTCGGCAGTATGGGCAGCAGCACTCCTTCCTCGATTCGCGACCACGCAATTCTGATGTTGCTTGCTGTATACGGAGTTCGCGCCGGCGAGGTAGCCCGGCTACAACTTGGGGACATCAACTGGGAAGATGAATCGATCGTTTTCATGCGTTCCAAGGGACTCGGCAAGCATAACTTCCCACTTGTTCAGTCTGTAGGTCACGCGATCATCCGATATCTAAAGGAAGTGAGGGCCCCCTCGCTTCATCGAGAGGTCTTCCTCACGGTGCGAGCTCCCTTTCGACCTCTGACAGCTGGAACGCTATGGCCGGTGGTCGGCAGACGGTTGAGACCCGTATCTACCTCCATCAAGCATCACGGCCCCCATGCTCTGCGCCATGCCTGCGCCACTCGATTGATCAACGAAGGTCTATCTCTGAAGGAAGTCGGCGATCACCTTGGACACCGCAGTCTTGAGACCACGCGCATTTACGCCAAGGTGGATCTCGTCCGGCTTCGCCAGGTTGCCAGCTTCGATCTGGGAGGTCTGCTATGACCCTTCAGCATGTGGTCGAAGAATATGCCACCTTCCGCAGGACCCTCGGGGAGAAATTTGGAGTCAACGGAAAATTGTTGAAGGCCTTCTGCAGGGCAATGGGGGAAGATACTGCCCTTCAGGATGTTGCGCCCGAACGAGTGAGTGCATTTCTCAATGGTATCGGCCCGCTGACGGCCTCATGGCATGTCAGACACAATGCGCTACTGGGCTTCTATCGGTATGCGATCAGCCGCGGATTTGTCGTCCATTCTCCGTTGCCGATCGTGATACCCAAACGACCGCCTGCATTTCAACCTTACATCTACTCTCAAGCAGAGCTTCGCCGTCTGATGGATGCCACATCCTCGTATCAGCGCGACCGTGGGAGCTTGGAGCCGCTGACGGTAAAGACTATTCTCCTCCTAATGTATGGCGCGGCATTGCGTGCGTCGGAGGTGCTGTCGCTGACGAATGCGGACGTCGATTTGCTCAACGCTGTTCTCACGGTTCGCGACTCGAAATTCTTCAAGAGCCGCCTGGTGCCGCTTGGGCCTGTGACAACTCAGACTCTCACCGAGTACGCAAGCAGACGCAGCCCATCCGGCTCTCCGCGTGAGGCAGAAGCGTCTTTCTTTGCGGGGAGAAAGGGCAAAAAGATACCTCTCGACACCCTCGAAGGGGCGTTTCAACAATTGCGTGAGTACGCCGGCCTGCATCGGGCTGGAGGATCGCGCTGCCAACCTCGCCTCCATGACCTGCGCCACACCTCGGCAGTTCATCGCCTGACAGCGTGGTACCGCGAAGGCAAAGATGTGCAACTGCTGTTGCCTCAACTGTCCGTGTACATGGGGCACACATATTTGGCGGCGACCCAGGTGTACCTCACCATGACGCCGGAACTCCTGCACGAGGCAAGCCTACGTTTTGAACTCTATGCCGGACGGGAGGGCCATCATGACTGATACAGCCCTTCTCGGACCCTGGGTCCGGCGTTTTCTTCTTGAGTATCTGGTGACCGAGCGCAACCTCGCCCGCAACACTCAGCAGAGTTACCGGGATACGCTTTGCCTGCTGCTTCCATTCGCGGCCAGGAATACGCGGAAGGAGATCGATCAGCTCACCGTCATCGATGTGTCTGCGGACCTGGTTCGACTGTTCCTGCAAAATCTGGAGCAAGTTCGCAAGTGTGGGCCGGCCACGCGGAA
>JABDHA010000141.1:0-5030 GCA_013285705.1 Acidobacteriota bacterium
GTGTACGAAGCAAACCTGGGGAAGTGAACCATCTCAGTACCCAGAGGAAGAGAAAACAACCGTGATTCCGAAAGTAGTGGCGAGCGAAATCGGAACAGCCCAAACCCGTTGCATTTCGGTGTATCGGGGGTTGTAGGACCTGCAACAGTAGAGTTACCAATCCGGTAGTTAGTCGAATTCTCTGGAAAGGGAATCCATAGAGCGTGACAGGCGCGTAGACGAAAACTATCCGGACTCGAAGCAGGCACCTGAGTAAGGCGGGGCACGTGAAACCCTGTCTGAATCCACGGAGACCATTCCGTAAGGCTAAATACTAGTTTCTGACCGATAGTGAACCAGTACCGTGAGGGAAAGGCGAAAAGCACCCCTGTTAGGGGAGTGAAAAGTACCTGAAACCGTGTGCCTACAAGCAGTGGGAGGGCTATGCGCGCAAGCGAATGCCTGACCGCGTGCCTATTGCATAATGAGCCGGCTAGTTATTCTTGTCAGCAAGGTTAAGCGTAAGCGAGCCGAAGCGAAAGCGAGTCTGAATAGGGCGTTAAGTTGGCGGGAATAGACGCGAAGCGGGATGATCTACCCTTGGCCAGGTTGAAGGTGAGGTAACACTCACTGGAGGACCGAACCGGTGTTTGTTGAAAAAAGCTCGGATGAGCTGAGGGTAGGGGTGAAAGGCTAATCAAATTCCGTGATAGCTCGTTCTCTCCGAAATAGCTTTAGGGCTAGCCTCGGATGATTTGCTGTGGTGGTAGAGACCTGGATGGACTAGGGGGCTTTCCGGCTTACTGAATCCAACCAAACTGCGAATGCCACAGACAACCAGTCCGGGAGTCAGACAGTGGGGGCTAAGCTCCATTGTCGAGAGGGAAACAGCCCAGACCGCCTGCTAAGGTCCCCAAGTTACAGTTAAGTGGGAAAGGAAGTCGGAACGCCCAGACAGCCAGGAGGTTGGCTTAGAAGCAGCCATCCTTTAAAGAAAGCGTAATAGCTCACTGGTCAAGCGGTCCGGTGCCGACAATACAACGGGGCTAAAACTGTACACCGACGCAGCGGATGCACACCTATGGTGTGCGTGGTAGGAGAGCATTCTCAACAGCGGTGAAGCCAGACTGAGAAGACTGGTGGAGCGTTGAGAAGAGACCCTGCCGGCATAAGTAGCGATAATGAATGTGAGAACCATTCACGCCGAAAGTCTAAGGTTTCCTGAGGAAGGTTAATCCGCTCAGGGTTAGGCGGTCCCTAAGGTGAGGCCGAAAGGCGTAGCTGATGGACATCCGGTTAATATTCCGGACCTCCCAACTCTCGTTTGACGATGGGGAGACGCAGAAGGATAAGCAGGGCCTCCTATGGCTATGGGGCTTGATGCGCGTAAGCTGGTTTGCTTAGGTAAATCCGGGCAGACTTAACAGTGAGGCGCAAAACAGTAGGGTGTATACCCGAAAGCTGCTGAGTTCACGCTGCCGAGAAAATCCTCTAAGGAGAGTAGTTGGGAACCGTACCCCAAACCGACACAGGTAGACGAGGAGAATATCCAAAGGCGCTCGAGTGAAAGCTTGTTAAGGAACTCGGCAAATTAGACCCGTAACTTCGGGAGAAGGGTCGCCCACCTCTGGTGGGCCGCAGTGAAACGCATACGGCGACTGTTTAACAAAAACACAGGTCTCTGCTAAGTCGAAAACGACGTATAGGGGCTGACGCCTGCCCGGTGCCGGAAGGTTAAAAGGAGAGGTTAGCCGCAAGGCGAAGCTTTGAATTGAAGCCCCGGTGAACGGCGGCCGTAACTATAACGGTCCTAAGGTAGCGAAATTCCTTGTCGGGTAAGTTCCGACCTGCACGAATGGCGTAACGATCGTATGACTGTCTTAACGAGTTGCTCGGCGAACTTGTAGTACCGGTGAAGATGCCGGTTACCCGCAGCTAGACGGAAAGACCCCGTGCACCTTTACTACACCTTAACTATGAATTATGACTCTCACTGCGCAGGATAGGTGGGAGGCTTTGATCCCAGGCTTTCGGGCTTGGAGGAGCCAACGGTGAGATACCACCCTGTGAGTGTTGTGATTCTAACCTACTCCCGTGATCCGGGAGAGGGACATAGTTAGGCGGGTAGTTTGACTGGGGCGGTCGCCTCCTAAATTGTATCGGAGGCGCGCGAAGCTACTCTCAGACTGTTTGGAAATCAGTCGTCGAGTGCAAAGGCATAAGAGTGGTTAACTGTGAGACCTACAAGTCGAGCAGATGCGAAAGCAGGCCTTAGTGATCCGGTGGTTCTGTATGGAAGGGCCATCGCTCAACGGATAAAAGGTACGCCGGGGATAACAGGCTGATCATTGCCAAGAGTTCATATCGACGCAATGGTTTGGCACCTCGATGTCGGCTCATCGCATCCTGGAGCTGTAGAAGGTTCCAAGGGTTAGGCTGTTCGCCTATTAAAGCGGTACGTGAGCTGGGTTCAGAACGTCGCGAGACAGTTCGGTCCCTATCTGCTGTGGGCGTAGGAGATTTGAAGAGGGCTGTCCTTAGTACGAGAGGACCGGGATGGACGAACCTCTTGTGTTCCAGTTGTCATGCCAATGGCACGGCTGGGTAGCGAAGTTCGGTTGTGATAACCGCTGAATGCATATAAGCGGGAAGCACGCTCTAAGATGAGATCTCCCTGAAGGGTCCAGGAAGACCACCTGGTTGATAGGCTGGATGTGGAAGCGCAGTAATGCGTGTAGCTTACCAGTACTAATCGCCCGTTCGGCTTGTCCATAGAATTAATTCTGTGCAGTAATGCCGCAGAAGATTCTCAACAAGCCTTGTAAATACGCTTGGTCAAAGTAATATGATTCAAGGGAAATATTCCCGATCGGTTTCGTTGTGAGATATTAGGTTGGATAATGGCGCCAGTTTGCCGTTTTCGCGTCCGGGAGAAACAGCCCGTTTTTAGACGCTACCTGGCTGCGGGAGAAAAAGCCCGCCAAGCGCCGCCCAAGTTTTTAAGGCGTCGAGACCTTACATGTAACGTCTAGGCTCGGCTCAAGGCATGAATGCTTTGAAAACGCCTCAGTTTGCCGGTGACCATACTGCGAGGGTCACACCCGTTCCCATCCCGAACACGGTAGTTAAGCCTCGCTGGGCCGATGGTACTGCACGAGAAATTGTGTGGGAGATTAGGTGATCGCCGGCATAAGTCTTAAAGAAAAGCCCACTCTTCGGAGTGGGCTTTTTTGTTTTGACTTGCACTCGTCCGCTCCTTTGCATCCATCTCGCCATTGCCTGACGTTAGTCTCAAACCTGAGCTGTCAGCGCGCGTCTTAGCGTGTTCTCTACACGATCCAGCGAACAGTGAATTTGCGAATGGCAGGCCAAAAGTATGCTCGGTAATGGCTTGCGATGTAGTGCGATCGCTTGATGGCTCGAAGCGCAAAGGACGAGGAACGGATGAATCTCAGAGAATCATGGAAGACGAAAAGAATCTTGCACGCGATATTACCCATCGCGGCAACGCTGTTGCTCCTGAATGCGCCCTCCTCGACGATGGCTAAGGCTCAGGCCGCTTCCGTTGAGCCACATACGAAAGATGCAGTCATAGCGGCTGACGACGGGTGGGACAAGGCCGAAGGAACGGGAGACGCTAATTTCATCGATGCGCTTCTCTTGCCGAATTATCGGTCGATCAGCTCTGACGGAAGCATCCATGACAAAGCAGCCATTATCGCCAGCGCTCGCAAGAATGCAGGCTCAGCCAAAAGAGCTGGGTATGAAGAGCAATGGCGAGCGGCTCACCCGGTCCTGGTGTCGGTCGAGATCGCAGCCGATACCGCCATTTTGACCTTTGCGCTGGATAAGCCGGGTTCCAGCAAGCCAATTATGTCCTGCGACATCTTCGTGTATCAAGACGGCCATTGGCGGGCGATCTATTCGCAGCACAGTGAAGCTGAAAAATAACATGCAGGGATGTCTCAATAATTATTTTGAGACATCAACTCATCGCGAGCCCCACATCTCAACCTTAAATTTAGGGTGCACTATGTCGCGATTTTGAGACAGGGGCATCCTAAGCGAGATATCAGAAGTAAGATGTGAGGCAATGATGGCTCAAAGTCCAAAATGAATTTCCCAGAACCTGGCCCACACTATCTCTGCCCGGTACGTCCAGGAAGAGTGGGATTGATTTTCACCTCGGAAACGCGGACATAGCCGGGTGGCGCATCGAAGAGCGCTGGATCAAGCGGATCGGTACTGAGCGCGGTGATCGTTTCTTTGCGGGTGTCTGTGTATTCATGGACGCTGCCATCTGGCTGCTTCACCCATGCATGAGCTGTCGTGACAGTATCTGCAGGGTAGCTGCCGGTCATCGCGGGCCCGCTCGATTTGCGAATGACTCGATAGTTGATCGACTGCGAACCGGAAGTCACAAAAACAGCATGCTGCGTTTTAGGCCCTTCGAATTCTGCGAAAGGATTGCACCCCCGCAATTGCTGGTACTCCGGAATCTCGATGTACCAGCCATCGGAGAACTCTTCGTGCGCCTCGGCATTGGCTCCAGCACTTGGCTCCCGCTTGCTATGAATCTTGTAGTGATGCGCAACGCGGCCGAAGAGGAGTTTCGTTTCACCCATGTCGACTACTTCTGTCGTAATCGTCAGCGTCTCGGCGACCTGCGGCTGCACCTTTGCTTTGGCGACAGCCGCCTTGTATTGTGCGCGTGTAGGTCCTTTAGGCAGGGAGTAAACGGAATACACCTGATGGTCGAGATCGGCGATAACGTCCAGCCTCAGATCGCACTGCCGAATCATGGCGAATCGCGGACCGTAGATCTTATGATTGCCCTGCCCGTCTCCGACATAGTTCTGTCCGGAAGCGCGGCTGCACTGATCATGAATCATCAGCGTGGTACTGTGTTGTGTGATACGGCCCGTGGGATCCGTCAATTCAAAACTGGTCGTCGCCGTAAGGTCAGAAGCCAGTATCGGCAAACTGGTCAGTCCCAGGAACGCAATGGAAAGAACACGCCACATGTTTTCTGCAGACCGAGAGTAGCATTG
>JABDHA010000141.1:5040-7476 GCA_013285705.1 Acidobacteriota bacterium
GCATGTCAAGCCCCCCCGCCGAAAAATAAATCCTAACCTGCTCATTGCAAAGGCTAAATACCTCGCTCCGTGTGGCAGAGAATAATGCATGATTACGATAAAATAGAAATAGACGAGCAAGCCTGCCGGAGAAATCTGGCGGGCTTTTTTATTTTCGGAGATAGAGTCCATTGAATCAAATATTTGCGCGTAACTCTCATTTCTGCTGATAGTTAGCGGCATCTTCTATATGAACGTGTATTTTCAATCAGATCCCGACATCCCAGGGGGGAGGGGTAGGACCCACCCACAAGCTATACCAAACGAATCAAAGGAGACGGTAGCCATGGTTCCCGAATGCCAACACATCCTGCCCAGCGGAAAGAAGTGTCAGGCCGTTGCTCTGCGCGGCAAGACGCTTTGTCACCATCACACACCCAATCGCAAGCGACGGGCGCCGCGGCCATATGCCGTGCGTCAGACCAGTCTCCTTGGCCCACTTCCGGAGATCACGAATCGCCAGGAGCTGCAATACGCACTCTCCAGAACGATTCAGGCGCTCGCCAACAACTCCATCAGCGTCTATCGCGCGCAAGCTCTCATCACTTCGATGCAGCTGGCCGCGAAAACGCTCTGATCACGATAGTCTAAGTCTGATGAACAAATGCAAAGCGATCTTCGTCGCAGCTATCACTGCGCTGAGCGTCATGGCCGTGTCTACTGGCCGTGCAGTGACCCATCATCCCGGCCCGTATGTACCGCTGTGCTCGCACATCATTCTGAGTGCAAGTTATCTAGCCGAGGCAGAGCCGGGCAAAGGACCGGGATTTGTATTTGTAATCAAGAACGATACAAATAAGGACATTCGCCTCGCCGAGCCAGTGCCGTCGAGCGCACACTGGTATGCGCACGTCGGTGAGAAGTGGTTGTGGCGCGCATCCAGCGGTTCAGGCGGAAGTTTTGTCGATGCGTACAACGAGAAAGGCGAGGTCTTTGCCTACCAGCCGAAAGAGCCTCCGCAGCACCCCGAATACATGACAGTTCCCGCGCACGGCTCGCATGAATGGACCGAAACTGTACACGACCACCCTTCCATTGCGTACCGGCCGAGCTGCGCTATCTGCAACTATCCTGGGGAACGCGAGTACCGCGCCGTCTTTGCCTACGCGTATGTTCCGCATCCTCAGGAACATACGGATGGATTGCTGGCCTGCGGCTTGCGCTCGACTCCGGTTGTGATGCCGCCGCTTGCAGTTTCCCATCCTGCTGCAAAGTGACAAGATGAAAATAATTCCTCGATAAAAAATTTGCGCGGTATGTGGTCTTCTACCACGAATATAGCGTCTACCTGCATTGGAAGCGCTCATCAGCGCCGACGCGATGAGCGCAACCCAGCACGCCGGACGGTGTTCTGAATCAGTGTTGGAGGAATTACACACTATGAAGAAAACACTTTGTACGATCGCGCTAACCGGCCTGCTCGGGCTTGGCATGACGGCTTTCGCGCAGGACAGCACGACACAGCAACCAGCCACCGAAGCGATGCACGGGCCAAGAGGGCAGGGATTCAGTCCAGACAAGCAGCTGGAGCATATGACCAAGGCTTTGAACCTTACGTCCGATCAGCAGACGCAGATCAAGCCGATCCTTGAAAATCAGCAGACCCAGATGATGCAACTTCATCAGGATCAGTCTCTCTCTCGCGCCGACAAAATGACGAAGGCAAAAAGCCTGCACGCTGATACGACCAGCAAGATTGAAGCTGTGCTGAATGACCAACAGAAACAGAAGTACGAAGCCATGCAGCAGCAGATGGAAGAGCGTCGCCAGCAGCATATGCAGGGTGGTGCCGACGCACAACCGCAAGCTCAGCCACAACAGTAATTCGTACCTCTTGTTGTTACAAAAGCCGCTCGAAGTCGAGCGGCTTTTTCGTCTCAGATTCTCAATGAGCAACAGCCTAGTTTGTCGGCGGATTCACAACCGTTGCGCCAGGTTGCTGCGTGGCATCGGCGTGGAACTTCTGGTAGTCATTGTCAGTAACCGCGATGTCGCCACGCCAGCCGATGATGCCAATGGCATGAGCAATGACATGAGCTTGTGCATTGGTGGGTAGCCAGAGCTCGTTATTGACAAGCTTCTGATCGAACGTGAAGGCGCTGCCTTTTCCCACGGAGAAAAGACCGAAGCCCAGATGGAAATTGTCGTCGAAGCGAGCGATCATGCGGCGCACCTGGCGGTCATTCTCATCGACCCAGAGCGTGCCGGAAAGCTTCTTGGAGGCATCCTCGGCCATGCCGTGCGTTTTAGCGTGCGGGTCGCCAACAAAGTCGAAGGCGATAACGCTGCGACCGTCCATCTGCTCACGCCGCGGGTTGGACACCTTCATGATCTGGAGCAGACGAGTGACGCTGACTTCATTCTTATCGAGTGATTGGCCTGGCGGAGTCTTCGTAG
>JABDHA010000142.1 GCA_013285705.1 Acidobacteriota bacterium
AGATCGAGAAGGACGAAGTTGGCGATGAAGACGACTGCAGGGAACGAAGTAAGAATAGGGATCAGCCCGGGAAGTGTGGGCGGCGTCATGGCGTGGGCATGCAGAAATCCATCGACATGCTGGTGCAACCAGGCAAATTCAAAGTATGCGATGAGAGGAAACAGGACGATGCGAACGAAGAATGCATAGGTCACGTCCGCCGTGATGGAGTTGCGTTTTGGCCAGCTCGTGAGCGGCAGGAAGCGTTCAAGGGGCGTACAGATCAGAAAACTGATGAACAGTTCGGTGACTCCGCATGCGGCAAAGAACACCCATAGCGAAGCAGCTCGTCCATAGTGTTGCAGGCCAAGCTTTGCAAGAAACGACTGAATGGAGCCGAGAATGCAATCAAAGCTTGCCACGCTGAATGGACTCATGTGAGGTGCCCACATTATGTCGTCCTCCACATATCCAACTGCTACCACCTTGGCAGGTGCGATGGCAGTGCTCCAGATGTTTGCAGGGAAGAACGGGCTTTATGCAGGGAATAAAGGTCAACAGTGGGCCAATGTAAAGAGAGGCTGGTCCTCTTGAACCAGCCTCTCTTTACAATCAACTTTTGCCATGCATCATTTTGCGATCAGTTGCTTCTGGCAGGCGGACGAATAATGAGCGGAAACAAGGTCGATACAAGGACAACCGCGGTCAGCACGTGAAATCCGCTCCGGTAGGTTCCAGTTGCTTGCCTCATGTTTGCGATCAGCAGCGGGCCAAAGGCACTCGCCGCGCCCCATGCCGTTAACATCAGTCCATAGATGGGGCCAACATTCTTTGAGCCGAAATAGTCTGCGGTAAAAGCAGGCATGGTCCCAAAGCCGCCTCCGTAGCACATCAGGATGATAAACGACAGTACCGTCAGAAGCGTCGCAGAGCTAATCGTCGGCAAAACCCAGAACAGAATCACCTGCAACAGGAACATAACGACGAAAGCGAAACGGCGCGTAAGGATGTCGGATATCCATGCCCAGAATACGCGTCCAAACGCATTACCAATACTAACGACGCCGACCATACCCGCTGCGACGATTACCGTTACCTTCCCCAACTCTTGAAAGATAGGAGACTCTTGAGAGATGACCGAGATACCGGCGGATGAATTCAGAAACAGAATCAGCCACAATGCCCACCACTGCCAGGTCATCAAAGCTGACTTGAGCGTGTATTCCTTAGCCGAACGCTGTGCAGTCAATTTGATTGAAGGGGTCCATCCCGCCGGCGACCAGCCCGCAGGAGGATTCTGCATAAAGTAAGCTGTCAGCAAACCAAGAAGAGCGTATGCGGCTCCGAGATATGCAAACGTCTGGAGTACACCGACGGTTTGAATCAAGTGAGTCGCAACGGGCGCGGTCACAAGCGCGCCTGCTCCAAAGCCTCCCACGGCTATTCCGGTAATCAAGCCTCTGCGATCTGGAAACCACTTCACCAGCACAGAGATGGGAACAATGTAAGCGAAGCCTAGTCCTGTGCCACCGATCACTCCATACGAGAGATAGAGCCACCACAAGCGATCACCGGAAAAGCTGGCAAGCAGAGTTCCCGCGCCATAGAGGAATGCCCCTGTCAGCGCAACAACACGCGGACCAGACCGGTTCAGCCATAGGCCACCGAAAAAAGCAGCAACGCCGAGCACGCAGATGCTGATCGTAAACGTCAGTGTCACCTGGGGAATGGTCCAGTGAAACTGCTTTGTAAGAGGAACACGAAAAACGCTCCATGCATAGACAGAGCCAAGTACAACCTGGAGAACAACACCGGCAAAGGCGATGCCCCAACGATTCGATTTCACTTTTTATCTCCGGATTCTTCATGGCTAGCGCACAGCTCGCCCTGAAAAAAGCAAACGCGTGGATGCCAGCGGAGGCAGACATCCACACTATCTTTGTTATTCGGGAACAATGACCATTTCCTTCTTAGGAATCTTCGCAAGCATGTCTTCGCCAACGCCAAGATGTTCGTTCATGAGACGGAACGGCGTATGCGCCATCCACTCTGCGAGCGAGATATCCTGGTAATACGGAGTTGGGAAAACCTCAATGAAAACGAGGTCCGTATCGCCTGTATTTTCGATGTAATGCGGCATCGACTTTTCGATGTAGCCCACATCGCCTTCCTCGAAATCCATCGTGCGCGCATGCGCTCCCGCAGAAAAGACCGTCATGCGTCCTTTCCCTTGCACGTAGTACTGCCACTCATCTTCATTTGGATGCCAATGCAATTCACGTAGGCCGCCCGGTTTTAGCGTGACGATGGCCGCGGCAATGTTCGTGGCAGGAAAGTTATTTCGATCGATGATCTTGACATGGCCGCTCTTGGACACTTTCGTCGGTTGCATCTCGTTTGTATAAAAAGCAAAGCTGTGCGGCACCGGACCTGTGCCGTCCTGCGCCTGTTTTTGTTCTTCCTCAAGAGGACGGGGAAGATCCCGCTTGAAGATAAACAACTCCTTCTTAGGGACATTGGCAAAGGTGCTCTCAGGAACGTTGAAATTCTTGGCCAACACTTCCGGCGGTGTGTGAGCCAGCCAGTCAGTGATGAGGAAGGTTTCAAATTCATTGAAATTACCGTCGTCAAAGACGAGCAGGAAGCGACAACCATCCGGACCTAGCCCTTGAATCGAGTGCGGGATGCCTCCGGGAAAGAGCCAGAGGTCGCCCTCTTTCACGTCGCTCACATTGCTGCGCCCATGTTCATCTACGGCTGTTATGCGTGCGCTGCCGTAGAGCATCAAAGCCCACTCCGCACCGACGTGCCAGTGCAATTCGCGAATGCCGCCGGAGACAAGACGCATTTCGACGCCAGCCATCTTCTTGGAAATCGGCAGATCGCGTACCGTTACCTGGCGCGTCCATCCGCCTTCTTCGATGCGCTTGTGCGACAGCGCAAAAGAATACTTGAAAGGCGGCTGGCCACCTGCGTCCGTTGCCGGTGACCACACGGAATCAGGATTTTCCGCGTCCAGCGGATCGTTCTTCACGCCAGGATCCGATTCGTTGGGCAGATGGTGGTCCGCAGAGCGAGGTTTCGTCTCCTGGGCGGATGCAACCTTTAGCCCGGCTGCCGCGATCAGTGCTGCTGAACTCCCTCCAATAAATTTCCGTCGGCTGAGTGGTTTCTGCTGTTCGTCTGACATGCTTTGTTCCTCTTCAATTTGGCTTTCAAAGAAATAGAAGCGTGGTCAAGGGACGAGGCAGAAGCTGCCAAAGTTGAGCAACCTGTTTTGTAGCTCGTCTCCCCAAGAAAGGCATCTTATCGCTTACCCACCTTGAAGGATATGTGATAGAGAAATACGAAAATGTAAGGTGAGGAACCTTGCCTCGGGTCTGTAGGTAATCCGAGTCGACTTTCGTCTGGGCATGTGTCAGCAAGGACGGCGATATGATTGCTGATCCGCTCACAGAAATGCAGACCGGGCCGCGTTGAAACGTCCTGCCGGGAAGATGACTGCGCCCCTTTTGTGGTGGCCCTTCTACGATTCGTTGAGGTCGTAGATTGCAGGAGATTCAACAGACCTTACCTTCCAGCGGATTGGCAAACGTATCCCGGTTGTCTTCATCTCTGCCATCGAGACAAGCGAAGTCTTTCTCCAATGCGATCTCCAGCGGACCAGCAGGACCAATATGAAGAGTGGCGTAAATGCCGATCTGACTCTCCTCTCTCCAGGCACGCATTTGTTCCGGTGCGATGGCTACAGTGACCTCTCCGTCGCGATAACGTATTCCCACAAGATCTGTTTCAGGGCTGGATACCAGCGCATAACGAAAAACGGCTGTTGGTTCTGGAGCAAAATGGATCGCCTCTTCTACGGTTTCTCCCGCAGACAGTCGCGTAAGCTCTGAGCGCGTGACACGCAATCGCAAAGAATTCCCCTTGATCCGTAACTTCATACCTTCCTCCAGAAAATAACTCTCATAAACCAACAGACACGCGGTCGGCTCCGTGATAGATGTTGAAACGGTTGTCTCGCAGAAATCCGACCAGGGTGATGTCGAACTCCCTGGCTACTTGAACCGCAAGGCTGGAAGGCGCACCTACAGCCGCAACCATGGGAAGGCCTGCCATGACAGTCTTCTGCAGAAGCTCAAAACTGACGCGCCCGGATAGCAGCAACAACTTGTCGCGCAGAGGAGTACAGTCGGCAAGAAACTGCGCTCCCAGCAGCTTATCGACCGCGTTGTGACGGCCTACGTCTTCCCGCAACCCCAGTAACTTCCCTTCCGAGTCGAATAAGCCTGCTCCATGCAACCCGCCCGTCTTGTCGAAGATGCTTTGCGCGCTACGCATACGCTCGGGCAGCGTGTACAGCATCTCTGCATGGATCGAAAAATTGTTCTTCAGCCGCGGTGGACATACAGAGCGCAGAGCGAGCAGCGAGGCTTTGCCGCATATGCCACAGCTTGAGGTGGTATAGAAATTGCGCTCCAGGCTCGACATGTTCACTTGAACATCGTGCGCCAACTCAACACGGACCACGTTCAGTCTGGATGCAGAGGGGAGAAAGCTGTCGGAGGCAGTAGCGGCAGCCGCTTCGTGTTCCGCTCTTCCCTCTTCCAGAGGATTGAAGATGTCTACGATATCAGCGGGGTCGCGAATCACACCTTCGGTCAGCAGAAATCCAGCAGCCAGCTCAGAATCATGTCCCGGCGTTCGCATGGTTACCGTAATTGATTTCGTAACCCTTGTGTCTACTGCTCCATAGACAAGCTGGATCTCAAGAGGCTCCTCAAGGGCGACGCGGTCCTGCTCCAGTCTAGGCGTCTCCCCGATCACCTTCTGGATGGTGATTTCGAGGAGTGGTCGATTTACTTCTGTGGGAGACAGGAAGCGATTCATCTTCAAACTTCTTCAAGCTACTGCTGCTGATATTTGCTTTCTCTTTGGCCTTTTCTTACTCTATGCTGTGTACATTCCAATTCGCCTTAACTGATTCGATTCACTTCCGGCTTACTGGAACCCTTAATAATTAAAAAAATAGTGCGAAATGAAATATCTGTACCTCTACCCCTTGCTCTGATCTTTGCGTCTGAAAGTGGCAATTCTCAAAAGTTATAATGAGGGTATTGATGTATCAACAGGCCCTTCAAGACATGGATTTGCGCAACGATCTTTCCTTCTTTCATATACTGGCAGATAGTTATCGTCGGCTCATCGGTCAGTCAATTACTCCGGACGGCATGACAGCCGAACAGGGTATGCGATGGTTGTATGAAGATGCGTCATTTGGCATTCTTGCGCACAATACCGCACCCGATCCGGTTTTCATCTACGGCAACAAAGCTGCACAGCAGCGGTTCGGGTACCAGTGGGAAGAGTTGACTGTGCTGCCGTCGCGCCTGTCGGCGGAGGCCCCCGAACGCGCCGATCGGCAACAGTTTCTAGAGCGGGTGGCGCGCGATGGCTTTGTTACTGGTTATGACGGCATCCGGATTGCGAAGTCGGGTCGACGCTTCCGCATCAAGAACGCGACGGTGTGGCAACTTATCGACGCTACGGGCGCATATAGCGGACAGGCGGCAATGCTTCCAGACACAGTCGATGTTTAAGCAAGGATGTTCCGTCAGCACGACTCCATGTACTTATGCTCTCGGCGATTCCATCTGGCGATCAAGTCTGTCCTCTAGGGGTCCATCGGCGTTGTAAAGCGGTGCGAGATAGATTCCATGCCGTGCTGCAATGCTTTCAATCTCCTCGACCCGCTCGGGCGTAATATGCCCTCTTCCATGAGAGAAGGGTTCGAACCTTCCCTCCAGGGCAAGAGCCATGCCTTCGAGTAGACATCCATGAACCACATTGGGGAATGGATGCCGATTCAGAATTCCATGAAAATCCGGCGCGAATGTCAGTCCACCAGTGATCTGCCCCAAGCCTCCAAAGAAGATTTTGACGCCAGGCATCTGCGCATTTGGAGAGAGGTTCTTCGGGTAGCCGGCATCGCAAACGATTGCGTCGGGTGTGATGCGGCCGAGTAGAAGCGAAGGAGACGCCAGACTCGCCGCGCAGATCACAACATCGGCCTCCTGAGAGAATTGCTGGAGACCGGTTGCAAGCTCTACCTGAACTCCATTGGTTTCTAACTCCGAGGCGAGCGCGCGCAGCCGCTCCACATTGCGTGCGCTGAGCAGCATGCGCTTCACGAGAGGCGACAGGCAACGGGCACAACCGGAACCCACATCTCCGGTAGCTCCAACGATGAGCAGAGTTGATCTTCGGATGTCTCGACCCGCCAGCCTGCACATTTTCTTGATGCCCTGAACGATGAAGCCAACTGTGAGCGTATTACCTGTCGTGAAGGCCGTATCCTGTCTTTCGGGAAGTTGATCGAAGTTGCCCTCGATCAGAATGGAACTGAATCCGCCGAGACTCACGATCCTCGCTCCAGCCTTGATCGCGTAGGCTGCCGCTCCACGAACCCGGGCGATGTTCTCGTGCGTGTAGGCGGCGCCCAGACGGTCGGGAGGAATGAAGGAGTCGATATAAAGGCCATGTGCCTTGGCGTCGCTAACACCGCTGCTGATCGATCCGACGCGGACATGGCAGACGGCTCTTGGCGGAATCCATGGAAGGATGTCCTTGATCTCGTCGTCAGGCAGAGGAGTGTGCTCTGGTCCGCGCAAGACAGCGAGTACGTCCGCAGCCGCCCTCCAACTCTCCTGATGCCCGATCAGGGCGAAATCGACCGTGGCAGGCAGTCCACTTACGGCTATACCGGCAGCTGAGTGACCCATGCAAGTGTTACCTCCCCGGGCAGCCCCAGCATGTCCAGCGTCTTCAGGTACTGTTGCAGCGATGCTCCGCGAAGCTCGGCCGCACTCAGGCTGACGTCGAACAGGGATGGCTTCACACAGCTGCCGTGGCACACCTCGCAATGCCCATCCTTGCATTCCTTCGCCAGCATCTTTGCGAGGGTGGTCATCACATCGAGATGCAGCCGGTATACCTTGTCATCGAAGCGCTGCGCATCCAGGGCGCGCTCTGTTCTGAGAATCGACAGGGCGTGATCGACATGCTCTTCTTCCTCTGCTGCGATGGCGGCAAAGGTCTTGCCAAGACTACCCGGCGCCACCTTGCCGACGCGTGCATAGCTTGCGACGGCGAATGATTCCAGCATGATCTCCTGGACAATCAGACAGCCGATAAAGTCACGCTCTGTGACGCAGTGCATGAATGCTTCGCGCAGTCGTTTCCAATGCTTTGCGTCGACGTTATTCGAAACATCGACGCCAATCCTGCGGCCCTCGGCGGCGAACGCAGCAGCATGCCCTCGTTCACCCTCCGCATGTTCCAATGCTTCGGCGACTTCTTCGGGATCGTCGCATATTTCGGATAAGGAGGTGTAGTTCATCGCGGCAAGGAGTTCGCCGGTC
>JABDHA010000143.1:0-6030 GCA_013285705.1 Acidobacteriota bacterium
CCATACTGGGTTGAGAACACCGAGCTGGCAACGTGAAACTCGTTGACCATCTCAAACGGCGGATTGATGTAGCTCTGAAAGCCTTCAGTCTCAGATTGGACGGCTGGAACACCCTGGAAGAGGACTTCATCCTGGAAGTCTTCGCCGCCGGAGATGCGATGGCTGAACTCGCTGCCCGTGACGCCCGGGGCAAGAAACAAAAAGTCGTCGATCTGGCGCCCCTGCCCATTGACCTGATCGGGCAATTCCTGCACCACCTTGTTTTCAATGGTGACGCCGACCTGCGGGGTCTGCTCCTGGAGCGAGATCGCCGAGCTGGTGACCTCGACCTTCGTACTCACCTCGCCAACTCCCAGCACCAGGTTCACGGCCGCAGTCTGTCCCGTCGAGACGATCACCCCGTTTTCCACTGCGGTCTGAAAACCCAGCTTTGTAATGGTGACGGTGTATGTGCCAGGAATGAGGCTGGGAATATTGTAGGTGCCGGCCGAACTGGAAACCGCGTTGGTGATAACGCCGGTGGCAGAGTTGCGAACGTGAACTTGGGCCCCGTCGAGAGTTGCGCCTGATGCATCAGTAACTGTACCGCCGATACCGCTCTGTGTCTGGGCCAGGGCCCCGCTGATGCAAACCAACGAAAACAGCACAAGCGTTGGAACAAGAAACCTCCGAAAACATGGGAACTGCATTATCAACCTTTCTCCTGACAGGTATGCACAAGGTGTGCGGAATGATCACGTACTAGGTTTGGCAAATGACGAGCGCGTGATCCGGTGGTATGGTTTCCATTACTTATTGGTATCGATTCCACCAGAAACTAGAATTGTTGACTTAGTGCTTAACATCTGTCAAGTGTCAGGGTTTTGGGCTCCGTCAACTCTCAAGAACTTTCGATCTTGCGCATGAATTTAGAATGCATATTAGAACGCAGAACTCTTAATACCTTTCTCATGGAGACATCGATCATTGCAGTCCATATCACGCCGCCGTTTTTTGCAGTCTGCCAGCGCACTTTGCGTCTCCACTGCTCTGCCGCTTCCAGTTTTCACCGTGCCACAAGGCGCTGAAGCCGCTGATCCTTTGCGCTGGGTCGATCCGCGCATCGGCACTGGAGGACATGGCCACTGTTTTCCCGGAGCGAGCCTTCCCTTCGGAGCCGTCCAACTCAGCCCGGACACCTTCAACGACGAGTGGGACTGGTGCTCCGGATACCACATTTCCGACACCTCCATCATGGGCTTTAGTCACACGCATCTCAGCGGCACCGGTGGCGGAGATCTCCTCGATTTCCTTGTCATGCCTGGTACCGGCCCCGTGAAGCTGATTCCCGGCCCTCGCACCAATCCCGAGCAAGGCTATCGTTCGCGCTTTTCTCATGATGACGAACACGCTGAGCCCGGTTACTATTCTGTCCTGCTCAAAGATTCAAATGTACGTGTTGAACTGACGGCTACTGAGCGCACCGGCCTGCACAAGTACACTTTTCCCGAGAGTGACGATGCATGGCTCATCGTTGATCTTGCCCACAGCTATCTCACAAATGGCGTTTCCTCCGTCTACTCGGCCGAGTTGCGGCAGGTCGCGCCCGATACCCTTGCCGGAGGACATGTGACACGGGCCTGGGGAAATGGCCGCCACTGCTACTTCAGTTTGCAGGTCTCTAAGCAGCCAACCAGTGTCGTGTTCTACTCCGACGACAAGCCAGTGAGCACAGGAAATATAGACGGCGATTGTCTGAAAGCCGTCATCCATTTCAAAACTAGCGCCGGAGAGGTGATATACGTCCGCACCGGGATCTCTGGAGTCAGCGCTGATGGCGCTGCAAAGAACCTTCGCGCTGAGCAGCCGGACTGGGACTTCGAGAAAACTCGCGCCGCCGCTCAGCGCAGTTGGCGGCAACAGCTCTCCCGCATCCAGGCAGAGTTCGCCAAGCCAGAACAGAAGCGAATCTTCTACACCGCCCTCTATCACATGTCTTTAGGGCCGCAGCTTTTTGACGACGTGGATGGTCGCTATCGTGGCATGGACTGGCAGATTCATCAGCTTGCTAAGAATGAGCATAACTACACCACATTCTCACTGTGGGATACCTTCCGTGCAGCCCATCCCGCCTACACGCTCATCCAGAGCGACCGAGTGCCGGACTTTGTCAACACGCTGATCCGCATGGCGGAGCAAAGCCCCGCGGGTATGCCCGTGTGGCCTCTCCAAGGGACTGAGACGGGCACGATGACCGGTTATCACTCGGCAAGTGTCATCAGCGAAGCAATCTCCAAAGGCTTTCCGGGGATCGATGCGGAGAGGGCGTACCGCGCGATGATGCGGCGCGCGGTAGCGGAAAACTATGAGGGACTCGGCTACTATCGTCGTCTGGGCTACATTCCAGCCGACCGCGAGGGAGAGTCCGTTTCCAAGACTTTTGAATATTGCTATAACGACTGGGCTATCTCTCATGTAGCCGAAAAACTGGGCCATCGTGATAATGCCGCGATGCTGCGCGCCCGCTCGACAAACTATCGGCACTACTTCAACTCCGCCAGCGGTTTCATGCAGCCCAAACTCGAGAACGGTGAATGGGCGCGGCCCTTCGATCCGATTGAGATGGGCCATAGCAGGCAGTGGCGCGACTACACCGAATCGAACGCCTGGCAGACAACCTTCGGGACTATGCATGATCCAGCGGGATTGATCGCACTCTTCGGAGGGCGTGAACCGTTTCTGGCGAAGCTCGATGCGCTGTTCACGGTTCCTTCTACTCTGCCGCCTGACGCACCTCCTGATATTGCCGGCATGGTTGGCCAATACGCTCACGGCAACGAACCATCGCATCATATTGCATATCTCTACGCATACGCTGGCGCTCCGTGGAAGACTCATGCGCGCGTACGCTCACTTATGGACACGATGTACAAGGATGATCCTAACGGCATGGCTGGAAATGAGGACGTCGGCCAGATGTCCGCGTGGTTCATCCTTTCAGCACTAGGCTTCTACTCGGTCGATCCTGTAAGCGGCAATTACATCCTCGGCTCGCCGCTGGTGCAACATGCAGTGCTTGAACTCCATGGCGGCCAGCGACTTGAAATTGACGTCAAGCGCAGCGATCCAACGCACGCCTATGTGCATTCGTTCACACTCAACGGCCAGCCACAGCAACGAGCCTGGTTTCGCCATGCGGAGATTGCTGAGGGTGGTCACATTGTGCTGGAACTGGGGCCGAACCCGAATACCTCATTCGGAGCCGATCCAAAGCTGGTTCCGCCTTCTCTAAAATTCTGAAGGATTCGCCCTTCCATTCACTATCACTGTGCGGCAGCTGTGCGCTATCGCGCGCGCTGCCAGACATTAAGTCGACAAAACCGAACGATTCGTAAGGCGGACGAAAGAAACATCGGCACCGACCACAATAGGGTCCAACAGCGATCCGAACGGGTGCCGGTATTCTGACCCTGAGCGAAGCCGAAGGGGATGAATCTCAGTATTTCGTCTGCACCGCCCCTTACCTGAGCGCCAACGTCTGGTGTGCTGCAAGAGACCGCGGCTGAATGTCACCGCTCAAATCAAGGTCCGAGTTCCCAAGGCTGCTGTAAATTCACTATCCAGTGCATACCGGGCTTCAGTGGAGTCTTGGTTCACCCCAAAACGTTGGATCACTGGCGTCCGTAGCCAGGCTGCATCCATCATTGAAGCACTCGGTCTTTCCTGCTTCGCGGTATTCGACACCTCCCTCCTTGAAACTCTCCTCCCCGCCATAACTGCCCGAAAGTTTGGCGGAGATCCGCCATGAAGGAGTGTCTGGAAGGCTGGCTTCGGTGCAGGCAGAGGTGGCTGTTGGGACTCTGGTAAGCGCTCTCGTTATTGCCCGGGCGTTTTCAGGTATTTCGCGGGCAGCGTCACCCCTGGTCGCTCATCATCAAAGATGAGGCTGGCGATCCAGAAGCGTCCGTGAACATGCCCAATCTGGAACGAATCGATGCCTCGCGAGGATGGCTGGGCGTCGTCCTTCGCATCCCGGCTTTCCTTCGTACTCCACACCTCGACAAGATTGCCAAACTCCTCGACTCGCTTTCCGATGCTGCGCTCGAAGAAACCGTTCGTCTTGAAGTAGGGATCGTTTTGCTGCACGAACATGTCGGGAGTCAGGAAAACGGCATCACCCTTGCGTGCCGGTGCGTCCTTTGTGGTCGCAGACTCCGGAACAATCCAGGCAAGCCGACCGTCGGGCACAAACAGCGCGCGGAAGCGGTCCCAGTCGCGCTGTCCAGCGGGGCCGGAGACCACGTCATAGAGCGTTGCGAGGAGGTGGTCCACAGTGTCCACGTCGCCGGGGTTCTTTGCCGCAGGCCAGTCTGGATGCCCTGCAAGTGTCCCGACGAGCGGAGACGGCGCAGATGCGGCAGGAGTATTCATCTCTTGCGATGTGACTTCTCCTTGCTGAGAATATAAGGGTGCTCCCAGCATGAACACGAACACAATACATATCAAACGTCGGATTATAGGAATGAAAGGCATTGCCATCCGTTCGGGCAGACATTAGACCTCTGTCCGGTCTTCGTTAAAGTTCGCGAACATCGGTGGGATCATGCGTTACAAAGAACATTTTTCCTCCGAAAACAAGTAGTGTTGCTCAGGTCCGACTCCATTGACAGTTACTCGTTTGAAGCAGGCGGGACATCGATGTGTCGAGACACTTGCTCTTTCAGCAAAGAGACCAACCGAGGGTCCATGTAGTCATAGTCATCGGTGATGCCTAAGACTATGAGGCGTTTGGTGCGTAGGCTCGAACCGAAACGCTCGTTCAACCTGCGACGGTGTATGCCCTCCATAGCAAAATCACGTCGGCCCAATCCACCAAATCGGCAGAGATAACCGTCACGGCGTCCGGACTTGTGCCCGCGGATAGTGCGGCGTAGCCCTCCAAACCAGAAAAAATGGTTTCGGCGATCGGACTTCGAAGCCGGTTCCGACTACAGACGAAGAGCAGATTCATTCGTAGGAGATTCTACCTGTACGGTCGTTGCGGTTGGTATCGCTCGCGAAGGGTGTGTCTGGAAAGTCAGGTTGTCGGTAAGTTGCTCCTCCTGGGGCAGTGGACGAGTTCCGAAGAACCGTCTTGCGGGGACTGATACTCAAGTTCCCGGTATGAATCCGACGATCTCGAGATCGCTGCGACGACAGTTAAGTTTGAAGCTGAAGACTGCCGTGTCATGCTGCGAAGCGCCTGCTCGATGGGGCAGGCTGATCTGCCAAATCCATTTATGTGGAACTACACGGGTGTTTGTGTAGTGTCCTCTATTCATTTCGACGGCCACCTCTCCTACTCTCGTTCTTGACGATTGCGTTTCTAGCGATCTGTTCTTACGATCTGAAACCGCACATTGCGCAGCCCACGCTGGGATCCTTCCCACGGATCATCGCTTCACCCGGAGTAATACACATGTTTGCGAAATTTATGAAACAGTCTTTGCCTATTGTGGTCTGCTCGACGCTGCTCTTAGCGGATGCGCCAGCCCAGGTTCTTCAAGAACAGGCGTCGTCGCAGGATGCCTCACAACCCTCGGCAGCTCAGAACTCATCCACAGCTCCAGCAGTCGCGCCGCAGACGGCAGACCAACTCAATGCGCTGGTGGCACCGATCGCTCTCTATCCTGACGCTCTCGTTGCGCAGATATTAGCAGCAGCGGATTATCCCGAACAGGTAGCCTTCGCGAACGACTGGCTGGCGCAGAACTCAACCCTGACCGGAAGTGCGCTGGCGCAGGCGGTCGATCAGCAGACCTGGGATCCCAGCGTGAAAGCACTGACACAGTTTCCTTCGGTACTGGGTGACCTGGCGAAGAACCTCGCGTGGACCTCGAGCCTCGGGCAAGCCTTCATCAATCAGCAGTCCGATGTGATGACCGCGGTACAGACGATGCGCGCCAAAGCTCAGGCCGCCGGAACTCTTCAATCGTCATCGCAGATCACCGTTGTGCAGCAAAGTCCTTCGACCATTGTGATCAAGCCTGCTAATCCTGACGTGGTTTACGT
>JABDHA010000143.1:6040-7398 GCA_013285705.1 Acidobacteriota bacterium
TACGTTCCGCAGTACAACCCGACTGTGGTATACGGAGCGCCAATTGTCGTTCCTGCTTACGTGCCTCCGCCCTTGCCAGTGGTTGCGGCTGGCGTCTTTTTCGGAGCAGGCATCGCAGTTGGAGCTACTTTTGGCGGCGCTGGCTGGGGTGGTGGCTTTGGTTGGGGCTGGCACTCCTGGAATGTGGGCTGGGGCGGTGGAGGTGGCAACGTCATCTTCAACAACAACACCTACATCAACAAGACGGTCATCAACCGGACTACTTACAACAACTACCATCCGTGGGGACCGAACAATCCCAATGGCTATCGCCCCGGAACTGACACGCACTATGGCCCGAACGGCGCGTATCATCCCAATGGTTATTACGGCCCGAACGGTGGCTGGCATCCAGATGGCCCTGTTAACCATGCGGGCGGCGCTACTGGAACCGAAAACCATGCATGGTACGGAAACGACGGCGCATATCATCCGGACGGCAACTATAAACCGGGTACCGACACGCACTATGGACCAAACGGCGCGTATCACCCCAACGGTTATTTCGGTCCCGATGGCGGCTGGCACAACGACAAATCCAACACCAATCCGAGCAATCAACCGAACGGTGGGAACAACGGCAACCACGGCTTGATCGGCGGCAATGGTGGCGTGCAGCGTCCAGCGGCGGATTATGGCAGCCAGAGAATGCAGGCCAGCAATGACCGCAGCAACTTCGGGAACGACCGCGACAACTTTGGAAGAGTGAATCAGCCTCGCTCATACATGAACGGTAACGGGGCCAGAGACCGCGCAGCAGCTGATCGTGGCAGACAGAGCATGCACCCCACCGCTATGAGGTCGCGCCCCGAGCAGATGAGCGCTCCTCGGAATATGGGCGGCGGACACCGGCGATAGGCATCCATTGAAACCATAGCCGACCTAATACGCAAAGGAATGGTGATACTCGATGAAACTGCAAGGTAAAAACATGACAAAAAGCATGCTATTTTCCGGGATGCTTCTTCTCGGATTGCTCTACATCTGCGCCTCAAATAAGACCACTGTACAGGCGGCCGTAGCAGCAGACGCTATACCGCAAACGTTCTCCACGCCCGAACAGGCCGGCGAGGCGCTTCGGGCAGCAGCAGGCACCGGTAACGAAAACGTACTGGCGGAAGTCCTGGGACCGGATTCGAAGACCATACTCTTCTCCAGCGACGCAGCCGAAGACAAAGCGGCCCTGGCCGAATTTGTGACCAAGTATGACCGCATGAACCGGTGGGTGGCGATGACCGACGGCAGCCGTGTGCTTTACATCGGCGTGGACAACTATCCCTATCCGATTCCTCTGGCGTTGAACGCATCCTCCCGGTGGT
>JABDHA010000144.1:0-532 GCA_013285705.1 Acidobacteriota bacterium
TACGCAGGTGATGAAGGCGATCCGGCGATGCTCAAGGAAGCGGTGCAGCAAGGAGGTGTAATAGCTCTGTACGCGAAGATAGCCGGTGTTGAAGCGGTCATTGAATCTCGCGAACCACGAGGGCCTGCGGGCTTCGGTGGTATGATCCGGCGCTTCCTCTGAAGCGTGGACTTCACCGGCCAACAGATACTTGACCAGTGTCGGAACCAGAGTGCGGGAGAGGATGTACGAGGCCAGCATGGAGAAGACCACGGCCATCGCCATCGGCGTAAAGAGGTATTTCGCAGGGCCGGTAAGAAAGACTACCGAGACGAAGACGATGCAGATGGTCAGTGTCGATACGAAGGTGGGTGTTGCAATCTCCGAGGCTCCGTGCAGCACGGCATCAAAGAGCGGCTGCTTCGCCATGTGCCGGTGAATGTTCTCGATCGTAACCGTGGCGTCGTCTACAAGAATGCCAATGGCCAGCGCCAGTCCGCCCAGCGTCATCGTGTTCAGCGTCTGTCCGAGCGCATTGAGAACGATGATGGAA
>JABDHA010000144.1:542-7102 GCA_013285705.1 Acidobacteriota bacterium
GGCGATGATCAGCGTACTGCGCCAACTGCCCAGAAAGACGAGGATCATCAGGGCGGTGAGGCAGGAGGCTATGATTCCTTCGCGCAGGACACCTTCAATCGATGCGCGGACGATGACCGACTGATCGAACAAGCCTTGGATCTTCATGCCCCTTGGAGCAGCGGCCTGCACAGCGGGAAGTATTTGGTTTTTGATCTGGTTGATGATCGAGAGCGTCGATACCGAGCCGCTCCTGTAAATCGGAGTCAATACCGATGGCTTGCCGTTGGCGCGCACGATATTCTGCTGCACCATCCATCCATCGCGGACGTGCGCCACGTCGCGCATGAAGACGACGGAATTATTGACAACTTTGACCGGCACATCGTTGAGCGCCAGTGCGTCGCGCGGACTATTGTTGAGACTCGATCCGTATTCACGGCCGCCGATCTTGATGGTGCCGGTCGGCTGGGTGACATCCTGCGCGGTGATGGCGTTTTCAATGTCCATCGGCGTTAGCCCTTTGGCCAGCAGCGCCTGCTGGTTGAGGTCAACCATGATCTGGCGCACGACGCCGCCGTGCGGGGCTGAGAGCAGGGTGCCGGGGACTACAGATATCTTCTGACGTATGCGGAAGATGCCATAGTCATAGAGCTCCGATTGCGAGAGGTTGTCGCTCGAGAGTGCGAGTTGGTAGATGGGGACCGTGGAGGCGCTGAAGCGCAGCACCCAAGGCGGATTTACGCCTGCGGGAAAACGGAAGCGAATGGATTGTACGGCTGCGCCCACCTGGGCAATGGCGGCATCGATGTGCACCTGCGGCTGGAAGTAGATCATTAGCACGGCGTAGCCGCGAACGGTCTGCGAGTCGATCGACTTGACGTCGTTGACCGTGGACATGATGAACTCGCTGAAGGTGGTGATGCGCTGTTCCATCTCCTGCGCCTGCAGGCCCCGGTAATCGTAGACAACCGTGATGACGGGGATGTCGATGCTAGGAAAGATATCCGTCGGCATCGTCGCGATCGATGAAACGCCGAGAAGGAGAATCAGAATGGAGGCAACGATGAATGTATACGGTCGATTCAGCGCAAGTTTGACAATCCACATAGATGTCGTCTCTCTGCATGAGACAGCTACTCTGAGCAGCAACGCATGCGAATGGGTCCCCCCTTCGTCCAGAGGAAGTCTCCCTAGGATTTGTGCAGCAAAGAGAGATCTGCTCTATGGAGACCATCTCGATGTGCGCCTCCAGGCCGTTCCCTGATCTCTGTAAATCCAGAGATCAGTGGAAGGCTGGAGGAACAGGCGATAGGTTTGCGGAAAAACGGGCAAACGCTACCGTATTCACTTTGATTATCTATACATTATATAGGTTGCAGATTATTTATAATCGTGAGCCTGATGCTTAATGTACACACAACGAGAGCTTCAGCCTCACGATGGTTTTTCTAACTGTGATAAGAGCAATCGATATGCCACTTCTCACGACGGGGCAACGCGCGCCTGATTGGATTTAGCGGAGCTGCTCCGTTAGCCGGTGTCGAGGAGTCGTCACAGATGTCGATGGTCAGAGTCTCCATTGCTTCGCGAGGATGATCTCAATCTGGGATTGGATAATACGGTTGAGACGATTGGCCACGCAGGGACATCGAATCGATAGGGCTTAAGCAGATTCCGCGATGACGAGATTCCCGCAAAGGTGAGATGAAGGACAGTTATGAATGATTTAACCCGCCGCAGTTTTGCATCGAAAGTGTTTGCCGGGATTGCAGCTTTCGGAGTGCTTTCAAAGCTCAACCAGCCTGCAGAAGCACAGCTTGTATGGAGCACAGCGGAATGGAAGCTTGCTTCCTTTGAAGGACTGCTGCATGAAAAGGCAAGAGTGAAACAGCTCTTCGATATCACGCGAGTTGAAGATGGAGCATCTCTGGCCAAAGTAAAAAATTCCCTGGATGGTCTTCACTACGGCTTTGGGGTGCCTGTAGATCAAATCAAGATCATCTGCGGCATGCATGGTCAAGCCAATCTTCTCTGCTACGACGATTATGTCTGGAACAAGTACAAGATCGGCGCCTGGCTGGAGATTCACGATCCTCAAACCGGCCAGCCTGCTGTAAGAAATCCGTATTACTTCAGCAAGCTCACAGAGGATGCCGCTCATATTACAGCGGCCATGGATCCGAGCGCCGAGAACTCTCCGCTTCAAGACGGGAGCATGCAGGGGCTGCAACGTCGCGGTGTACGCTTTTTGAGCTGCCATACTGCTTTAGAGGAGCAGGTGCGGCAGCTGATCAAGCATGACAACCTCCCCGAAGATCCGGAAACAATCGTACGAGACATGCTGGCTCATACTGTGCCCAATGTTCTGGTAGTTGCGTCGATGGTATCTGCGATCGCTCTTCTGCAATGCGAAGGGGGTTATAGCTACGTGGTGGTCTAGCGACCATCACGCCCAATCGCTAACTTGCGCTCGGCAGGCTTCTCGTTTTCGACGTGAGCCATGTAGGTTGCTGGAAGGAGCTGGAGCGATGGATAGAGCGAAGGTCTACAGATGTCGATTACTACGGTCGTCCTGGGCGGATTCCTTGGCGCTGTATTGGTCCGGTCCTGCGTCCCAGGCGAGGCAACATCTGGAATACGGCAGATAAACGGTTTTCACTTTCCGTGGATGCGGTCATACTGTGTCTCCTGCAGGTTTCGCTCTGCTTTAGACACGCGTGGACAGCGCCCCCGCGCGCCAGTGAGACAGCGCAGGCAATCACGATTGCAAAGACAATCAAGTCTACAAAGAGTATGAAAACGACCATTTCTTTTCCTTAAAATGCCTGATGGCCCTCTCCTCCGAACTTTGAGGCTCTGAACCCCAAGCAAATGAAACTTACTGATGAATGTGGTTCTATTGACCCAGTCGTGGCGGACACAGAGCGACCACCGAACGTCTGAGAGGTGGCATTACCTTTCGGACATTTTTGGCGAACTCAGAAATGTTCGCCACGCTTGTAACGCTTCCTGAAGGTGATCACCGCCCCTGTCAGAGGTTACAAGGAATCTTAAGGCCAACTCGCGGGCGATCACGATATCCCTCTGCGTGCATTTGAGAAGGCACTGGCAATCTCGATCGGCCAGCCCTTCGAGAATCGACATGACGAAGACAAACCGTTCAAACGCACTGAGCGAAAGGATGGCGGCAAAAAGGCCATTCGGCAGTGCTGCTGCCGCTGCTTTAGCATGGATAGGCGACCAATGATCTGTGTCTGACGGCGAGGGTCTCACCATCAGCATCGCCTGCTTGATAATCGCGCGCCGAGCCCACAGACGTGACCACTCCATGAACGCGCCGATTCCTTCGACACACTCTCCTAACCCGCCGATAAAGCATTGTTCAGCTTTGTCCTGGTCTGCGGTGAGCAGGAAGGAGAGCAGGTACAGACTGTGCATCTCTTCCGTGAAGATTTCGCAGAAGCCAGTCACGGTCGCGTATTGGGTAGCTCTTTCGTCTATGCCTTGCAGTTGCGCTAACATATTCACCTCTTTTGTTCCCTGGATCTTTTATTCCTAGATCGTTCATCAGGTCCATGGTTTTGAATCAATCGTGTCCGGAGACAGTGGAACGATGACGGCAGCGCGCGCGGCTCAGGCTCTGGGTATATGCGGCGCGAATGCGTCTGGAGCCTACGCAGCGCGACGGAACGGCTGCGCGTTGCCGTTATTCGGCTCGCCCGCCTTGGCCGCCATGGGGTTCGCTTGACTGAAGCGTATGAGCACATCGTTCATCGTCTCTTGTATGCGCGTATTCGGCCTGTGCAGTTTGCGAGTTGCCTTCGCGGCAAGCTTGGTAAGTTGAAAGCGATTGGAAACGTGGGTCATTGCCCCAAAAACCAAATCAGAACGCATCGTATCTCTCCAAGGCGTAGAAGATTGATCTTCAATAGCCTGATTCGTCTTGACCCTGTTAAAGCATTCGCAATGCCAGAATCGTGCACAAAGCGAAGATCAGGCTATGTAATTGAATGGAAGGGATTTTCTTCTCAGAGAGTCCTGGATGGGCTGTGCGCACATGCGAACAGTCTGTCGAAATCTCGACAATGGCCAACAGATTTCGACACCAGGAGGTCGAATGGTCGCCAGTACTGATGCTCGGACCTGCGACGGCAGGCGTTCAGCCTAGTAGCTCAGGCCATGCGTCCCATATTGTCTGTATCGAATTGCCGATCGAGCGCGAAACGTGGAACACCAGGAAGACCACGTGGCCTTCCCAGGTGTCCGCGCACGGAGGCCAGCCTAACTGAAGATTACGGCCAGCTGGTGATGAGCTTCAGCGTACCGAAGCATCACCTTGGATGTAAGGCGGGTAGTGAAGAACCTCTAGCCGGACCACTACTTTGTGAAGATGTTGTGCCCATCGTCGTAACGGAGCTGTCTTTCCTTAGCCCGCCTCGCAAATTTATTGGCGAGGTTGCTTATCCGCTTTTGCTCGGCAGTTCTGGGGGGGGTGGCGTCCTCTTGCTGTTTCAGCGTATCCGGATTGTTGCTTTTGTCAATCAGTGTGTTGGTCATTGCGCTTTTCTCCTTCAATACTTTCAAAGCATTTGCGATGCCAGAGCTGGACGAAGAGAGCAGCCTTCGATGTAGCTGATTCCACAGCGCGTCATTCCAGGAGGGTCGTCGCGCACTTGAAAAGCATCAACGATAGCTGTCCGGATTCCGACAATGTCTGTCCGATTTCCGACAGAGGCCGCAGAGTTTTCGACATGGTGCTCCTGTCGGCATAAGATCACGATCACTCACTGTGATCGGGTGCCGATTTGTCTTCTTAAAAAAACCTTACAGGCTCAACGGCGTCCCGAATATCGTGCGCGAACTCCGGGAGATAAGACCCAACAGGAAGGTTGATGCGTAACTCTGAGGAGGAGCCCGCAGAGCTTAGATAATAATGCGAGAGACGCTTGCGAACATCGCTGGCCGTCACCCTTACAATGGCGTCCTCGCCGGTATCGTATGCTGGAGGCCGCCCAAATAACTCCACGCCGATTGCACGTTCTTTCAGCGAATGCAGATTTCCTGCAATGGCCTGCTCACAAATATATTTCAGAAACTGCGCACTGCGATGGCTCCCGCGAAATGCGGCGCTTTCCGTGACTTCCTTGAGGTGCTCTCGAAATTCTGCCAAGTCCTTCTTTGTTTCTATGGATCGAGAACTCCTCTCACCACGAGGTTCTGTGTCAACAGTTGATTGCACGGCGGGTAACGGAGAATCTGCTTTGTACCATCTGCCTTCGTTAGTCGTCAATTTAGTAAATCTAACTCAACTCGCTGTGGAATTGCCCGTCTACTAGATTAGATCAGAGTCTCTGCCGGTACTGCTTCGAGGAGATTCAAGGAGGTTGCTATCCATGCGAAATCCATCTCCCACCCTTGTATATGGGGTTTTGCTCATGCTCGGAATGGCCGGCCCTGCCATAGCTCAAGACAATGGCGCACAGCAACCCTCAGCGCGTCAGCATATGCATACGCCGCAATCGATCGACCAGAAACTTGCTCAGCTCAGGAAAGATCTGGAGCTGACTCCGGAACAGCAGCAGCAGGTCCGGCCCCTGCTTCAGGAACATCATGATAAGATTCAGGCGCTCCTTGATAAGAATCCGAACGCTTCGCGCCAGGAACTCGATCCGCAGATTCATGCGATCAGCGACGAAACGCACCAGAAGATTCATGCTCTGCTGACCGATCACCAGAAAGAATCGGAAAAGGCAATGCAGCAACACGAGCATCATGGTGAAGAAAACAGGCGATCTGCTCCGCCCGCGGCAGCGCCGCCAGAGCCATCTTCTCCAGCGTCTTGATCTACAGGCCGTTGAATACGGTCCCATTGATGAAGACCGTATTCAACTCTCCGCCGATATCGTTGCGAGTCGGCGATGCAACATTGCTAGTGCCCGGCGATGGCCATTTTGGTCCGCATCTCTTCCCGCGCTGCCTCAAGATCGTGCTGAAATTTAGGCGTTGCGAGCATGTATCCGAAAACCGCATAAGCTACGCGGCGGCTGGCCTCAACATCGCTAAGATAATGCACTCCGCAGACGGCACGGTGATAAGCGTACTCATCGGCGCGCGCAAGTATTTCGGTCCGCTTCTCCGGGGCCAGTTCCACCAGTGTAAACGCTTCGAGGTATCCGGTCAGCGCATGCCCGCTTGGATAGGAGTCATGCTGCGTCTTGGCCACGCATACCGGATGCAATGTGCTGTCGACCTGAAACGGACGGGGACGCTGGAAGTCGTGCTTGAGCAGACTACCGACCACGCCCTCTTCATTCTTCACATGCGCCCCGAGTGCTGCGGTCAGAGGCAGCGCTTCAGGTGTGAATGCAGGACCAAAAACTGTCTTGAAGACAAACATGTCTTCTTCACCATCATCCACTTTGGCCTTCGCAATTTCATCGGCTGTCCGAGATGCCTCAATTCGATGCATCTCAGCGAGCTCCGCCTTGTTGGCTGCGGAGTCGACCGGTGGCGGATCGGGCAGTAACCGCCCGATATTAAGAGCTGCCGCGTCGACATAGTATGCTGTCCGCGGTGTC
>JABDHA010000145.1 GCA_013285705.1 Acidobacteriota bacterium
TCGATGCCCCCATCACGCTAGAGGGATGAACCGCCTTATCAGTCGAGATCATTACCAACTTCTCACAACCAAGATCAATGGCGGCATCTGCCAACTCGTGAGTCCCGCAAACATTATTTAAGATAGCTTCGCAACAATTGTCTTCCATGACTGGCACGTGCTTATAGGCAGCAGCGTGCAACACGATGTCTGGCCTAAATCGTGAAAAGGTATGACGAACCGTATAGCGGTCACGGATATCACCGACAACTGGGATAGCAATGTGATCTTTATTTTCATTTTTGAGTTGATTCATTAACTCAAAAATGGAATTTTCATCACGATCCAGGACAATTAACTTGCTGATAGGCAAATCTGCCACTTGCCTAACCAGCTCTGAACCGATTGAGCCCCCCGCTCCAGTAATCAAAACTACACGATCAGCAAAGCATTCCGCCACGGCCGGATGTGCTGTATTGCTGAATTTTCGCTGACGGACATGCGAAATCTGATCAATACTAATGACGCGTCTCACCTGTACTTTCCCTTTAACAAGATCCACGCAAGACGGCAGAAGTCGAATCTGCACTCCAAACTGGGCCGCTACATGCATAATTTCCTCTGCACCTTGTATATCTGCACCTGCCACGATCACTAATTCAACAGGATAAGTTGCTAGGAGATTTGCTAAAGAAGTGGTATGACCGCGAACCAAAATTCCATCTATCCTAAGGCCTACAAGGCGTTCATCTTCTGTTACAAGCCCTAAAATCTTTGTGTTGCCAGAGGATCGCAAATGCCGCACAGCACCAGCTAGAGTGGCCTCGCTTCCGATAACGAGGGTATTAGCATTACTTCCAATACGATTTACTATTTCATATTCGTATCGCCGTGTGGTACGAAGCCCGCTCGCAAGCCACAAGTACAAAGGCAGTTCAACTAGAAGCACAGAATAAGGAATCGCAGTGCCATTGTGGACGGCTACGCGGAACAGTATTAGCCCGACTGTTACAAGTACGGAGCGCGCTCCCAATCGTAGGGCATCACGAAGCGCGAAGAAGCGCCAGGTGGCGTTATAGCCATTCGTGATCAGAATTGCGCAGGGGCGAGCAAGAGCGATAATGATCAGCCACAGTACCATTCCTCGGTGGTGGGCTGCAGGGATCGAAAAGTCGAAGCGTAGCAAGTACGCCATCCATAAGGCAGTTACAGCGGCCCCACTATCGAGTAGCATTTGCACGTTACGATGCAGAAGCCACGAGGGAATATCCGTGCGCAGCGTTCCGGACGAGATCCGCCACAGAATGCTGGATGATTGTTTGATTTTCTCAAAAAGTATAGTGTGCCGGTCATTAAAGTTGAGCTTGCCAAACTCAAATCTCATTTTCATCACTCGCTTCTTCGTATCAAGCCACGTACCAATCGTAGGAACAAGCGATTGGTAGGTGGGGGAGCGCTATCATCGGGCATTTCCCAAAAAATCCAGAAAATATAGAGGATTGCGATTAAAACCAGTACGCGCAACCCACTATTTCAACGCCCTCTCGAAGACAGTTCGGACGACTTGTTAAGTCTGCTTTCTTCCAGGCTCGATGTCTCTTTTTCCGTCGAGTCTGAGAATTCCTTAATCGTTATCCGCAATGTATGGGTAACAATCTGCACTGCTCATATCGCTGGTCGGCAAACAAGAGGCGATATGAGAGATCTTTATATCACGTATGCATTCTTCGCTCCGCTCCTCTTCAGCACAGTCTGCAGGGGGCAGAACTATGCTTTTGACAAATGCACAGCTTTTGGGGAATCAATGCCTAGACGCGCTTCTTCTTGCGGTTGGGCCCCAGGATCCATTGAATCATCAGATTGGAACACATTTTTAAGCCACGGGTTGTCCCCTATTATGCCTTTGGTCAATAATCATTATTCATTTTCGATATACAGGCAACGGCAAAATGTTAACTTTCCTACAAATAATTCCCATCAAGCATGGAAAGCATTTGGCAGTCCCATAGAAGAATCGAAGGCTGCAGCTCAATTCAGAGGCTTTGCCCTCGTTCCTGAAACATCGACTAAGTTACCTGCCTCCGCAGGACAACTGTTCAATCCATCCAACATTTTGCCTGGAAATCATATAGCAGTGCCCAGTTCGACGGTTGAGGTTAATGCTCAGCAAACGACGGGCGCGCCAAAAGACCTTACGCCTCTACACGCCAGTCGTGCGGACATTTTGTCATCCGCCGGAACATATGGTGACTTCTCTCGCTACCTGCAGCTTTTCCCGGGTGTCGTTTTTAACAATGACGAGAGTGACGACCTTATTGTGCGGGGTGGTAATCCTATTGAAAATCTCTATTTAGTGGATGGAATAGAAATACCGAATATCAACCATATTTCGACAGAGTCTAGCACCGGAGGACTGGTGTCGATGATCGATACCAGTGCAATCCAAAACGTTGAGTTGCGTACCGGTGGGTATGACAGTTCTTATCCTGAGCGTTTGTCGTCGGTAGTCTCTATCAATACAAAGCAGCTAACCGCTGATCGAACACAAAGGGAAGCAGAAATTGGAATTGTCGGGGCTGGAGGATTGATCGAAACAGCATCACCTCGTCGGGGCAGTCTACTATTCTCTGCACATCGCAGCTTGTTGAATTTGTTTACCGACGATATTGGTCTAAACGGAGTTCCAGTCTATACAAACACCCTACTCAAAGCAGAACAGAGTGTTTCGAATACTGACAAGATAACTCTCTTGAGTCTCTCCGGAGTAGATTCAATCAATATTCAACCATGTGCTGGAGATATAGCCGAGACAAATACGATTCAGACACAATATGCAGGCTGGCGCTCTACGAATGGCGCACGATGGCAACATTTATATTCGGCCAGTTCATTTGGAACTTTTACGCTTTCGGATTCAGAACAACACCAAAATATTCATCAACAAGATCAATTACTGAACAACAAGCAGCAGAAAGTTAATGTCTACACCTGCAAGCAATCGCCAGCTTCCTCCGTCTCGACTCCGGTATATCAAGAAGTAACCGGCGATGGCCAGACCAGCTTAAAATACGATTTTTTCGCACAGCTAAATGCACGTACAAACCTAAAAATCGGGGCCGTTGCAAGACTGATGCGTTTTGACTATAACGTTGCCCAGGCACTGGGAGCGCAATCACCTTTGAGTGCCGATCCAACACGATCAGATTCCACTGTTTTTGCCCCAAGATTTTCTTCCGGCGAAACAGGTTTCTATGCCGAAGGAGTCATTCAGCCGACCAAACAATTGACTGCAAGCGCAGGAGGGCGGATACAGACTTTTGCACTAACGGGTTCAAGTACGATTTCCCCGCGGCTTGGAATCAACTATCAAGCCAGCAGGCATACAGGAATATATGCCGCATTCGGTGACTATGCACAGCTCGTACCTCCGATTTACATATTTGCTTTCCCGCAAAATCGATTCTTGAGGCCTATGCATGCGCGTCACATTGTTGCTGGCATCGATCTCTGGCGAAATCAATGGCTCAAGATAAAACTTGAAGCCTATAGAAAAGACTACCGAAGCTACCCAGTATCCACAGAATATCCATCGCTTTCGTTGGCAAACATGGTCGACACCTTGGGTCAAGAATTTATATGGCTACCGTTGGCTAGCCGAGGCACAGGGCGGGCTGAGGGGATCGAATTGAGCGCTGAGAGCCGCCTCGGCAATCACATCTACGGTCAAATGAATGTTGCTTGTGCACGCGACATGTTTGCAGGGGTTGACGGCGTGCTAAGGCCTGGGAATTTTGATTATCCACTCGTGGCGAATTTTGCTGCAACATACCGCTCAGGAGAACATTATGAAGCAAGCGTCCGCTACGAATACTCTTCCGGACGGCCATATACACCTTTTTTAATGACAGAATCTTTAGCGCAAAATCGCCCAATCTATGACACGAATAAAATCAACGCGCTTCGTGGCCCAATGTATAGCCGCCTAGACTTCCAAATTGACCGGGCCTTTACCCTACGGCGGCGACAAATTGTTGTTTACGCAGGACTTGAAAATGCCACTGATCGCAAGAATTTCTTGGCCTATGAATGGATGCCCAGATGCGAGGCAGCTGCGTCTTGTGTGAAACATTACGATTACAACTTAGCAACACCTGTTTATCAGATATCTCGCTTTCCGAATTTTGGCATACAATATATGTTTTGAAGATACTGCGACTGAGAAGCGTCTGCGGAAAAAGAAGACTTCAGAGTAAAAATGCCTTACCCCTGATGTCTTTGGGAGCTGTCCTGCGCTGGTCCCTATCCCTTCGATCTACTACATTAGGAGCCAACTCATAGCTGGTGCTCCGGCCGCCCGCGGAGCGACGAACGAGAATGCGGCGCTCGACGAGCGACAGAATATCTCTAAGGGCCGTATCGTTCAAGGCGTACTTGGAGGTTGTAAGTTTCCCCTCAAAGCCATCGAGCAGACGGTTCAGCATCATGCGCTGACGTTCGTTAATTGGTGTGCCGGCGACTCGCTCCCAAAAGCGTGCCTTCGCAAGAACGTCTGAGAGTGTTGTATGCGCGTCCTTGATGGCGTTATCGAGGCAATTGAGAAACCACGTCAGCCAAGGGGTGATGTCTAGTGTCCCCTTCTGTGTGGCTTCGAGAATGTTGTAATACGCATTCCGCTCTTGGCGGATTTGAGCAGACATACTATAGAAGCGCTGAGTGCTGTGTTCGGACCGCGCCAGCGACATATCTGTAATGGCGCGCGCGATACGCCCATTCCCGTCGCCGAATGGGTGGATCGTGACGAACCAAAGGTGGGCGATTCCAGCATTGAGAACGTGATCGCCATCGGCATTTGTGTTGAACCACTCGAGAAATTGACTCATCTCGCTATCAACTTGATCTGCAGGGGGAGCCTGGAAGTGAACGCTCTCTCTCCCAACCGGACCCGAAATGACTTGCATAGCACCGTGATCGTCGTTGCCCCAATCGACGACGCGATTTGACCCATCGTCTCCGCAGTGGATACCTCCGGCTAACTAAACCTATGGCGTTTAGTCCTCATTGCAGTCTGGACAGTTTGCAACATGTCAGGGCAACGCAGAGAGCGCAGTATCGACACGCGACTGGGCATCCGTCACGGACTCTGTATAGATCATGGCGACTGCGTCGCGTGATGCGTTCAGAAACACGATAGCAAGCCTGTTGCCTACTTCGCAGAAGTGGTACTCATTCGATATCGTGATCGGGTCGTTCAGTTCCATGCGTTCCATGAATGGTAGCAAACGAAAAGGCCCACCGGTGAAGGTGAGCCGATTCGGTAGGCGCATGAGAGAGCGTCGACTGCTGAGACGTTTTATGACCGCGCATGGTGGTCAATCCGTCGTTTTCAAAATCCCGCATCTCTAAGCTCTCTGATATGGCAGCAAGCATCGAATTGAGTGTGAATCCCTGACGCAAGCGGAATATCCATAAAGTCAAGCTTATCTGACTCTCCCAAATGCAACGTTCTGAGTCTTTCTTTCACTTGTTTCGACCATCTCACACCGCTTAGCTTGCCAGCGAGATCCGGCCCTTCCAATTCCACATTGGCAGTGATATCTACGATCACATCCCCACCATTGCGGTCCCTTGGTATCACGTACAGTATGTATCCTGGCAAAAATGGGTATCCTTTTAGGAGCGGGGGAACTAGTGCCTGTGATAGTGGTGGTGATGCCTATAATGATGATGATATTGGTGGTGATCCTGTACCCTCACCACGACTTGGGCTTGCGATGCCACGGGTGTAACACAACAGAGAATGAGCAGTCCGAGCAAAAGCATTTTCATAATATTTTCCACCTACTGCTGTGACAGTAGCGCCTTCAGATAATCGTTGTCTGAGCAATAAGGCTCAAACGCTAGCAGCCCAATGGTCCCATGACCTAGGTAACTTGTAAGTTTCGGGAATCGGCTTTACTGTTCGCTCAGGCAGCAACACTTACCCACATCTCCCCCATAGGTTTTTCGCCCCCGGCCTCCAAAAAAAGTTCTGCCCAAATGTGAAATCTCCCTTCTCCAAGCCTCGCAACGCAGCCGCTAACAGGACGACCTACGCTCCTAACTCTGGCAAGGATGATCCCGAAAACAGCGAGCGGTAATCTCCACGTCACGGCACCGCTGATGCGAGCCACAGGAAAAGTAATTCATTAGCTCATGGGTATATCACAAGCCTGCATGCTAGCCCTCATTGCAATGTCTGCCGCTACACAATGGCGTCAGAGGTTCTAACTAAGACAGTACCGACAGCATTTACTAGATCCCTTTCGACACGTGCCAAGTCATCCAAGAGACTCGCTTCCTGCTTATGGAGTTAGTTTGTCTCTATCGCCTTTGGAGTATCGTTTCTCGTTTGACGAACAGCTTCTATCTTGCGCAATAACTCCCGTTGTAGTTCTTGAAGTCTTTGAAGTCCAAGCTTATACATGCACCTGCTCCCCTCGAATGCGTAAGCAATCCTGCTCAATAGCTATATCGGAGGAGGCAGAAATAAAACGCCAGCTGCCACTCAACAAGTGAACTCTATTCGGATGCTAAATCGTTTTGCAAGCCAAAAAGTTCAGGGCAGAGGAGAACCGGCGGGTACTGCCGCCCGTCGCAGACATCCCGAAGGAGACAGACTATTTCAAGGCTTTAGCTGTTCAATCTCTACAAGGGAAGCGGGCCGGGCAATAGTGCCTCCAGGCTTGGGCCAAGTCTGACCATAGCGGGTGAACTTATAGGTATCGGTGCAAACGAACAAGCTGGAGACGCTTTTAACGCGCTCTAGCGTCTTTTTGCCGCTCACATTGATTGTGATCCAATCTCCTACCTTGGTGTCATCGAAGATGCGGCTCATTTGCTACTCTTATCGGCTTCGGAAGCCCATCCAATAGTGGCGCAAGCTCTTTCTCGTCCCTCGCGTCGGCTACCTGCTCACGCGCGAGCGGCTCAGCGTGAGCCCACACTTATGGTCTGAAAATTCGGATCATCGCCCCAGCATTTGTGTAGGTTAACCCTTCTTAAGAACTTCGATTTCAAATTTTCCGTGTTTCAGCACATCCTTTTCAAACCATGTGCACCT
>JABDHA010000146.1 GCA_013285705.1 Acidobacteriota bacterium
GTACTGTTCGATTGCTCCTGCCCCGCAACGATAAAGAAGGATCGGGGCTGCCAATGAGACAGATTTGCCGCCACGAACCGATGTTGCACGACAACTGCTTGTTGCCTCGGGCGCGCACGGCGGAAATCTCCCGCTTTGCGGTTTCCAAGATGATGCGGCGGCGTGCCGGAGACGGGACCGTGGTGGGGAATTTTGAAACCCCGGATCACGATGCCAGGCGGCGCATTCCCGACACCTCTCTTGGCCTGATGCAAGCAGTCATCGCGATGGCATCCAATAGCGGCATGACGCATGTCTGTGCCGTGATGGAGCCCATGCTTCTTCGCATGCTGCGGCGTTTCGGGTTGGTGATGCCGTCGATTGGACCAGAGGTCGATTTCCATGGCCGGCGGCAACCCTGCTATGCGCACCTCGACACCGGACTTGCGCGCGTTTGGATTCAGAGACCGGATGTGTGGGAATTGTTGACCTCCAACGGCAAGTATTGGCCGCTCAACGAGGGTGCTGTACGCGACCTCCAGGCGGTCAGCATCATTCTGAACGCTGGTCCTCGCACCGAGGACGCAGAGGCTGGTAATCAATTCCCCGCATAAGTTCGCGAATGTCCCCGAGATGGAGACTCTGTCCCTGCGGCGGCGGCGCGGCCCGCGCGATAGCGGGGCTTTTCCGTCATGGTTATCCCAGCATACAGCAATGTCTGCATTTGACGGTGGGTTCAACGGGTCGTCGCAACACCTCTAATCTTTCTGGATCAGGAGGTGGGCTATGGAATGGACGGCGCGGATAAGGTTTGCGGGGCTTCAGAAGGCCGAACTATGGGACCGCTGGAAGAGCGGTCAAAGTGTTGCGGACATCGCGCGTGCGCTTGGCAGGCGCAACAAGAGCGGTGTCTACCGGATATTGGCTCGCGACGGCGGCATTGCACCGCCAGCGCGGCGGAGGGCTGCGGGGGCGCTAAAGCTTGAGGAGCGCGAGGAAATCTCGCGTGGCCTGGCAGCTGGCCGGTCAATCCGGTGGATGGCGCGTGCCCTCGGACGCTCGCCCTCGACGGTGAGCCGGGAGATCAGGCGCAACGGGGGTAGCCGGGGTTATCGGGCGAGCCGGGCGGATCGGCGCGCCTGGGATCAGGCCTTGCGTCCCAAACCCTGTCGCCTGGCCCGCCATGCGCCGTTACGATGGCGCGTGGCCCAGAAGCTGGCGCTGCAATGGTCGCCGGCACAGATCGCCGGCTGGCTGAGGCAGAAGTTCCCGACCGATCCGAACATGCAACTATCTCACGAAACGATCTATCGCAGTCTCTTCATTCAGACGCGTGGCGCCTTGAAGAAGGAGCTGATGGCCCATTTGCGCACCAGGCGGCAGATGCGCCAAGCCAAAGGCGGCGTCACCAAGAACGGACTAGGACAGATCGCCGATGCGGTCTCCATCCGCGAGCGGCCTGCCGAGGCCGAGGATCGCGCCGTGCCGGGCCACTGGGAAGGCGATCTTCTCTGCGGCTCAAACCACTCCCACATCGTGACGCTGGTCGAACGGGCTTCCCGCTTTGTGATGCTGCTCAAGCTGCCCAGTCGCGATACGGCGACGGTGGTGGACGCGCTCACCAAGAACATCCGCAAGCTGCCTGGTCGACTGCGTCGTTCACTGACCTGGGACCGCGGCAAGGAGATGGCCGCGCACAGAGCCTTCACCGTCGCGACCGACGTGCAGGTCTACTTCTGTGATCCACGCAGCCCTTGGCAGCGTGGCAGCAACGAAAACACCAACGGCTTGCTGCGCCAGTACTTCCCGAAAGGAACCGATCTATCGCAGTTCTCCCAGGCCCGCCTCAACAAGATCGCGCTGCGGCTCAATCAACGCCCGCGAAAGACCTTGGGCTTCGAAACTCCAGCCGATAGACTAGGACGGGTGTTGCCCTGATCCGTTGAACCCACCACCCAAAGCGGACATTGCTTTCAGACAGTTCTGTCAAATACCGCGCCACTCGGTGGTGAGTCAGTTTGACCCGCACGAAAATTCCCGCCCCGGAGAAATGAGGAGACTAGCCGGACGCGGCTTTGGCATCTCGGGCAATACGTGCGACGAAACGTGCCCCCTGCCAAACTTCGATGAGGGTCTTGTCAGAATGCTTCTTGGATTCTTCCAAGGCCGATGCGTCATCAGACCCTTTAAAGTCGTAGGCCAGTACGATGTGTTCCTGCCCGTCCAAAACATAGATTTTGTAGTCGTGCATGTACGCCTCCAACAGCTTCGCAAGCTGGAGCGCGGACAAAGTTCCCGAATTTGTCCCTGATGTCGCTCAAGCGCCGATGCCCTTGGCCCATATCGGCGACGGCAAACGGTAATGCGATAGGGGTCGGAAAGGGACTACATTTGTTAAGTTGAGCAACATTACGACATCGCGGCCAGTCTCCAGACACAGGGTCCTTCGCGCATCTCGCTTCCGTCCAGAACGCAACCGCGCCGGACCTTCATCCTGAGGCTTCTGGACGATCCGCAGGGATGGGAATGTTTAGTTGGGGTGTTGTATGTGCTTGAAAAGTATGCGGTAGGCTGCGGCGATTTTCAGCCAATCGACCCGTGTTACGAAGTCGGTGATATTGGCTGCCGCCGCCTCTGCCTCTTTGGCCTTGGCGAGATAGCGCTGGCCTTCTTGCTGTCTGCTTTCCATGGCCTATGGCCCTGTACGATACAGTTAGCCTTGGGAGGCTAATGTGAAGGATCGTCCGGCATTGCTTCGGATTGCTCGTGGCCGTCATCTTCACCGGGGATCGTCCGAGCCAAATAGCGTTCCGCCTCCACCGCCATGGCGTGCCAGCCGGATGCCATGGTCAGATACTCGGCCCGCTGGTCAGGATTGAAGGCCTCTCGCGCCCTTAGCACCGCTTCAACCGCGAACCGCCGGTAGCGTGCCGCTCGCTGTCCGCGCGGCAAAGCAGAAAGAAACTGGCCCACGGGCTCCCCAACAAGGTCCATCGCATCACCCAGCGCTTAACCTATGTTAATTTCCCGAGACGAGTACCGTTCCGTGGGGGTGCACCAAATTATTGGGAACCTAGCGCTGGGCAAACTCGACACAAACTATTGGGTGAATTGGGATATGGCTGCGGGCGGCTGCGCCTACAAGCTTGGCCGGGGCTTTCATAGGGCGATTACAAATGTTAAATTAAAAACGCCCCCAAGGCGCTATGCACTGCTGCGCGCTCTGTTCGCGTTGACACAGATCCGTAAACACCGGGTCGGCGATGGACAATGTATTGGTGAAAAAATTACAGGGATACGCGCGTCTCTGCGAGGAAGATCAGCGCGTTCTTAATGCCGTCGTCCGGGATGTAAGAACAGTCCCGGCACACACTGATCTGGCCAGAGAGGGCGAGAAGTCCGCCTTCGTTCATTTGGTCCTTGAAGGGTTCGCCTGCCGCTACAAATTCACCGCCGAGGGGAACCGCCAGATCATGGCATTTCTCGTGCCGGGTGACTTTTGCGACCTTCACGTGGTCGTGCTCAAGCAGATGGATCACAGCATCGGCACGATCTCCCCATGCAAGGTGGTCGATATTCCACACGAGCAGATACTGGCGCTTCTGCAAAGACCCAGACTTTCGCTGGCAATGTTGTGCGCGGCGCTGGTGGATTCTGCGGTGTTGCGCGAGTGGCTGGTCAACGTTGGCCAGCGGGGCGCCAGACAGAGGTTGGGGCATGTTTTCTGCGAATTGCTGCTCAGGCTCCGGATTGTGGGCTTGGCGGACAACGGTTATGAATTACCGCTGTCGCAAACCGATCTTGCCGACACGATTGGCACATCCTCGGTCCATTTGAACCGCGTGTTGCAGGAGCTTCGGCAGGAAAATCTCATATCGTGGAAGGGCGAGACCCTTGCCATCCACGACATCGACCGCCTGATGAAATTGAGCGGCTTCAATTCGAATTACTTGCATATCGGCATGCAGGGGGCCGACGAGTCCGCGCTCTAGTTTGGAGCATCGTGTTCTTCCGCCGAAAACGTCAGGGTAAAAAGCAGCCTGAAATCGTGGCTTGTTACTTCAAGCCGCCAGATCGGCTCTTCCCAGAATTTTCCATCGATCTCTTTAATCATTTCCCCGCACAGCCGAACCGCCGCCGTCTGGGCTGCGTAAATGTCGGGAAGCTCGAAGCCCTCGTTATCTGGGCCGGGCGAAGGAGACACGACATTGAAGAAGTATCGGGGCACGAGCGCTCCTTAGCGGGCGGGGGAGCGCGTAGTATCTCTCAGGCGGCAGCGAGCCGACGAAAGAACCTCCCACAGGGCCCCCCGACCGCAAGACCGGCTAGATTCAGACTGCAATCACAGTGACATACGGTCTTCAGGCCCCAACGGAGCGTTGCCAATTTTCACCCGCGCGACGAGCCGTGCACCCTGCCAGACTTCGACGGCATCCTTTTCGCAGTCATTCTCAGCTTCCTGGAGGGCTGCCAGATCGTCACGGACCACAATATCTCTGCCGGAAACGACATGACCCGAACCGTCCAGGCAATAGAGCCTATATTCCACATTGCCCTCCTATCGAGAGGACGCCTCAGTCAACTCGCCAGCACTCCACTATAATGCGCCAGGGCAGAGCCGCATTTAACATTCCTCAAAATGAAGAACTATTTTCCGACCGTCGGAGGCGTGTGGAGGTTGTTGAGCGTCACGACCGTCGGTAACCGTTAGATGTGCTAAGGTCACACCGGGGATGGGTGGCATGTCGGAAAATCTTGCGCGAGCGCAGTATTATCAGGAGCAAGCAGAACATCTTCGTGCGCTTGCAGCTAAAGACGACAACGTGAAAACTCGGGAAGCCTTATTGGTAGTCGCCAGGGATTACGACCGCCTTTCATCAAAGATTTGAAACTGGCCCGGCAAGCCGTGGAGTTCCCAGGATTCTGTAGTGAGCTGCTGCCGGTTTTGAAGACGCCGAGATTAGGTGTTTTTATGGAACCGGAGGTGGGTCATGGAGAGACGGAAGTTCACGCGAGAGTTCAAGCTTGAGGCCGTTAAGCTGATCACGGAGCGGGGCGTGAAGGTGGCGCAGGCCTCGCAGGACCTGGGGGTGCATCCGACACAGCTGCGCCAATGGGTCAAGGATTTTGAGACTGACCCGGCGCAGGCCTTTCCTGGCCATGGGCAGATGAAGGCCGAACAGGCCGAGATCGCGCGGCTGAAGCGCGAGGTGGCGAAGCTCAAGGCCGAACGAGACATCCTAAAAAAAGCCGCGGCCTACTTCGCGAAGGAGAGCACGTGAAGTTTGCTTTCATCGCGAAGCACCGGGGAATCTGGCCGGCTGGATGGTTGTGCGGGGCGCTCGGGGTCTCGCGGGGTGGCTTCTATGCCTGGCTGACGCGACCGCGTAGCGCGCGCAGCCGCAGCGACGAAGAGCTTGGCGCCAAGGTGCGGGCGAGCTTCCTTGCCAGTGACCGGACCTACGGTGCCAGGCGCGTGTGGCGTGACATGCTGGCGGAAGGGATATCTTGCGGGCTGCATCGGATCGAGCGGCTGATGCAGCTCCAGGCCTTGCGGGCGAGACCGCGACGGCGTCGCCTGCCGTCCGATGCAGGTGAACGGCCGACGACTGCCGTCGCTCCCAATGTACTGGACAGGGCCTTTGAAGCACCGGCCCCAAACCGCAAATGGATTGCAGATTTTACCTACATCTGGACAGCGGAAGGCTGGCTTTATGTGGCGGCTGTCGTTGATCTGTTCTCCCGACGTGTCGTCGGTTGGTCGATGAGCGCCACGATGACGGCGCAGTTCGTCACCGACGCGCTCATCATGGCGATCTGGCGCAGGGGTAGACCCAAGGCGCTTCTGCACCACTCCGACCGGGGCAGCCAGTACACCAGCGAGCAATTCCAACGGCTGATGGCCGATCACGGCGTCACCTGTTCCATGAGCCGTTCGGGCAATTGTTGGGACAATGCGGCGATGGAGAGCTTCTTCTCCTCACTGAAGTTCGAACGCACAGCCCGTAAAACCTACCGCACCCGGGACGAGGCCAGAGCCGACGTGTTCGATTACATCGAGCGCTTCTACAACCCCAAACGACGGCACTCGACGCTGGGATATTTGAGCCCTATGGAGTTCGAAATGAGGGCTGGTGTAGCTTAAGCAGGTGTCAACCGAACCGGCAGCAGCTCAGGCTGAGCGCCCATGGGATTAAACGCCCAGCCCCTTTTCCCAAGCCCCCAGGGTATGTGGCTAGGAATGCCCCGGATTTTCTCAGCCTATTTCTGACGAAATGTTAACAGCGGCATCTTTTGGTGCTAAATAGGCAGCGGACGGGCCCTGAAACCCCCGGTCCACCCTGAAAGGTCCGGTGTCCAACGCGCCGGGACTTTCGCCTTTTGAGGCGCCGCTGAATCTATTCCCGGCAAACTGAGAGACTTCCAGGCGCCTTTTATATTTGGCATCGTCAAGCCAAAGATTCGTGGAGCGACGAACGATGGCATTTGCGACGTGCTTGCACTGCAAAGGCATCAAGATTCTCCCTTGTCATGCCTGTCTAGGCAGCGGCTCGTCATCCAACCGAAAGAAAGAATGCGCGACTTGCGATGGAACGGGGACGATTCCTTGTCCAGCATGTCGCGGTACGGGAAGGCGCAATCCTACGCAACGCTAAGGCCCATATCTCGCGTCAGGTTTGCCAAGTGCACGGATCACAATCCAAAGGCCCGTACCCGTGAGGCTGTGCCAAGTCGGGATTGTTTTCAGACCCAACCCCAATATTTAGCCGTTATACATTCATCGAAGCCATGATCCCGACGCTGAGGGAGAAAAGGCTATGAGGTTATTGCTCAAGCACTTTGGGGCAAATGAGGACGGTGCGACCGCGATTGAATACGCCATGATCGCGTCGCTCATCGCGTTGTTGATCATATCGTCCGTAACGACGCTCGGCACGACGCTGAGCAGCTT
>JABDHA010000147.1:0-6702 GCA_013285705.1 Acidobacteriota bacterium
CCATTCCTGCGCCGATGCCGGCAATTCTGCGATTCCAGCTAAAAACAACATTGCCACCAAAGCAAACCGATACCATACACTTGTCGCACACTGCTTTTGCATTTCTTCACACCTAAGAGGACTATCGTAATGTCTCGCGCCCACTGTCGCCAGTCGTTCGTGTTTCGATTGCTGCTGTTTTGCGCATTGTTCCTTCCATTGCGCACTGTTTTCGCACAGGCCGCACAGCCTGTGCGTGAAGTCAACGCGGAAGCGCGCGCCGCGCGTGCCCTTGAAGAGGCACGGAAACAGGGGCCTGCTGCTCTGAGAGCTTTCTTCTATCAGATGCCGAAGGGTGCCGATTTGCACGTCCATCTTTCCGGAGCAGTCTATGCAGAGTCATTCATTCGTGCAGCCGGGGAAGATGGCCTCTGTGTCGATACTACGAGTCTTGCCTTCGTCAAGCCACTTGGAGCCGCGTCACACAATGCACCCGCGTGCAAGCAAGGCGATGTTGCTGCGGCCAGCGTGCCACAGGATCAAAAACTTTACGACGCTTTGATCGACTCCTTTTCCATGCGCACCTTCGTTCCCCGGACGGCAGAGTCGGGCCATGATCATTTCTTCAATACGTTTGACAAGTTCGGGGGCACGGACAAGCGCCATGTTGGTGAGTGGATCGATGAGGTCGCAACCCGCGCTGCCGCGCAAAACGAGCAATACCTTGAATTGATGGAGACGCCGGATTTCAAGCCCGCTGCTGCATTGGCCATCAAGGCCGGCTTCAATCCGAACTTTGCGCAATATCGCGAGCAACTGCTGGCGCAGGGCTTCCGTGATTCCATTCCCGGGATTCGCGTCTATTTCGATCAAATCGAGGCGGTGCGCAGTGAACGGGAACACTGCAACCAGCCGGGTGCGGCGGCGGGATGCAGAGTCGAAGTCCGCTTTATCTACCAGGTGCTTCGCGGACTGCCAAAGGAAGTTGTCTTTGCGCAGATCCTCCTTGGCTTTGAACTCGCCTCAGCCGATCCGCGCGTCGTCGGCCTTAATCTCGTGCAGCCAGAAGACTGTTACGTCTGCATGACGGATTATCGCCTGCACATGCAGATGATCGATGCGCTGCACGCTCTTTATCCGAAGGTCCATATCACCCTGCACGCTGGCGAACTCGAGCCGGGCATGGTTCCGCCCGACGGCCTTACCTTTCACATCCGCTCTGCGGTCGAGCAGGGTCATGCGGAGCGCATCGGACACGGTGTCGATGTGATGTATGAGGAAAAGCCCTATGATCTGCTGAAGGAAATGGCAAACAAACGCGTGATGGTCGAGGTCAACCTCACCAGCAACGATGTCATCCTCAATATCAAGGGCAATAGCCATCCATTCATGCTCTACCGCAAATACGGCGTGCCGGTCGCTCTGTCAACCGACGACGAAGGCGTATCCCGTATTGACCTGACGCATGAATATATGCGCGCTGCAGATACCTATCCTTTGAGCTATCGTGATTTTAAGCTGATGGCGCGAACCGGCATCGAGCATAGCTTCCTGCCTGGAGCAAGTCTCTGGCAGACAGCTACTCCAGCATCGAATCCGGAAAAGCTCGATCAGCCTGTATCCCAATGTCGTGGGCAGCTAGTACGCGACACACCGACTGGTGCATGTGCAACTCTGGTTCGCTCCAGTGAAAAAGCACAGCAGGAATGGGAACTTGAACATAGATTTCACACGTTTGAGGCAAGCTTTTAAGAAGTGCGTATCGTTCTCTCTACCTTCGGTACTCTTGGCGACGTAAATCCGCTGATCGCGTTGGCTTTGGAATTGAAGAGGCGCGGCCACCATCCGGCACTTGCCGTGCCGGAGATGTTCCGCGCAAGAATCGAACCTCTTGGTATCGGCTTCTTTTCCGTCCGGCCCGATCAGGACCAGAGCGACAAGCGCCTTGTCGCGATGATCTACGACAAGAAAAAGGGAACGGAATACGGACTGCGTGAATTTCTGTTTCCGGCACTCCGTGAAAGCTACGAAGATTTGCTAACAGCCGTAGAAGCTGACGGAGGAGCAGATCTTCTCATGACGGGCGAATTGGCCTACGCAGGACCAATTGTTGCCGCAAAGACAGGCATCCCGTGGGCATCCTATGTCCTGGCTCCGTTTTCTTTTTTTTCGGCTTATGACCCGCCCGTCCTGCCGCCCTATCCCACGCTCGCTCGGGCTCAGATCGTTGTTCCCAAAATAGGACACGTCGTAACGCGCTTTGCCCGTTACGTCACGCGCCGTTGGCCGGAACCTGTTTACGAGCTGCGCCATGAATTGGGGCTCGATCGCGGAGAAGATCCGATCTTCGATGCCAAGCATTCCGAGCAGCTAGTCTTGGCCCTGTTCTCGCGGGTCATGGGTGAGCCGCAGCCAGATTGGCCATCGAATACCAAAACCACAGGCTTCGTCTTCTATGACGGTGATGCGGGTAAAGCAGATCTACCCGCTGCACTTGAGAAATTTCTGGATGCCGGGCCGCCGCCGCTGGTTTTTACCCTCGGCTCGGCCGCAGTGCTCGACGCAGGCGATTTCTATGAACGGAGCCTGGAGGCAGCCAAAGCCCTCAACCTTCGCGCCGTTCTCCTGGTTGGCAATGACCCGGAGAACATCCCGAAGGGGACGATACCGGGCAATATCTGTATCGCGAAATATGCGCCCTATTCCAGGCTCTTCCCCAGGGCGTCCGTCATCATTCATCAGGGCGGCATCGGCACTACAGCGCAAGCTCTGCGCGCGGGCAGACCTATGCTGGTCATGCCCTACAGCCACGATCAGCCGGACAATGCGCGTCGCGTACGAAGGCTGGGTGTCGCGAAAGTGGTGCAGCGCAAGAACTACACGGCCGAACGAGCCGCAAAGATGATTCAAGGGTTATTGAGCAACCCTCGCTATGCAGAACGCGCTTTCACCGTCCGACAAACCCTCGAGGCTGAGGACGGCCTGAAAACGGCGTGCGACGCGCTGGAAGCTGCAATTCGCCGCTAACTCTTTGTTCCCGGGAACGTCAAAAACCATAAAAGGCGAGCTTGGAAGCCCGCCTTTTGTGGTCAATCTGTTGATTCTGCGTCTTAGAGCGGCTGAACGTCCGCAGCCTGCCAACCCTTCGGCCCCTTAACGACGTTAAACTGAACAGCCTGACCTTCTTGCAAACTCTTGAAGCCATTTGAGCTAATGGCGGAGTAGTGCACGAAGACATCTTCACCATTCTGGCGGGAGATGAAGCCGAACCCTTTTGCGTCGTTAAACCACTTCACTGTTCCTTGTTCCATGTGATGCTATTTCCTAATTTGAATTGCGCTGAAACAAATCGGAGCCACTACTGGCAGAATCTTGCTGCTGGGCGAGGACTGCTCTTGCCCGGTTCAGTTCTAACGCCACTTTAGTCTACCAGATTCAGCGGAGGTAACCAGAAAAATTGGTTACCGTCCGCCCTGCGGCTGATCGGTTTGCTTGCTTTTTACTGCCGGCGGGACTCCGCCTTGAAGGTAAGTCTTGTATTGTGTGTCGACAATGCCCAGGTTGCGCGCTAATCCAAGCTTTGCCTGGTTGAACTGGCGGACGCTACTTACGTACTGCGCCTGTGCCTGAGCCAGGGTTGACTGCGCCTGTACTACGGGTAGATTATCGTCCACCCCGGCCTGGAATCGGTCTGTGCTCTGCTCTAAAGCTGTGGTCGACAAGTCCACGTTGCTGCGGGCAACTCGCACCAGATCGGCCGCTGTCTGCAGATCGAGCAAACTATCGCGCAGTTGCTGATCGATCTTGTTCCTGAGATCCGCCAATTGCGCCTGGAAACTCTCGAGTTGCGCCTCGGCGACGTCGCGATCCCCACGAAACTTCCCTTCCTGGAAAATTGGAAGATCGATACTGCCGGCGGCAACAAACGTTCCATGGAACGGGCCACCAGTGATCCCTGTAACTCCATAATTTCCCTTGAAGTTCAGCGTGGGGAAACGCTCATGCTTGGCCGCTTTGCGCTCCAACTCTCCCGTCCGAATCTGCTGCAACATCGATTGATAATCCTGCCTGCTTCCGTATGCTTCGCGCCTGGCATCTTCAATGCTCAATGCCGACAAATCGGCAAAAGGAACTGCATCCGTCAGCTGAATCTGCTGTTTAGGATCCATTCCAATTTCGCGCTTCAGCGTGATTTCATCCTTTTCCAGCGTGTTTTCAGCGTTAATCACAGCCAACTGTTGTGTCTGGTATTGCACACGCGCTCGTAGCTCATCCAGATTGGCGGCTGTACCCGCTTTATGCTCTTCCACCGCCTGATACAGCAACGTTTCGTCCGTTTTCATGAGCGATCTGGCATAATCCAGCTGCGCCCCATCAGCAAGTGTCTGCAGATAAATCGTGCCCACGTTCAGAATCACCAGCCCGCGTGAGGACTGTGCGTTGTAATACGCCGATTTCGCGCTTGACTTCATCGCGCGATAGAGATCCCATCCCGCCCAGTTGAAAAGCGTTTGCGACAAGTTTGCCTGTCCCTGGGTCAGATCAACTTTTACGAGGAAAGGAAAATTTGCCGCCTCCGAAGGCGGAACAACAGATGCAAAGGAAGACAGCAATCCAGGACGAAAGCCCTGTGCTTCCAGATTGAACTGCTGGATACCGGTCGAGCCTGTCACATCGAGATTTGGCAGCAGCAGATTCAGGGTCTGTGAGGCTTGTGCCTGCGCGGTCTTCTGGTTTTCCCGCGCCTCAGTAAGAGCGAGATTGTTCTCGATCCCCATTCGCATCGCATCATCGAGCGAGAGTTGCTTCACGCCCGGAGTCGCAGCTACAGCCTGCACGCTGCCGTAATAGGGATTTGTCGCCGAGTTGTTCGGATTGCTTTGTGCGACGGCGCCGACTGTCCCGAGACAACCCAGCAGCGCGGACACAACGATCCTGCTTACGCTCATGTGCGATTCAACATCCTTGGATTCAATCCGTTGGCTCAGGCTTTTAGATTACTTAATAGCCTGAAGGTTGCCAAAATACTTCATATTTCCCGCCCGGCTCCCCACATACTTTCCCGTTCTCGAAACCGCAATGGCAAAACGGTCCAAGACATTGCTTGCAAACAACCTGTTTTCAAAAGATTACCGTTTCGTCCAACCGTCGATGAGGCAGCCTAGCGATGAGTAAGCAACAGCGACAGACGCCGTCATCATCACAACCAGGAGATAGATGTGTCAATTGTGCCACCGGACTGATATGCAGATCATACGAAGGAATCAAAAATTCGAACCCGAGAAAGAGGCGGGGGGACGAAATCCCGATCGTGAGGGCTTCGATTCTAGCCGTCTGCAGTCCGCCGGAAAGCTTGGGCCAGAGGGACGAAAGTCAGTTCCACATGGGCTTGAACCGTTGACCAGCGTCCTGCGAGAAAACCAGAAATTGATTGCCATTGGGAGGCTCACTGCTTCCATTGCGCATGAAATCAACAACCCTCTCGAATCGATTTCAAACCTTCTTTTTCTGCTTGACAGGGAAGATGGCTTGTCCTCAAATGCGCAATCGTATCTCGCCCTGGCTCAGCAGGAATTGGGCCGCGTCGTTCAGATCAGTAAACAAACACTCAACTTCTACCGAGAAACATCCAGTCCCGTTTTCGTCCATACCGACCAACTCCTTGAAGAAGTGCTAGTGCTCTATCGCAGGCAGATCGAGGAAAAACGACTGCACATCCGCCGTGAATACGGTTCGCAACAGGCGGTAAGAGTTTTCCCTGGGGAGATGCGGCAGGTGCTTTCGAATCTGATCGTTAACGCTATTGAAGCCGCTCCGGATGGGGGAACTCTCTGGTTGCGGCTGCGTTCCGTTCCTCAAAGACCGGAGGGCGATATCCGTGGACTACGGATCACAATCGCCGACAATGGCAACGGTATTGATCCCGCGATCCGCCGAAACCTCGGCGTGCCCTTTGTCACCACAAAAGGGCATCAGGGAACGGGTCTCGGCCTCTGGGTATCCATGTCTATCATTCGCCGGCATGGAGGAAAGCTCCAGGCACACTCATGTACACGTCCGAACCACCACGGCACAGCGTTCAGCATTTTTCTGCCGGTGAACATGCGGCCGCAGGAAGTGTCGCGTTCGTCCCACGCAAACAGTGAGACTGCCGGAAATCAGAACGAGGAGCCCCCACTAAAGGCGGCGGGCTGACCCATCCGCCGCTTCCCGCGGGACACTACTCTTCCTCTTCGACCTGCGGTTTCTTTGCATCGGCGATGATTTTGTCCGCCATCAACTGTGGCACCACGTCGTAGTGGTCCATTTCCATGTGGAAGCTGCCGCGCCCCTGCGTCATCGCCGTCAGGCTTTGCCCATAAGTCAGCATTTCAGCCATAGGGACCTCGGCGCGAATGACAGTACTTGCATTGCGGCTGTCCATGCCCTGGACGCGGCCTCGACGCTGGTTGAGATCGCCCATAAGAGTACCTGCAAACTCCTCCGGAGCCTCAATCTCCACGCGCATCACCGGCTCCAGCAAGACGGGTTTGGCCTGTTCCATGCATTTGCGAAACGCAAGGCGGCCAGCCATCTTGAAGGACAATTCGTTTGAATCGACATCGTGATAACTGCCGTCAATCACCGTGACCCTGAAATCGACCACTGGATAGCCGGCGAGATATCCGCGCGCGGCTGACTCCTGAATCCCTTTCTCGACGGCGGGAACGTATTGTCGAGGAA
>JABDHA010000147.1:6712-6803 GCA_013285705.1 Acidobacteriota bacterium
GTGCCACGCGGCAGGGGCTCTAATTTAATTTTGCAATCACCATATTGGCCATGGCCTCCGGTCTGTTTCTTGTGCCGTCCCTGTGCTTCGG
>JABDHA010000148.1 GCA_013285705.1 Acidobacteriota bacterium
GAAGTTGTCCGCAGGAACAAAGTCTACGAAGAAGTCGCCAAGCAGATCGAACGCCTGATCCTCAAGAAGCTGAAACCCGGCGACAAACTTCCATCAGAACGTGAACTGGCAGAGATGCTGCGCGTAAGCCGCAGTTCGATCCGCGACGCGATTCGAGGCCTGGAGCTGATGGGGTTGGTAGAACCGCGTCAGGGCGCTGGAACCATCGTGCGCGAAGTTTCTGCAGACTCGTTGGTCAATCCTTTTGCCAACGCTCTCAAACGCCGCCAGGAACTGGTGAGTGAGCTTTTGGATTTTCGCAGAATGCTCGAACCCCCGCTGGCAGCGCGCGCCGCTACCCACGCTTCCCCTGAGGACATTTCTGAAATGGAAGAAATTCTGCAGCGGCAAGAGCAAAAACAGACGCAGGGAGAAGCCGCAGTTGCCGAGGACACCGAATTCCACTATAGCGTTGCTCTGGCTTCCGATAATAGCGTCGTGCTGAAGGTCCTCGACATCCTCATGGATCTGCTGCGCGATACGCGGGAACGGTCTCTGCAGGTGGAGGGACGCCCGCAGAAGTCGCTTGCCGGCCACCGCCGGATTCTGGCTGCCATCAAGCGCCACGACGCCGAGGCCGCTAGGGATGCCATGCGGCGGCACATTGAAGACGTCGAAGAGATCGTACTTAACAAGCTTTGATGACCAAGTTCTAGTCAACGGAGGGTTGGTTATGGGTCGGTTATTCGCAATCGAGATTATCTATCGAGGAATCTTTCAAAAAACTATGGCGGGCAGGCTTAGCCGGGCGATCGTGCTCGCTGCTCATCACGAAGGCAAGGTGGGCATTTCTTTCGGGCGCTACGGGGACAGTCCTGAGCGCAACGGAATTCCCGCGAAGGGTTTCGCGATCGTGGCTACCGACGAACAGACTCTGCAGGAAGGCATGGCAAAATACGAACCCAAGGAAGTCGACGTCACTATTTGCGTCGATGACACGCTCTGCAAGGGCGTCGAGTCGTGGGCCTGGTACGGTCTGCAACCGGTCAATCGTTTGCTGAAGCCCGGTGGCACGTTGATCGTTACCTCGCGCGAGGGCCCGGAAGCCATCATCGCCATGGCGCACCGCAAGGACACACCTTACCAGTTGTCGATCCTCAAGGGCACCGTGAGCTTCTCCGGCTTGTGGGTTTACAAAGACGATCACACTGACGTGCGCATTCTCGGTGCGGTCGCCAAGATTCTTCCCGAACTGTTCAGCTTGAAATCCGTGCAAAGAGCCATCGTGGACGAGTGGCACGATGAACTGAAGGCGACTTCGGCCGCCAAGGCTTACGATCGGACCACCAGCATCACGGTGACTCCGGACCAGGGCAATCCTGAAGTGCCGTACAAATTCGACCTGCCCAAGTGGCATGAAATGGGCGAAGGCATCGCTATCCCAAGCATACCCGCCGGACACAAGATGGACGATCCAAAGTCTCACGCGGAGGGAGGATTCCAGCCCGACCGCAACCCCACGTTCCTGAAATTCAGCACTCGAACCATGCGGCCCGTGGTGAATTTCGATACCTGCATCAAGTGCACGCTGTGCTGGCTGCAGTGTCCGGATTCGTGTTTCGATGTAACTCCTGAAGGTTTGTATGACGCGAACATGAAGGCTTGTTGCGGGTGTGGCGTGTGCGAAGCCGTCTGCCCCGTCAAAGAATGCGTGACCATGGTGAATGAGACGGAGTTCAAAGGGAACGATAGCCAGTGGGAAGACTGGCGCAAGGACAAAGACGGTTACAAAGTCTGGCTGGAAGAGAAGATCAAACATCCGCCGGAACGGTCGCACGGGTTCCGCTATCGTGGGCAGTATGAAGAGCAGATTCCTGAAATGCTCGAGATTGCTCAGGAAAAATAACATTCATAGGATTCCAAGCGAGGAGAGTCCGTCATGGCAGTGGCAACAGTAATCGAAGAACAGAAAGACAAGCTCGACAAAACAGCCTTAATCACCGGTAGCGAGGCCATTGCAGTCGCATGCCAGCTGGCCGATGTAGACGTGATTACGGCTTATCCGATCCGTCCTTACGACACCGTCATGCAGTACGTCTGCAAGCTGGTAGCGAACGGTGAAATGGATTGCGAATATATCGTCGCGGAAGGTGAACATTCGCAGTTTGAAATTGTGAAGCATGCTTCGGCTTGCGGCGCTCGCGTATTCTGCGGTTCCAGTGGCGTCGGCTGGATGTATGCCATGGAAGCGCTGACGGTCACTCCCGCACTTCGCATTCCCATGATCGCCATGGTGGGGAACCGGGCGTTGGATGATCCTGGCGCCTTCGGCGTAGAGCACAACGATGCACTGGCAGTCCGCGATCTGGGCTGGCAACTGGTTTGGGTCGACAATGCGCAAGAAGCGCTGGACACGGCCCTGATTGCTTACCGTGTGGCCGAGGACCGGCGGATCTTCCTGCCCCTGGCCATCAGTTGCGACGGCGCATTCCTGACCCACTCACAAGCGCTGGTGAAGATCCCATCGCAAGAGAAAGTCAACGAATTCCTGCCGCAGTACAACCGCGGCGACCTGCTGCTTCACCCCGACAATCCAATCACGGTAGCGCCGCAGGGCAACGAAGACTGGGTCATGGAAATTCGCCGCCAGAATTACGCGGCGATGGAGCGGTCCCCTGGCGTGATTCGGGAAGCCTACGCCGATTTCGAGCGCATCTTTGGGCGCTCTTACGGCAATCCGTTCTTCGAGGAGTACATGACCGACGACGCTGATATCGTTCTCATGGGTATGGGGACGCTGTCGATCTCGGTGAAGGTAGCGATCCGCGAGATGCGCAAGCAAGGCAAGCGCGTGGGATTTGTGCGCATGCGCTGGTTCCGTCCCTTTGCCGCGGAAGAGTTGTCGAAATCTCTGCAACGTTTTGCCGCGGTCGGAGTCATCGATCGCGACTACTCTTTCGGTTCCCCCTACGCCGGAGGCGTGCTGGCCGGCGAAGTTCGGCATGCTCTGTATCCGGGGCCGGGCAAGAAACCGCCGGTGGTCGGTTTTATTTGCGGTCTCGGAGGGCGCGAAGTGACCGTGCCCGATGTACAGAAGATGGCCGAAGCCGTCTACAACGCTGCGGATGGCAAAAAGCAACCCTTAACTCAATGGATCGGATTGCGAGAGTAATCCGCTTTTGCTGACGGGTCTTTAGACCTGGTTTTTATAGCCTCGAGAGGATAAAGAATTATGGCAACCTACGTACAAATCGATCCGACCCAGAAATTAGATCCGTTCAAAGCCGTTAAGAAGATCCCGTTGGAGGAGTACTTCACCTCGGGACACCGCACCTGCCAGGGCTGTGAGTCGGCGCTGGTGATGAAGATGATGGCCAAAGCCGCCGGCCCTCGAACCATCGTGCTCGGCAGCACGGGATGCATGTATGTGGCGAACACCACTTACTACAGCACCTCGTGGGTGCTTCCCTGGATGCATACGCAATTAGGCAGCAGCGGGTCGGCGGCGCTGGGAGCGTCGGCGGCTCTGAAAGTCCTCATGCGCAAAGGAAAAATGAAGCAGGAGCCTATCAACGTGATAGCATTCTGCGGCGATGGCGGCGGAGCCGATATGGGCGTGGGGGCGATCTCAGCCACGCTCACTCATCCCGATTACAACTGCCTCATTTTGATGTATGACAACGAGTCATATGCCAACACCGATATACAGCTTTCAGGTAGCACCCCCTGGGGAGCGAACACAACGTTTAGTACGCCGGGCAAGGTGAAAAGAATCATGCATCGCCGCTGGAAAAAGAATATGGCCGGCATGATGGCGGCAGGTCATCCGACGTGCCGATATGTCGCAACTGTTTGCATGTCCTACGGCCTGGCGGCCATGAATTCCATGCGGAAGGCTCTTGCCATTGGCGGTCCCACGTTCATTCACTCGCTCGATCCCTGTCCAAAGGGTTGGGATTACGACCCTTACATCTCCCACGAACTGGGCGAACTGGCCGTCAATACTGGCATTTGGCCGCTCTATGAAGTGGAAGATGGTGTGCTGAAGTTAACCGGCAGAACGCAGCAAATTGCCGCCAAGAAGATCCAGCGGCAGCCAGTACGAGATTATTTATTGAGGCAAGGAAGATTTGCTCACTTTACCAACGATGACATCGATTACTTCCAAAGCAAGATCGATGAAATGTGGGAAAAGTGGCTGGTTCCCGGTGTGATCCCCTTCCGGACAGACGTGGAGGCCGACGCCCCGCCATCGAGTTAGAGCAGGTTGGCGGGAACATCAGTCGACTCAGTCACTTCTGCGGAACAAAATCGCATGGGGCTGGCGGTTTTGGCAGTGGGCTGTTAACGTCCAACGCGCCGTCATGGAGGTATCACTATGGCTGCATCTGCGGTAAATCCAGCCTCCCTTATTCACCCTTCACGCATCCCCAACCGATGGGTTCAGTTAGTAGCCGGCATCGTCGCGATGATGGCGATCGCGAACCTGCAATATGCCTGGACTCTCTTCACCAAGCCGATACAGGCCCATCTGCACGTTTCACTGGAAGCTGTCCAGTGGACCATCGTGTTATTCGTCGCCCTGGAAACCTGGCTCGTACCATTTGAAGGATTCCTGGTAGATCGAATCGGGCCTCGATTCATGCTGGGTGTTGGCGCAATCCTGGCGGGATTGGGCTGGATCGGATCCGGTCGGGCGGAGACGCTTTACGGCCTTTACTTTTGGTACGGCCTCGGCGGTATCGGCGCCGGCGCGGTCTATGGTGGAACGATTGGCAACGCTCTGAAATGGTTCCCGGACCATCGAGGTCTGTGCGTCGGCTTGACCGCGGGAGCTTTTGGCATAGGCACTGCCACCACCATCGCTCCCATTGCCGCGATGTTGAAAACCTCGGGCTACCAGCACACATTCATCGTCTGGGGAATTATTCAGGGCTTCGTTGTGCTGTTTGCTTCCCTCTTTCTTGCGAGGCCTCCGGTGGGATGGACGCCGCCAAACTGGAAAGAGAAGGAAGCGCAGATCAGATCCAAAGTGAAGACCTCCGCGATCGATATGACGCCGTTGCAGATGATGCGCCAACCGTCTTTTTACGTCATCTACCTCATGATGACCATGTTCGCCTTCGGCGGAATCGTGGTCACGGTGCAACTCAACCCCATGGCGTCCTCCTACCACGTGGACAAGGTCATCGTGGTCTGGGGCATGACCGCACTGGTGTTAGCTATCACCGTGGACCGTATCTTGAACGGCTTAACGCGACCGTTCTGGGGATGGGTGTCGGATCATATCGGTCGGGAGAATGCCATATTCATCTCCTTTATCCTGGAAGCAATCGCGGTCTATGCTCTGCTCCAACTGATCAGCCATCCAGTCTGGTTCGTTGCATTATCAGGACTGTGCTTCTTCGCGTGGGGCAATATTTACTCGCTGTTTCCCTCCATCACTGGCGATTTGTACGGAAACAAGTGGGCCACAACCAACTATGGCATCGTGTATACGGCCAAGGGAGTGGCTACTGCCTTTGCCGGACCTGGTGCCGCGTGGCTGTTTGCCAAGACCGGCTCCTGGACGAAGGTCTTTTGGGCGATGATTATTTGCGACTTGATTGCCGCCTTCATGGCTTTGCTGTGGTTGAAGCCCTTGGCACGCCGCATGGTCGAGGAATCAGACCGCCGTGTCCATTTCCCTAAGCCGCCGGCGGAAGGGGCAAGAACCGCGGCGTAGCGAGCATTAGCAGCTGCGCCGCAAGGTTAGCCCTCCCACTGAGATAAGCAACAGAGCGAAGCCTGGCGATGCCGCGTGAATGGAAGTCTTATCACGGCGTGCCCATAGACACGCCCTGAAATATCCTTTTATTGCCGCACCGGTTATTGGCGCACCGGCACGCGCTGATCGCGCGCACCGCTTAGCTCGGCAGGCGCTGGCCCCGGGTTTCCGCGCCGAACGGAATCAGAAGCAGGCCAAGTGCGAAGGCGATTGAAGTCATTGCGACCGGCATTCCGAGCGATCCGTAATGCCGGACGCCGCTTCCCACCAGAAACGTAATCCCTGCGCCCCCGAATCGCGCGAACGAAGTGGAAAAAGCGAACGCGCTGGCGCGGCACTCCGTGGTATATTGCTCGGGCAGCCATAGCGTGTAGACCGCGAAGTTGGCTCCGCCTAAACCCAGGAAGAACAGACAGACAAAAAACATGGGGAGTGCGCTTGGTCCGAGATAGAAGACCTTGCCGAAGGTGAGCCCGATGAACGCCATCATGAGAACGAAAAAGAAGGCGAGAGCTCCGCGCCGGCCGAGCCGCTCCGCGAGCGACGGCATCGCCAGGCAACCAAGAATCGTGGCGAACGAAACCAGCATGGTACCCCATGAGGCCAACTGCGCGGCTTGCGGGCCCACGCGGCCGCCCGCTTCGGCCAGAGCGGTAATCGCAGCGGGGACATAGACCGTCCCGGCCCACAAGCCGCAGATTGAAGCCAGCATCAGCAAGGCATTCACAATCGTGCGTTGGCGCAAGCCGGAAGAAAATAGCGCCGAGAACGGACGCCACACGGCCCACGACCGGACCACATTCTCTTTCTTCTTCCAGGCAACGGGCTCCACCACCCCGTGGCGAACCCACGCCAGCAAGAGCGCGGGCAAGCCACCGACAACGAACATCCAACGCCAACCAAAACGGCTGCCGATTTCGTAGTTGGCCAGCGCGGCGAGAAAAAATCCTACGTAGTAGCCGGTGTGCATGAACCCGGCGCCCATGCGGCGGCGATTCTCTGGCCATTCTTCCGCAACGA
>JABDHA010000149.1 GCA_013285705.1 Acidobacteriota bacterium
CGCAAGGCATGCATCAACTCAAATCCTTTAATCGTGGCATAAGCTGTCTTCATCGATTTGAATCCGAGTGCAGGCTTGATCAACCGTTTCAACCTGCCATGATCGGCCTCAATCACATTATTTTTATATTTGATCTGGCGATGTTCTGTTGTATCGGCAAGTGTGCCTTCGCGTTTGAGTGAAGCGATGGCCTTTCGGTAAGTGGGAGCTTTGTCGGTGTAGATTACAGAAGGTCTCTGCTCTTCTTTGAAGCCCTTCAATGCCTTGTGGAGAAACCGTTTGGCGGCTTTTGTGTTGCGTGTTTGTGAGAGATAGAAATCGATGGTATGGCCTTGCTCATCCACAGCCCTGTAGAGATAAGCCCACTTGCCACCTACCTTAATATAGGTCTCATCGATGTGCCAGCGCGCTCTCCATCCTGGGCGACGCCAGGCCCAGCGCAGGCGCTTCTCCATTTCAGGGGCATAGTGTTGTACCCAGCGATACAACGTACTGTGATCGAGATGAACGCCACGCTCTTCCATCATCTCTTCCAGATCGCGATAGCTGACGCCGTATTTGCAATACCAACGCACTGCCCAGAGAATGATCTCTCCCACAAAGTGCCGCCATTTGAAATCACCGCTCATCTTGTCTGCGCCTCACCCGGAATGGACCTGCTCGCAGACTCCATCTTCGCATTTGCGTCTACGCAATTGAATTTTTGCAACAAAACCACGCGATCAGCATTGCGTATCGCCGACCTCGTGATCGTCCCCGTTCAACCGTCTTTTTGCGATTTCGACGCCGCCGAAGAGCTTATGCCCATTCTCCGAGACATCAGCGAGGTGCACAAGGACTTACAAGTGATGATCGTCATCAGTAGGAAACTGCCTGGTAACAACAGCTATAGCAAGGAAGCACGCTTGGCCGCCCAGCAGTATTTTGCTATGGAAGGCGTCAATGTTCAGGTCGCCAAACAGGAAATCTCGAACCGGGCGGAGATCGTGCGCGCGTATACCGATGGCAAGACGCTCTATGAATACAAGAAACGTGGCGTTTCCTGCATGGAATTCGCGAATCTGACTGAGGAGGTGGCTGCATGTCTCAACGTGGTAATGGCATGATGGCGCACATGGATAGGCCCGGCAAACTGACTGATGCCCTCGACCACATTATGTTGGGCAAAGACCCAGCGAGCCCTATTCCAGAGGCCGAGGTTGTAGCCGAAGTTGTGGAAGTTTCGCCAGAACCACCTGTTGAGCAGGCCGAACTGACGCCTCCAGCTCCGAAGCCCATCCGGCGCACTAAGACCGAGCAGGGCAAGGCAGCGGACGGCGTCTTTGGTGAGTTGACCAGCCGTGAACGCTACCAGCGGAAAGTGGTCACGCTCAACACCCGGATTGACGACTGGGTAGCTGAAGCCGTCGAAACCACTAGGCGGCAGATCGAGGACCACTTGAAGAAGAAGGATCCGAATATAAAAGTTGGTAAGCAGGACGTGGTGAACCAGGCCCTTATACGTGGGCTGAATCTGACGCCTCCAGAGGGATGGGAGCCTTTATAGGTAGGTGTGCGGCCAGTGTGCGGTTATCCACCTTAAGAAAGTTTGGGCCGGGAAATCTACCTAAACGAGGAATGGCGAGCTAGTTAGGGGTGAGATCACGATTTCAATACGGGGAAAAGACCCGTTCACTGAGAACCAAGGCCATTTCTGCCGAGACGTCGGAATAGATCCAGCTAATACCGCCTGAGCTGCTGGATTGGCCGGAGTCATTGTGTCCTTCCCTGCAAGGGCCAAACGGTAGCTGAAAGCCCGGTGTGAACACGAGATAATAGTCAACGACAATGTCGGTTGTCGTTGTAGATATCTGTGCTAGGCTGAATTCGTGCAAAAAAGCCTCCAGCTTCCCTCCGGCTATCAAGAACTCCTCCAGGAGCTAAAAGGGCGCATCCGTACCGCCCAGGTTCGGGCCGCGCTCGCGGTCAATCGCGAGTTGGTGCTCCTCTATTGGTCGATTGGCCGGGATATCCTCGCCAAGCAGGGAACCGAGGGGTGGGGTACCCGGATTATCGACCGGCTTGCCCATGATCTGCAGAATGAGTTTCCCGGCATCGAGGGCTTCAGTCCCAGAAGTCTCAAGTACATGCGGGCCCTGGCGGAGGCCTGGCCGGAGGAACCAGTTGTGCAACAGCTTATTGCACAACTGCCCTGGGGGCACAATGTGCGTGTTCTGGACCGGATCAAGGACCGGCCGACGCGGGAGTGGTATCTTCGGGCAGCGCTCGAGCACGGCTGGAGTCAAAATGTCCTGGTTCATATGATCTCCGGACAGCTCCACGAAAGGGAAGGGAAGGCGCTCACCAACTTCAAGCGTAATCTGCCGCCGCCCGACTCCGATATGGCGCAGCAGATCCTGCGCGATCCGTACAACTTCGACTTTCTAACCTTGGCTGACCCGTTTGCGGAGCGAGAACTGGAGCGAGGCCTTCTCATCCACCTCCGCGATCTGCTGCTTGAGCTCGGCCGCGGCTTCGCCTTTGTTGGCAGCCAGGTGCCTCTGGTCGTCGACGACCACTCTTTCTACGTGGACCTGCTCTTTTACCACATCCGTTTGCACTGCTATTTCGTGATTGAGCTAAAAACTGGAGAGTTCCAGCCTGAGTATGCCGGCAAATTGGGCTTCTATCTCTCGGCGATCGATGGAACCATGCGGACCCCTATAGACGGTCCGACGATCGGACTCTTACTTTGCGAGAGCCGGAGCGGCCCCATTGTGGAGTACGCTCTGCAGAACCTCATCCAGCCGATCGGTGTCTCCACATATCGGGTGACACGCGAGTTGCCCGAGCCGGTCCGGGAGGAGCTACCCAGCGTTGAGGATCTCCAGGAAGTCGTCAACAAGCTCCGTTCGGAGATGGAGACCTTGCGGAAGGAGTTAGCTGATGAGTAATAGTAGGCTCCGTACTTCCGGAAGACCCGGATTCATCCCGTCCAGTCAATTGTGCAATAGCCTATTGCACAATTGGTTTTTGAACACTCATCCTTATATTGGAACGTTTCTTACTCGGGGGCTGAAACCTACCGGCGTGCTCATATGACAGAATCCCTGGCCTTAATCCCATCAGCAGAGGAATCGCAGCTCAACCGCAATGCTGCATTTCAGAAGTTGCGGGAGATGGTGTTGAACTCGGTCGCCTCCGATCACTCCAAACGAAACTATGCTAAAGCGCTCGATGATTTGTTTGTGTTCTGTGCCGGCCGATCTCTCTCTCGTGCGCTCCTGATGGAATATCGCACAGCTATGCTGGGAAAGAAACTGAGCGCCTCGACGGTGAACGTCCGCCTTTCTGCGATTCGCAAGTTAGTCGGCGAAGCACAACGGAACGGGATTCTTGATGCGGAGCAAGCCGCGAAGATGACCGACGTACCAAACCTGCGTCAGCAGGGGACACGGTTGGGGACCTGGTTGACGCGTGACCAGGCGAAAGAACTGCTTGCTATACCGGATCGGTCAACCATCAAGGGCAAGCGCGACTACTGCATCCTTGCTCTTTTGGTTGGCTGTGCTCTGCGCCGAAGAGAGCTGTCCACCCTCACACTCGAAGACATTCAGCTCCGCGAGGGGCGGTGGGTCATCGTGGACTTGGTTGGCAAAGGCGGTCGGGTGCGGACGGTGGCGATTCCGGTGTGGGTGAAAAACGCGATCAACACCTGGCAGACGGCGGCCAAAATCGAAGACGGTCGTCTCCTGCGCCCACTTTCAAAAAGCGGACGTATCCTGGGGGAAGAGTTAGGCGATTGGGCAATCTGGAGCGTGGTCGAGGCTTCCGCGAAAGAGATAGGCATCGAGCACTTTGGGGCACACGATCTACGGAGAACCTGCGCGAAGCTTTGCCGAAAGAATGGGGGCGACCTGGAGCAAATCAAATTTCTGCTTGGACACAGCTCTATCCAGACGACGGAACGATATCTTGGTTCGGAGCAGGAAATTGTCATCGCTGTGAACGACAATCTGGGGCTATAACACCGACTAAGGACGCAGCCCGCACGCAAACGCCGGATCTGTTCCTTTGATATGGCTATTTTTGCCCAACCCTCGAAACGGTCTAATTGGCAGTGAGTGCTGTGGGTAATCTTTCAGTCTTTAAAACCGCCTCGACACTATAGAGGCTCTCTCCGCCAATGTCTCGAAAGAGCCTGCTTAGTTATGGAGAAGTGATGCATTTGTATGTCTGGATTGTTCTGATAGTGGGTTTTGTTGGGTTTGGGCTTTGCGGGTGGTGGTTTCTCCATCATCGTGCTTGGTCCGGATCAAAACAGGATGAATCCATGCGACGTCACGTAATTAAAAACTATGATTGACTGCAGCTCGCGGCCGCGTTTAGCGAGATCATGGAGTTCCACGATGCTCAGCCATAGACGTCGGTCGGGATCGAACTACGACGCCTCATTGATAACAGGTAACTTGCTGATTCCGTTAATCGCCAGATACGCTCAAAACGCACGTGACGCGAACTGTTAGCACGGTTGTAGCACGGTTTTGATGTACCATCTCTGCCCATATTCAACCGTGAGCAACGCATCCAGGGTACTCGCAGGTACTCGCAGAAATGACCATTGGAAACGATGTAGGAGTCATTGGAGGATCGAAGCCGAAAGACTGTTTGAACTCCTCGGCTGAATAGAGTGAGTAAGTTACCACCAAGATGGACGCAATCGAGATTGTCAAAGTTGAGCAGGAAGGCCCAGATGGGGTACTCGTCACATTCTCAGACGGAACAATCGCCGGGTACGTCGTGGAAGAACTGCTGGACTTGAGGCCAGTCCGGGAAAAAGCGAGCGGGACTAAACCATACGCCCCGTCGTTTGAAACTGACCCACTACCAGAAATTGACAACACATAGAGAGAGAGCAGAATCATAGAGCTGATGAAACGATCCCGACTCCAGGTGCATTACTCATCGTGCTCTGGCAAAAAGCACCTACGGTGGCTCCCGGTTCATTGGTGAGCCCCGACATGATTCGATAGAACGCCACTTGTGAAGTTTCTGGGTGGCGTTTTCGTTTTGGTGGGTCTGAGAGTATTAGTCTTGCGTCTCCTGATGGGGCAGTACAGAGAGGCCCCGGAGGATTCAAAGATGTCCGATCAAAGACTGCCGAAAGAGACATACCATCTGTATCTCAAATTTTCAGACCCTTACTCACACACGCCTTCGCATTTTTTCTTAGTACGTGAATTAGAGAAAATTGAACCCGATGGTAAAGGTGTCTGGGGCTATGAGACAGAGCACGGCGACTATGAATTGATAAACAGACAAAAGATTCTACTGCGTTATTGGCCGATAGGACAAAAAACAACGGGTGAAGGGATACTCAAGGAAACAATCGCACAGAAGGAGCAGGAGGAATACACCCGCGCTGAGGTTTCTAACGTTCCCCATGAGTGGAGACGAAGGATGGGGCTATGGATTGAACCCTGAAATGGGTTGGCTCAGAGTATGAGCCTTGCGTCTCAGGTGGAGGAGAACGGATCAGATGACAGAGAAGCATGTCCACGACACAACCAAATCCACCTGTCCTATATGCGCGATGATTTCGTTGACCGAAAGACTTGAGGGGAGTGCTGTTCGGCTGTCAGCCTCGATCTGTGCCCTAATGGAATGTTTACAGACGGATGGGGGCGTGGTTCGGGGGTGGAATTCTTGAAGAAAATATCCACTTGAACAGCGCCAAAGCAAAATCTTAAAATATCGAGCAGTTCAATTCTTCCATTTTCAGATATAGGAGCAGTCATTATGAACTCCAATGCTGATTATGCGCATCGTCAAAATGGCGACGGCACCTTCGATTCCATCTGCCTCCACTGCTTTCGCACAGTCACGACAGCCAACACTGAATGCGAACTTGTATTCGGTGAAGCTCAGCACTCATGTCCACCAGATGCAACGTGGCGTAGAAAAAGTGTCGAGAACTCTCTCTGCGTCAGCACTTGAGCACGAAGATTGACGCGCTATATTCTCGGGATGGATGACCCGGAGTGTTGTGTAAGGCACGAGTATAAGGGTTTGGTGATCGAGGTCGAGTTATACAGGGAGCGTGACGGCGGATTTCACGCTATGCCGTATGTCGTTAAATCGCGCGGAGCGGCAGCAGTCGTCGGCGTTTCGTCCTCGATGTTGAGCGCTTTGACACGAAGGAAGCGGCCTTGCAAGCCGCCATCGCTCAGGGGCAGAAGCAAATCGACGAAGGTTTTGATCCCGAACTGGAGTAGAGATCGCCATGATCTCTAAATCCAGCATAGAGCGAAAATAGAACCAGGACGGGTTGTAAGTTGCAGGTGGTAAATATGATCAGGCCACTGAACTTCAAGACGGAATATGTGCTTACACAATCCGTTCCCTATGAGTGTGCAGACGAAGGAACTAAGGGAACCAACGCCAGCAAAGGCATCCTGCAGACGGGGCGTGTGGTTTGGCTTGACAGCGGTGCGATTGGTTCGGAAACCGCGAATAGAGTGAGAGTTTATGCCGACGGGATCGGCATCGTTTTGCTCGAGCAACGATTCATAAGACGTATTGAGTAACGCATTGCCGGATTAGGTTTTTGGGGCAAGCTTCTGACAATAGTCAGTAAGCTGAATCAGGATGTCGATCGGATCGGCATCGGGATCTATTCCCAATTGGCGGAGACGGTCGCGATGCCAGTCAGACTTAGCTTCTGGCATATCGTCGGGC
>JABDHA010000150.1 GCA_013285705.1 Acidobacteriota bacterium
TCCGAACAATCCGGCATAGACATTGAGGCGGTTAATGCCCAGCGTGTGGTCGTGGTACCAGAGCATGGTAGCGTCTTGCTGGTTCGGATAGAGGTAAAGAGCTGATTTTCCGGGCACAATCCAATCTTCGGGATAGCCGTCGCTTTCGGGTCCGGTCTTGGCCCCGTGCATGTGCACGACGGTGCGGACTGCAGGTTTGTCGGCGTCGGCCCCATGAATGGTGTGGTCTACCGGCAAGAAATGTTCGTTGGGAAGCGCATTCACCCACTCCACCAACAGAGGTTCAGCGGAGCGCGTTTCGAATGTGGGACCAGGAGTAGAGGGGCCAAAGCTCCAGAACCTGGTGGGCTGGAGATCGCGGTGCACTTTGCTGGCGACCGGCTGGGCTTGTATCCGATAGAACGGGATGCTCTGCTTAGGGTCGGCGGGACTGGGGCGGGTTCCCTGGTGTTGCGCGACTGCAGGGATGGGAAGGGGATCGACAAACTGCGCCAGTGTGCTGACGTCGAGGGCCGGGGCCATGGCGGGCACGGCGTGAGCCTGCGCAATTGAATTCAGCAGCCCACTTTCGGCTGTCGCCAGCGTCGTAGCCAGCAGGCTTGATCGTTGGAGAAACTTTCGACGTGTAATCACCACATGCCTTTCGGCCAAGGATACAACAACGGCAAGGAGGGTGAGCGCTGCCGCGCCCTACCTTCCTTGCCGTGACTGCCTTGCCGTTAACCGTGTCGCGATTTCCGTTCAGACCATCAGCAGGATGGACTTAGGGTTAGAACGAACCAGTGAAGATGGGTTCGCCTGTGTTCTCGTTGAGGATGAACAGATCGTTGGTCACGAGCTGATGGAAGTCGAACATGGAGCCGATCGAGTTCGCGACGCCATCAAAGGAGCCCTGGCCGATCCGCTGGCCGCCGAGCCAATTGTCCTCGATAAAGCGAATGACCGAGGTTTGATCGGTGACCGAATGATCTACGAAGTTGTGCCGCGCCCAGGGGGAAATGACGAGGAGCGGTTGCCGCGGGCCATAGCCGCAGCGCCCCTGAGCGTGCGCGGTTTTGGGGTTGAGTCCGGGCAGCGCCAGGACGCCGCTTCCGCAGGTCCCCGGGCCGGTTAGGGCGTCGGCCGAGCTCTTCGATGAATTAACGATCTGGCCGAGCTGATGGTCATACCAGCCGTCGGAATCGTCATAGAGAACGACGAGCGCTGTGTTGATCCACTCCGGCTGGTCTTGCAGGAAGTTAGCTACCTTCACTACGAACTGCTGCTCATCCAGAGGATCGGAATTTCCAGGGTGGCCGTCCTGGATTGAGATCGCCTTGAGGAAACTTACCGTCGGGAAATTGCCCGCCTGAACTGCGGTAAAGAAGTCCTCGACATCGTAGTCGTGATTGGCAGGGTCGCCTGAGTGACCGATCGCGGCAATCGACTTGGGCCGCGCGTGGGTGGGATTCGCAGTGGAAGCGTAGTACTGGAATGGAGTGTGATGGGGAACATAATCGCCCTGGGTACCGACAATCGGCGAGGTCGATTGACGGTTGCAGCCGGTGCTGCCATCGGAATTTACCTTTTCCAGGTTGAAACCTCCGCCGAACCAGCCCCAGGTAATGCCGGCGGCGTTGAGCAGGTCTCCGATATTCTTGCCGCCCATCTGGGCCGTCTCTGAGCCGGAGCACATGTCGCCGAAAGGATCCGGGTCGCCGATCACAGTGAATCCGCCGTTCCCGTCGCCTACGAAGCCGCCAGTGCCACCGGTGTGTTTCACCACGCCATTCGTCTGGCCGGAAATCAAGTTGATTGCGCCGACCGTTGAAGGACCGAAGTTGGTGCTGTAAGAGTTGTCGCTCATGGCATAGTGCTGGGCGTAGTTCCAGTAGGCGGTGACGGTATTGCCATCAAAATAGCCCATCACTTGACCGGTAGTAAGCACGACGTCTGGCGGGGCGCTGGGCGGGGGGCCGGCGCTTCCAGTGTTGGCGGGGAAGAGATCCATCACACCGCCGTCGAAAGCGAGTTGTTCGGCCATGTAGTCGTGATCCATATCTTGCGTGTTGGCCTGGGAGCGATCAAAGCGGAAAGGATTGGAAGCGCCGCTGCCGTTGGCCGGATTGAGATTCGGGTTGTTGTTCAAGAGGGCGTTGCCAAAGCCATTCACGGTGGGTGTGTTCGGAGCCGCGTGAAATTGCGGTTCGCCTTTCGGATTCAGGGCATTCGGATAGGTTCCAAAATAGTGGTCGAAGGACCGATTTTCACCGAAGATGATCACAATGTGTTTAATCGGGGTGGTTGTTCCCGGATTGGCGGCGTTTGCTACCGGCGTCAGCACAGGCCCGGTAACGATGGCGGCGACGAGGCATACTGACAGGAATTTACGCATAGAGTTTTGCCCTTTCGGAATTGGCGTTGCAGGGTTTTGCTGGAAGAGAATGCTATGGCGCGAAGGTTAATGCAGGATTAAAGCAATGTTAAAAGAAGGCTCTCAACTCAGAGTCCATCGCAACCGGGCGGGCCGTCCAGCGACAGTTGCAACAAGCAGCCGCAGCGTGAAGTCCCGGGAGTGAATCGGCGCAGGCTACTCGTGCTGCAGGACCTCGTCGATGACGACTTTTCCGCCTTTATCCACGGAGATGACTCTGTGGACGGAGCCATAGCCGCTTAGGGTGATGTCGACGATATAGTTGCCGGGATCCAGAATAAAGTTAACTGGCGTGTCTTTATCCAGCATGTGTTGGTTGACCGCGACCTGGGCTCCCTTGGGCTGGGTCTTGACGCTAACCGTGCCCATACCCTGCGCTTCTTTGCCGCCGAACAGCTTATTCATTTTGCCGACGGTCTTGATGTCGTCGACATTGCCGAGCGTCTGGAGTGTGGGCGAGAAATTGGTGGTCTGGCCCAGGGCGAACTGAGCGCTTGTGGTCTGGTCAATGTAACCCGATTTGCGCACGAGGATGACGTGCTGGCCCTTGTCCACGGGGACTTGGGCGGGTGTGAGCTTGCCGCTGTCTTTGCCGTCAATGTAGACGTTGGCTCCAGCGGGACTGCTGGAGACAGCCAGAGTCGCCATGAGCAGAGAGAGATGGCTGGTGACAAAGGCTTTGCTGCCGGAGGCCACGTTGACGGTGCGCGTATCCGTGGAATAACCAGCTTTGCTGACCGTCACGGTATGCGCGCCGGCGCCTAAGCCCGTAAGAGCGAACGGAGAAACAGCAGAAGAAGATGCGCCGACAGGAGCCTTGCTGGGCGCAGCTTGCGGAGCCACAGCAGGCTTCGTCACCGGCGCGGCCACGTGCGCGAACGGAGTTGCGGCCCCGCTCGAACCTACCCACTGCATCCACAAAGCGTAGCCACCGGCTGCAACCAGCACCACCGCAGCCGCAACCAGCAGCATCTTCTTGCTTCCGCCACCGCCGGCCTTGCCGCCGTCGCTGACATTACCGCCAAAGGTGAATGCGGGCGCTGGCGCGGACGTCCCCTCGTTCGAAGAAATGTTCTTGGTGGAGTCTGCGGCTTTCTCGGCAGGACTCTCTGGTTCCGGGATAACAGTCTTGGGCTTCGCCTCGCGGGCCGGTGCCGGCGCGCTGGCGGCGCCCGATCCAAATCCTGCCAAACCCGCTGGCGAAGCTCCCATGGTCGGCGTCGGCGACAGCACATCCGATTCGCTGGCGGCTATCTTTGTCCCTGGCGCAGCGATCGAAGGTGAAACGATTTCATCTATGTCCAGAATCTCCGCGTCGCTTTCGTCGTCGGCGGGAATCGAGGCAACCACCTTCGGTTGTGACAGCCTCTGAGGTGGAACACTTGCCGTCGCCGTTTTCCCCAAAGGCGCAACCGGCGGTGCCGGCCGCGTCGCGACCACCTTCGTAGTTGGAGCTTGCGGTGCGGGCTTCGGAGGCGCCGGAGCGGGCACTGCAGGCTTCACGGTTGCCGCTGGCGCCGCTGCTGCAGGCGCCGCAGGCTTACCGGCTTCGTTTTTGCGCAACAAGCCGCGGGCAACGCGTAGCGTGCCTTTCGCCTGCTCTACATTGATGGGCTTGGTGAGAACCAGATTCGCCCCGATCCGAAAAGCCTTAGCGACTCCCGCCTGCCCCTCCACAACAGCCACGGCCAGCGCTGACTGGTTGTTCGGTGTGTTCCGTGCGCTCTTAAACAGCAGTGTGGCGTTCTGCTCGTTATCGCAGTCCACCACGACCGCGTCGAAGTGCTCACCCATCAATTTCTTGACTGCTCCGAAGGGCTCGGTGCATGGAGTGACCGTGAAGTCCAACTCGCTGAGAACCTGCGTCACCGAGCGAGCCGTCTTCTCATCGGGGCAAAATAAGAGCGCTTGATAACCCATACTAAGGTCATCGTAGGTACACTCGTAAGCCTCATCAAGTTACGGTGGTAATTCCAAACAGGCCCGTTTTGCCTTGTCAGGACGGCCTTTGGCACCTCGCCATTTCAGGTTGCCGCCCACGGATACAATACCGCATGCGCATTCCGCTCTGGCTCAAGCTGCTGTGGACGGCTTGGGTGCTAGTTTGGCTGCCGGTCTACTGGCGCGAGTATGGCCTGCAGAATTTTCTTTTCTTCTGCGATCTCGGAAACCTATTCATCACCGCCGGACTCTGGCTCGAAAGCCCGCTCATATTCTCTTGGCAGGCAACCAGCTTGCTGCTTTTCCAGACTCTTTACACGATTGACCTGGCCGGCGCTCTTGCCAGTGGACGGCACTTGATCGGTGGAACGGAATACATGTTCGACCCGCATATTCCGCTATGGATTCGCCTCCTGAGCCTGTTTCACGTAGTAGTCCCGCCATTGCTGCTGTGGGCGATTTGGCGCTTAGGCTACGACCAGCGAGGTTGGAAGTATCAGACTTTGACTGCCTGGATCGTCGTTCCGATCAACTATTTCTGGCGTCCGCAGTTCGATGTGAACTGGGCTCGCGGCCCTTTTTTTCACGAACAGCATTCCATGCCCGGACTTCTATATCTGCTGCTCTACCTGATCACTGTCCCCGCAGTCGTGTATTTTCCCACGCACAGGTTTCTGTTCTGGCTCGCTGCGCGCTGGCACGCCAAATCCTAGTCATCCTTCCCGGCATTGTCCGCAGTATTCCGCGACTGGTTCCGCACCGCCGATTCCGGCAGCTGCCGGTCAGCAGGCTCAGTAACAGTGGAAGCCGTCGGCTTCAGAGCAGCATCGATCTTGCTCTTCACACCTGGATCCCTGCTCAGATAAAGCGTCTGTGATGCCGAGGCAAGGTTGGTCCCGGAGTCCTCCACGAACTTCATAATGCGCAGCAGCAAGTCTTCGCGCACGGTAGCGAATTCGTCGAAATCCCGGGTCAATACGTAACAGACAAGCTCCATGTTAATAGCGCTCGTCGTTACTTCTGTGAGCCGCACCCGAGCCGTGCTGGCCTCAATCTTCGGATGGCCCTTTAAAACCTCGCGGATCTGTGCAAGCACATAGCGAACATGATCAGGCGAGGTCTCCGAATGCAGTCCCAGCACAGTCTTGAAAAGCAGCTTGTCCCGCCGGCTCAGATTTTCAACATTGATCGTAGCCACGGTGCCATTAGGGATAGCCAGCAGCGTCCGCTCTTCCGTCCGCACCCGAGTCGAGCGCAGTCCAATATCCTCCACCGTTCCCGTGCGATCTCCGAACTTACAAACGTCTCCCACGCGAATCACTTCATCGCCCAGCACCGCGACGCCGCCGAATAGATTCGCGATGGTCTGCTGCGCACCGAAGCCGACCGCCAGTGTGCCGATTCCAACCCCCGCCAGCGCAGTGCTCAGATTGAAGCCCAACACACCCAGGATGAGAAATAGCGCCAGCACAACAACGATCGCTTTGATGATGCGCTCGCCCAGCAACATCAGCGAACCTGTGCCCGAGTGACCGCGGGCCAGAGCGCGGTTTCGCACGCGCTGCAGGAACCACTGAATCACCCGCCACAGAATCCAATTGAAGCCGACAATAACAGCGACGGCAACCAGTTGGTTGTAGTAGTGCCGTGGGAGCAGCGGCAAGCCAAGGTAGCTCGCCAGAATCCGGTGAACGATCGCACCAACCAGAAGCCACGCTGGAGCCGAAACCGAGCGCCACTGCACCAGTTCAGCATGCCCGCGTCTCCGCGCCCACACCCGCAAAGGAATTTGTAGCAACACTAACAGCAGCCACGCAGCCGCCGCGGCCACAGGAATCAACAACAGCAGAGCAAACCATTGCCACAACGGCATCCCAGCCAGCTGATGCTTCACCGTCCATGCCGGCAATCGCGTCTCTACCCGCCGCGCCTCGACCTGATCGTAAAGCTCCGGCACTTTGGTCAAAGTATTAGAAGAGATCAACCAGATCCTCCCCACGCTCGGATCCGTAACTCGAACCAGTTCGAGATCAGCCTCCACGTCGCCGGCCGACATGGTTCCCAGCTTCTGCCGGTCGAGCGGAACGTCTTCCTGTGGTGTGCCTTCCCGATCACGACTCGGTCTCAGGCTGCCGCCAAATGCACGGTTCATTACCACATTCAGCTTCATCGCCAACGCGTCGCCTTCGCTCTGGCGGCGCGCTGGGCTCATCTGCAGATATTGTGCGGCGATGCTGTAATCGCCCTGTTGCGCCGCCTGCAGAAATCCGAAGACCGTCCCGTAGGGCGTGTCGCGGCCCAGTTGGTCGGAAGTTTTCGTCGGGGCGGTCGCAGGTGCCGAGGGTGGCAGGATCT
>JABDHA010000151.1 GCA_013285705.1 Acidobacteriota bacterium
GATGTAGGGGCACTGCTGATTATGGACGGAAGCCAGCTCGCGGGCGTTGTCTCGGAGCGCGACTACGCACGCAAGGTGATTCTTCAAGGCCGTTCGTCAAAGGACACATTGGTGCGTGACATCGCGACGGAGACACTGATTACCATCTCTCCAGATTGCTCCGTCGATGAAGCCATGCGGCTCATCACGACGAATCGGATTCGCCACCTTCCGGTAGTCGCTGAAGGAACGGTCAAAGGCATGATCTCGATTGGAGATCTGGTACAGTGGATATCCTTCGCGCAGGACCAGACGATCGAGCAGCTCGAGCACTACATCGAGGGAAAATATCCCTGCTAGGGCAGGCTCTTTCGGAATCAGCCAAGGTCGCGAGTCACGGCTACGATTGTGTCCCACAGTGATGCCGGATAGATGCCCAGCAGCAGTACGAGGCCGGTGAGAGCGACGAGCGCCAGAGCTGCGGGGAGCGGTAGGGGTAGGGTGTGCGCATCCACCATCGTGTCAGGATCGGCCGGTTGCGCGTACATGACGACTACGATGCGCAGATAGTAAAACAAGCCGATGGTGCTGCTCGCGATGAGGGTAAAGAGAAGCACCCAGCGCGACTCCGATGCGCCAGCTGTCAGCACATAGAACTTGCCGAGGAACCCTGCCGTGAGCGGAATTCCGGCGAGTGAAAGCAGCATCGTGGTGAACGCGGCGGCCAGAAGCGGTTTCTGCCAGAAGAGGCTGCGATAGCTCTCGATAGAAGCCGCTTCCCATCGCGGCCCGGAGAGGACTGTCATCACGCCAAATGCTCCAAGAATAGTCACCATATATGCCGTGAGGTAATAGGTGGCCGCTGGAGCTCCGAGCGCGCCTCCAGCAAGCAAGGCGACCAGCAGATAACCCATGTGTGCAATCGATGAGTACGCAAGAATCCGCTTGACGTTGGTTTGCCGCAATGCCAGAAGATTACCCGCAAGCATGGAAGCGACGGCAATGACTGAGAGAACCAACGCCGGTGCTCCCGCCAGAGCCCCGCTGTTTACGTGGAACCAGCGCAGGAGCAAAGCAAACATCCCGCCCTTCGATACGGTAGCAATGAACGCGGTTACTGGCAGAGGCGCGCCTTCGTAGACATCCGGCGTCCAAAGATGAAATGGAACAATGGCCAACTTGAAACCGACACCCGTCAGCACAAGCATCAGCCCCATCATGAGCAGAAGAGAGTCCGCACGTCCGGCTGTGCGACTCATTGCAGTCGTGAATTGCGAAAGCTCCATAGATCCTGATTCTGCGTAAATGAGTGCCAGACCGAATAACAGTACCGACGATGATGAGGCGGCAAGAACCAGGTACTTGATCCCTGCTTCAATCGAGATGCTTTCGGAGCGCACGTAAGCGATCAATGCGTAGAGGGCCACGCTCAACAATTCCAAACCAAGAAAGAAAGACGCAAAGTTACGGCTGACCGCGAGCACCATCGCGCCAGTCGTCGCGAGCAGCACGAGGAGATAAAACTCCTCCGGCTGTTCCCGGCGGCACTTCAAGTAGTCATAAGCGAATAGAAACACAAATGCAGCGGCAAAGAGGAGAATCGCCATATAGAGAAAGGAGTAGGAATCGAGGATGAAGAGCGTCGTAACCTGTCGCGGCAGAATGGATGACGCGGCAGCAAGGCTCGCGAGCGCAGCAGCAAGGCCGATTAACGAAATCGCAGCCGCAGCCTTGTGGTTGCGCCGGATGGCGATGGCAATCATCAAAATGACCGCAGCCGTCGAGGTAATCAACAGAGGCAACAACGCGGCAAAATCGACGTAGCTCATCTCTTTTATCTCCTAACAATTTCCTGCGGTAGCGCTCTTTGCTGTGCAGCAGCGAGGCTTGATCGCACCGTTTTCAAGACGGGTTGCGGATAGAGTCCTATCCAAAGAAGGCACGCCATCATCAGGCCCAGCACCGCCCATTCACGCGGGCGTATGTCCGGGAGCTTCCAGTGATGCGGGTTAGGTCCCTGAAACGCGTTCTGCGCAAACCTCAAACCGTAGAGAGTGGCGGCGAGAAGGCCGAGTGTGGCAAGTACGGTGAGAGGAACGTTGGCACGGTAGGCCCCAAGCAGGACGAGAAATTCACCGACGAAATCTCCAAGCCCCGGAAGCCCAAGCGACGCCATGGCAAATACAAGGCCGGCTCCGCTCAGAGCAGGCATCGTCTCCCATAATCCGCCCATCGCTGAAATCTCGCGCGTATGCATTCTTTCCTGCAGCAAACCGGCAAGAATGAACAGCGCGCCCGTGCTGATTCCGTGGCTGATCATCTGGACCACAGCGCCCTCGAGAGCGATCTGATTCCCGGCGAAAACGCCGAGCAGCACGAATCCCATGTGGCTGACGCTGGTATAAGCAACGAGGCGCTTGAGGTCAGTCTGACCGACTGCGAGCACGGCGCCGTATAAAATTCCGACCACACCTATGGTCATCATGATGGGAGCAAGCTCGTGCGACGGTCCGGGAAAGAACGGCAGCACGAAACGAATCATCCCATATGCACCCGTCTTGAGCAGAAGTCCCGCCAGCACAACGCTGCCAGCGGTGGGAGCCTCGGTGTGGGCATCCGGGAGCCAAGTGTGGAGGGGAAATGCGGGCAGCTTCACCAGAAACGCGACAAGGAATCCAAGCATGAGCAATCGTGCCGTGCGCGGTGACAGCGCCGTCTGCATTAACTGTTCGTAGTCGAAGGTAAAGACCCCGGTTGACTGATGATGGAGAACGGCGAGCGCAATGATCGCAACCAGCATCAGCAGACCGCTCAGTTGTGTAAAGAGGAAAAACTTTGTCGCTGCATAGATGCGCCGCTCATGTCCCCATATACCGATCAGGAAGTACATCGGCACCAGCATCAACTCCCAGAACAGATAGAAGACGAACAGGTCCACGGCAAGAAAAACGCCGGTGATACCGGCTAGCACCCACAGCAAGTTAAAGTGGAAGAAGCCAACTCGCTCCTGAATCTCTGTCCACGAAGAAAGCACAGCCATGACGCCGAGAAAGTAGGTCAGCAGAAGCAATGCGAGGCTCAGCCCGTCGATTGCCAGGTGGATGCGGATGCCGAACTGCGGAATCCAGGCGAAGTCACATTCCACAAACCAGCGCGCGGTGCTGGATTGCGAGCGATCAAGATGAGCCATCCAAATGCCGAAGCACATGGACAAGTTCGCCAGCACGCTCGCAACAGCGATCCAGCGCGCAACGACTACACTTCGACGTGCGGCGATCCCGGATGCGATGCCGCCACCGATCAGAATCAGGACTAGGCTCGGAAGAATCATGCCAGCACCTCAATGCACGAACAATGCAATGGCGAGGATCACAACTGTGCCCATAGCGAGTCCGGTCGCATACCAGCGCACGCGTCCAGTCTGAGTCAGTCGTAACGCACGATAGCCCAGAATGGTCACCTGCGCCAGGCCATTGATTGGCACATCCACCATGTCCCTCGCGCTCTTGCGCGTGAGCCATTGGAATGGACGAACGAATAACTTGTCGTACAACCAATCAAAGCCCCAGCCGGCAAGCCATAGTCGTTCAAGGAAATTGTGCGCGGGCAATCGCGAACGCTGTGGCCCAAATAGCAGATATGCCAGGCCAAGGCCAAGCGCGAAGACGGTGCTCGCGGAGAGCGCGGTAATGGTCTCGTTAATGGGGCCCACGTGCAACTCTTCGAGTGGAGGCAGTACGCTGTTCAGGAAATTGGAAAGCGCGGGCACTCCGCCAAAGTCAGGTGGAGTATCTACATATCCACCAACAACCGACAAGAAGCAAAGCACGATCAGGGAGATGCGAACAGCTACGCCACTTACCGCCTTGACGTGCGCCTGCTGCGGACCGTAGAAGGCAAGCAGGATCATTCTGAAGGTGTAAAGCGAGGTGAGCAAGGCGCCTGTCATGCCCGCAATCCAGAACCATGCACTCCCATTCGGGCCCGCCCACGATTGCCACAAAATGAGGTCCTTGCTAAAAAAACCTGCCGTAATCAACGGCAGACCGGCCAACGCTGAGCCTCCGATCACGAATGACCAGAAGGCAAGGCGCAGTTCTTTGCGGAGACCGCCCATGCGATACAAATCCTGCTCATGTACTGCATGGATGACCACGCCCGCGGCCAGGAAGAGAAGCGCCTTAAAAAATGCATGAGTCATGAAGTGGAACATGGCCGCTGACCATGCTCCCAATCCAAGCGCAAGGAACATGTATCCGATCTGGCTGATAGTGGAATACGCCAATACTCGCTTCATGTCACGCTGGGCGAGCGCACTGAAGGCCGCGAGTAACATCGTGGCAGCTCCGATGAGGGCCACCAGGAATTGAATAGAGGGTGCCAGGGTGAAAAGCACATGCGTGCGCGCGATCAGATACACTCCTGCGGTGACCATGGTGGCGGCGTGAATCAGTGCACTCGTCGGCGTAGGGCCAGCCATTGCGTCCGGCAGCCAAGTCTGAAGCGGCAATTGCGCCGACTTGCCGACTGCTCCACCCAACAACAGCGCTGCTGCCTCAACTGCAATGCCGCTGCCTGGACTCCACTGCACTGCGGCTCGATGCATTACTTCCTGAATGTCCAGCGTTCCCAACCGCGTAAACAGAAGAAACAGTCCCAGAGCAAACGCGGTATCGCCGAACCTCGTTACGATAAATGCTTTGCCCGCAGCACGAACATTCTGCGGCTCGCGGTACCAAAAACCAATCAGCAGGAAGCTGCACAACCCGACGCCTTCCCATCCCAGGTACAACAGCAGCAGGTTGTTCGCCAGCACAAGCGTGATCATTGAGGCCACAAAGAGATTCATGTACGCGAAGAATCGTGCATAACCTTCATCGTTGCGCATGTACTCAACTGAATAGAGATGAATCAGAAAACCAACGAAGGTTACAACCAGAAGCATCAGGAGTGAAACAGGATCAAGGTAGAGAGCGATCTCGGGATGAAATTCTCCGCTGCTCATCCATGTCCATAGGTGCAGCACATATGCATTGTCTGCAGGCGGAGATATGAGAAACGCGGCGCTTATTAAAAGTGTGAAGAATGTGGACAATCCAATAGAGCCCGCGCCCAGAATGGCGACCACGCGGCGCGGCAAGCTGGAGCCGAACAGCGCCAGCAAGGCAGCGCTCACAAATGGAATCGCTACAACAAGCCACAAAAGCTGGAGCATATCAACCTCTCATCTCGCTGGCAGCGTCCACATCCAAAGCAAGCTGCCTTTTGTGGAAGAGGAGCACAAAAGCTAACCCAATCGATACCTCAGCAGCTGCCATGGCGAGAATGAAGAGAAACATCACCTGGCCGTCCGGCTGTGCCCACCGCGCTCCTGCTGCGATGAATGCCAGACCGCTTGCATTGAGCATGATCTCAATCGACATGAGCGTGAAAATGAGATTACGCCGCGTGAGAAGTCCCACCAGACCCAGCAGGAACAAGATCGCTGCGAGTATCAGTACGTGCTGCATCGGTACTTGTGACATAGGGTTTCTCCTCTCTCGCAATAGCGTGACGGCCAAGATGAAATGCGCCGACCAGTCCCGCCATCAACAGCAATGATGCGAGTTCGACGCCGATCCAGTAGTTCCCGAATAGCGCCATGCCCACCTGCTTGGGCCCTACCGAACGCGTAAGAAAAAGTGTGCTGCGAGATGCCGTGGTGCAGTAGATCAGCTCGCCTAGCAAGACCAGAGCAAGCAGCGCGGGACCCAGCCAGTTCCGCGGCTTCAGCCACCCGCGCTCCACTTCCATTGCATGCTGTGCAAGGTTGAGCATCATTACAACGAAGACAAAGAGCACCATGATTGCCCCCGCGTAGATCATGACCTCAAGCGCTGCCACAAAAGGCGCGCCCAGCGTGAAGAAATCCACCGCGACTGCAATCAGCGACACAATCAGATAGAGCAACGCGTGGACCGCATGTCGTCGCGTAATGGCAAGCAGTGTAGCGACGATGGCCAGAGCTCCCGCAAGATAGAAGAGTGTGGTCATGGCATTCTCATGGCATCAGGCTATGGAGATCGGCAGCTGCGAGTTCATTCTCGGCCTCCCCTTTGTCTTTGCCGCCGATGGCAACTCCGGCAACGCGCCAGAAGTTGTAATCGGGATACTTTCCCGGCCCGTCGATCATCAGATCTGTTTTCTCGTACACCAGGTTTTTCCGCTTATACTCGCCCATCTCGCAATCCGGAGTCAGCTGAATCGCATAGGTGGGGCATGCCTCTTCGCAATAGCCGCAGAAAATGCAGCGGGAAAAATTGATGCGGAAGAACTCCGGATACCTCCGGCCATGCTCGTCCTCTGTTGCCTGGAGCGAGATGCATGCCACCGGACAGGCCACAGCGCACAGATTGCACGCAACGCAACGTTCGCCGCCGTCAGGGTCGCGGGTGAGAACGATCCGGCCTCGATAGCGGGGCGAGAGATAGGCCTTTTGTTCTGGATACTGAACCGTCACACGCCGCGCAAAAGCGTGCCGGAAGACTTCCCACAGCGAGCGCATCAAGCTGAACACAGAACGCCTCCTTCATCTCCGGGCCAACACCACAGCTCCGGTCACCAGCAGATTCACAAGTGCAAGGGGCAGCATCACCTTCCATCCCCAGGACATGAGCTGGTCAAATCGCGGGCGGGGGAGCGCCGCGCGAAACAGGATAAATAAACAGATAA
>JABDHA010000152.1 GCA_013285705.1 Acidobacteriota bacterium
GGCGCGCCTGCTGAAGATCATTTCTCCGCAGGTTGAGAGTGCCCAGGTTGTAATACGCTTCCGGATTGTTCGGCTTTTGAGCGATCACCTGCTGGAAAGAAGCTGCGGCCGCGTCAAGATAGCCATGCTGGAAGAGGGCCACTCCGTAGGTGAAGTCATTCCGCTGAAACGCATCCTGATAAAGCGCTCCACCGAGCGGAAGCGCTTTTTGCATGCGATCGGTTGCCGTGGCTGGAACGTTTTTGATGTCTTGCAGCAGAAGCTCAGGATCTACTGGGCCCTGGTAAAGCTTCACGATCATTCCGTCTGCGTCGAGAAGAAAAGAGGTTGGAATGGCGAGGTCTCTGCGACGGTCAAACAGATAGCGATAGATGATGTTGTAGATGCCCGCTACATCTTCGGTGGCAAAGAGAATTGCGAATGAAAGCGCCAATTGCGTCGCGGAGGATTTTGCCGCTTGTATGTCGTCTGCACTATCGACGTTGATGGCTACGACGCTCAGCTTGTTTGCCGCGAACGCATACCGGTGCTGATGAAGGCGTGTCAGCTCGTCGCGGCAAAGCGGAGCTTTTGTGGCCCAGAAATTGAGCAGCACGAAACTGCCCAGGAACGATCGAAGCTCTCGCGTCTTGCCTGTGAGGTCGGGCAAAGAGAACTCCGGTGCCTTGAGTGGTTCGATGAGCCACGTATCGACCACCGATGGCAGAGGCTCTAACGCTGGCTGCGGTCCTGGTTGCGCATAGGATTCAGGTGGCACAGCAAAAGGTTTTGCGGTGAATGTCGGAGAGCCTTCCTCGATCTCGATACGATGATTGACCGGCAGGTCGTGGAATTGCTGCGAGAGCCCGCTGGGCCACTGAACCGTTGCCTGGAGCTTGCTCTCCGGTTTTCCTACTCCAAAGAAAATCTCTTTCGTGTGCTGCGCGAGAAATCCTGATCCAGCCTGGAGAGATTTTGTTTGACGGAGGTTCCCTGTCTCAAGGGTGATCGCTGTTCCGATACCATCGCGATTGCTCTTCTGGCCGCGTAGCCGGAATGCGATGGAGTGGCCGATATCTTTCATCGCGTTGCGTAGAATTCGCAGTTGCGGCGCATTGCGATTCTTCAGGATGACTTCCAATCGTCCGTCGTGATCGATGTCAGCAAGCGCAAAGGAACGGCTGTCCTCGGGAAAGTCCAGGCCGACTGCTCCGGAAACTTCAGAGAAGGTGCCGTCGCGATTGTTTGCGAAGACCACATTTCTCTCATAGCTGCTCCACGAGCCGTCCGATCGGATCAATTCATTGAGGGCATTCCATCCGTGTTCGTAGGCTTGCGAGGGCGTCGTGTCCTCGGGCGATTTTGCCACCACCTGCCGCCAGAAAAAGCTGCCGAGGTCGTTGCGCTCCGGTCCGGAGATATATCCGTTGGCGACATAGAGGTCGGGGTAGCCGTCGTGATCGAAGTCCCAGAAGTCCGAGCACCAGGACCAGCGCCCCATCTCCACTCCAGCCTCATCGCTGATGTTCTTAAATTTTCCGTCTCCCTGGTTTCGGTAGAGCGAATTGCCTCGCGCATGCCGCCGGTAAAGAGCGCGGATATCTTCCGGCGCTTTTGCCTGAAAGATTTTTTGCGCTGAAACTCTCTGACCCGCTGACGACCACATGTTGGCGGCGTAGATATTCTGGTGTCCGTCGTTGTCGAAATCAGACCAGGCTGCGCTCATGCCAGCACCGGCATCTTCCACATGAGCGTCGGTTGAGATATCGGTGAAGGTTCCATCGCCGTTATTGTGGTACAGGTTGCTTCGTCCGAAATCGTTCGCCACGTACAGATCGGGCGCTCCGCTGGAATTGGAGTTTCCCCATGCGCAGGCGAAGCTGTAGCGATCGTTATTCGCGTTCAATCCAGACGCTTCGGTTCTGTCTACAAAGGTGCCATTTCCTTCGTTGTGTAAGAGAAAATTTGGCGGACCGTTGCGCGCGTCGAAGTAAGGCGCTGGATAGTGATATTGATCCAGGCCAAGGTAGTAGTTGTACAGGCAGAAGTAAATGTCGAGGCGTCCGTCGCGGTCGTAGTCGGCTATAGCGGCGTGCGTAAAGGTTCCCTGCGGAGTGCGCGCAAATTTGAAGGCATCGCGCTTGAGTGAGAATGTTCCGTTCCCTTGATTGAGGAAAAGCAAAGGCCCGCTGGCGCAAACTACCAGGAGGTCCTGGAGCCCTTTGTTCTCAAAGTCGGCGAACAATGCGCACGCCGTGTTATCGAGTACACCGACACCCGCTTTTTCAGTTACATCTTCAAAGGTTCCGTCACCACGATTGCGGTAGAGCCGGTTTGGCAGTCCTGCTGGCTGGGAAATATAGAGATCATCGAAGCCGTCGGTATCGAAGTCGCCTGCGGCTACGCCGTTGTTTCCGTAAACGTCGATGCCGCATGCGCTATCAAGGACCGTGCGCCAGTAATCGACTCCACGAAGCATCTGCTTTTTATAGGATTCTGTTCCGCCTAAGGCCTGGGGCGTGACGTCTATGAAAGCGGACTGATGCGCAACACCGATCGTCTCTTCGCTTGCCTCCCACTTTCGCGCTTTCCATGCATTCGATGCATCGCGCGCCCACTCAGTGCGCCAGTGTCCAACCCGCTCCTCGCGCCGTTCATCATTTCGTAGAGCGACAATGTCGTATCGGATGTCGAGTTGAACGGTGAGAGGAGCGCTCGCAGTTTCTTCGATCCCGACGATCTCGAACTCCGCTGTTTCCACCTGCGAAACCTGTCCGAGCCAGGTGTGAATCTCTTCGAGAAATCGCTCGCCCCCGGGTATAAGGTGAGTTGCAAATCGACGTCGCGTACTCTCAATTCCCTCTCCAGTGCGCAGGGCGATTTCCTTCTCGGGAACCAGCGACGAAGCCTGGAGCGAGGGATCGAGTGATTTTGCCAGAGGCGAAAGATCGTGGACCGATGTTTTGAGCGCCTGGCTCCATTGCTTGAGGAGCGACTCTATTTCAAAAGCATATCTTTCGGTTACATATTCATCCGAACCTGGAGCGACCAGACGGAGGACATCTTCCAATGGGGATTTTGCCGGATAGTGAGGCGTCAAACGAAAATCGGCGAAGGAGAAATTGTGGTTCTGACTCGTCAGGGCATTCGGCGGGTAGAACAAAAATGAGGATCCATGAAAGGGCGCTGGACGGAAGAGCAAGGGCGTTAAACCGATGCCTTTGAGGAATGTCCGGCGGGAAAGAATTTTGTTTTCGTCCTTGCGGCGCGACATCCTCTGAGATTCCCCGTGGTCTTGATCCGGCGTTTGCATGCTAGCACCAGGATGGGTTCGGGCCAAAATGGCGTTGGCCAATGTTCCATTCCCTGGCGCCTCCCGGTTTATCGGGTGTGATTCTCCACCCCAGGTTGTAGTGCCTCGCCATATTTTCGGTTGACAACGAACATTTGCTGGTGCTACTGTCCTCGGCGTCTTAAAAAGTGACTCAAATCACGAAGATACATAATTGTAAACGGTTACTGAACTGAGATTTCAAGCCGGTCTTGCGGGCTCATTCTCGGGCATTCACCGATGAAAAGTAAGGATATGGGGAGGCTGTTACATGGGTTATCAATCGAAGGCTATCGCTACGTTTAAGTATCTCAGCTATATCACCCTTACATGCTTGTTGCTCCTTCTGGTTCAAAGCCGGCCGGCGTTCGCCCAGGTGGACGAAGGCGCCATTTCCGGGACGGTTACGGATACGAGCGGGGCCGTCGTTCCCAGCGCCCATGTAACGCTTCTGAATACCGACCAGGGTTTGTCCCTGGAAACCACGACAAACAGCGACGGCCAATACATCTTTTCGCCAGTGAGAATCGGCCATTACTCCATAACCGTCAATGCTCCTGGCTTCTCTGCCACGACACAGCAGAATTTGCAGGTGAACGTGGGGCAACATCCACAGGTCCCTATTCAACTGAAGCTGGGCGCCGCGTCTGAAACGGTTGAGGTGACCACAGCGCCTCCGCAGCTGCAGACGAATGAAGCGTCTGTCGGGCAAGTCGTCAACGAGCGCACCGTGAACAGTCTGCCTTTGAATGGCCGCAACTTCACGTTCCTGGCGCAGCTTGGCGCCGGCGTGAATACGCCACAGGCGGACACGCGCGGCAATGCCGCCTCGGGCGCCTTTACCGCCAACGGCCTGCGGCCAGCGCAGAATAACTACCTACTGGACGGCATTGACAACAACTCCAACGCCGTCGACTTTCTGAACGGAACGAACTTTGTGATTCTGCCTCCGTTGGACGCGATCCAGGAGTTCAAGGTGCAGACGGCGGACTTCAGCGCCGAACTTGGCCGCTCCGCCGGAGCCGTTCTGAATGCGACGATCAAATCGGGAACAAACAGCATCCACGGTGCTGCATGGGAGTTCTTCCGGAATGACATTCTTGATGCCGCGGACTGGTTTGAAAACAATGCTGGTATCAAGAAAGGCGAATTACGTTGGAACCAGTTCGGCGCCTCGATCGGCGGCCCGATCATCAAGAACAAGATCTTCTTCTTCGGCGATTATCAGGGGTTCCGGCGCGTGCAGGGCACTGTGCTTCCGGGTACTGTACCAACGTTGACGGAGCGCAACAGTGGTTTCACCGATCTCTCTGACCTGATTACCGGGCAGAATGGCGCGCCGCGAACGGACGCAGTGGGCCGGTCCATACCCTACGGGACTGTCCTCGATCCAGCGACCACGCGGTCCATTGGCCCCCACGGTATCGATCCCATCTCCGGTTTTCAGAATACGAGCGATAGCACCGTTTTTGTTCGCGATCCGTTTGGCACCTGCGGACCGGGCACCAAGACTTTTACGCTTGCAGGCTGCGGACTGAATCAACTACCGGCGAATCGCCTGGACCAGAATGCCATCGGGCTGATGAATCTCTATCCGACGCCAACCAATGGGTCATTCAGCACGAACTTCACGTCGAGCCCCAGCCTGTATGAGCACAGCAACGCCTTTGACGTTCGCGGCGACGTGAATCCTTCGGAGAAAGACCAGGTATTCGTCCGATTCAGCTATGTAGATGACCCGCAGTTTATTCCGGGCATTTTTGGAGGCATCGCCGACGGCGGCGGATTCCAGCAGGGTCTGCAGGGTGCAACCTCTGAGCAGGCCGTCGTAGGGTACACCCATGTTTTCACGCCGAGCACAGTCAACGTGGTGCATGTGGGTTTCAACCACCTTCACACCACGCGATTCGGCCCCGAGGGCAGCACGCAGGGCATCCCCGCTCAATTCGGAATCAACGGCATCCCACAGAGTGCTGTTAACGGTGGATTGCCAGCGATTGTCATTCAGGGCCTGCAGGAACTTGGCAGCAACGATTTCCTACCCTCCGATGAAGTCAGCCAAACCCTGCAGGTCACCGATGACTTCACCAAGATCTATGGAAACCACAGCTTCAAAGTAGGCATTGAATACCAGGACGTGCACTTTAATACGCTGCAGCCTGCGTACTCGCGCGGTGAGTTTGACTTTAACGGCAACTACGCTGGTGTCCCAGGACAGGGCGGCGACCAGACCGGCCGCGCGCAACTCCTTCTGACTCCAACCGCAGCCTCGGTTGCAAATGGAGTGGATTTTGTCGGCGGCGCAAATGAAGTTCATGCCTCGAATATCAGCAAGACCTACGACACCCGAACTTACTTCGCTGCGTATTTCCAGGACGACTGGAAGATCAATCCCAAGCTGACCCTTAATCTTGGCATGCGCTGGGATTATTTCAGCCCCATCTCCGAGTCGAATGGCGCGCAAGCCAACTTCGTTCAAACCGGGCCTCCAAACGGCGGTCCGACATTCCTGATACCGGCTTCGGGCAAGGCTGACAGAAGTTTGTCTTCGGCGGCCCAGAATCCTGCCCTCAACGTATGCACAACGACTGGCGGGGTGACGACGTGCCAAGCGCAGGGCTTTACAGACCTGTTGGCTGCTGACGGCATCGCACTCGGGTCAACCAACAAATACGGGAAGTCCCTGGTTCAGACGCAAAAGCACAATTTCGCACCGCGAGCCGGCTTCGCATATGAAGTGAATCCGAAACTTGTGGTGCGCGGTGGCATCGGACTTTTCTTCAACGCATTTGAAAACCAGGGTTACGGGCCTAACATTGGCGAGAATTATCCCTTTGTCTACAACTTCGACTTCAAAGGTACGACTGACGCCGCCCCCTTCAGCTCCGGCCCCAACCCTTACGGCTCATGCGGAACGGCAGGTCCAGGAGGCAGCGCGACGATTGGTGCTGGTCTCACCTGCGCGGCCTTTACTCCTCTGGCGGTAAACGCCAAAGGCTTGAGCCTCCAGGGACTGCAGTTCGATTACGTAACACCCCGCACTTTCAGCACGAACCTTAGCGTGCAATATGCGCTGACGAATAGCCTGTCCGCGCAGGTGGCCTATGTGCTTACTGACGGCAGCGCACTCCAGGCAGGTATCGGCAACAATGAGGTCTCCCAACTTCTTCCCGCCAATAC
>JABDHA010000153.1 GCA_013285705.1 Acidobacteriota bacterium
TGCGGCCTCCGGTCCGGCATCACCGGAGAAGGTCGTCGGCATCGGCTGTCAGGACGGCTAACCTCAGTCATCTCAATAAATCATCGAATAAAAAATACAAACGTAAGGTTACTTAAGATTGCAATCGGCCATGGGAATACATTTCCCTTATAAAATGCACTAAAATTAAAGAGGAGTGGACCATCTCCAGGGCTGCGAAGTGTGCTATCGCGCAGCGGATGGTCTGGAGCCGAGGGGTTATGTCATCCGAGCTGCGCATCAGTCCGCGGGAGCGGCTGGTGCTTACGTCCATTATCGAGAGCTACATCGCTACGGGCGAACCGGTCGCGTCGCAGATTGTGGCGCGCCAGTTTGCGGATAAAGATGGCATGAGTTCGGCCACGATCCGCAATGTCATGGCGTCTTTGAGCGAAGCGGGGCTTCTCGATCAGCCGCATACCTCGGCGGGACGTATTCCTACGGCGAAGGCTTTTCGTTTCTATGTGGGGCAGTTGAGCGGAATTTCGCGGATTGTTCCGTTAACGCAGGAGCGTCGTGACCAGATTGACGATAGCTTTGCCGGGGTGAACAGCAGCCAGCAGTTTCTGGAGCGGACTTCGCATGTGCTTGCGCTGATTTCAAGCGGCGTAGGCGTGGCGCTGGCGTCTGCCGTAGAGGTGCATGCCCTGGAGCATATTCACTTTACGCGGCTTACGGCTGGTCGAGTGCTGGCGGTGGTGGTTACCAAGGGTGGATTGGTGCTGGATCGCGTGCTGACTCTGGATCGCGACTTGTCGCACCAGGAGCTGGAAGTATCGGCGCGTTTTCTGAATGAGAATTTTCATAGCTGGTCGATCGATCTCATCCGTATCGAGCTGGGACGCCGCATGGAACAGGAACGCAGCGAATACGACCAGCTCATGCGCTCAGTGAATGAGCTTTACCGCAAAGGCGCGCTGGACGGGGACGGCGGTGTGCAGGCGATCTTTGTGGAAGGTGTTGCGAACCTGCTGGCCAGTGAACTGGATCGGGAGCGGTTGCGCCAGATGCTGAATGCTCTCGAAGCGAAGCAACGCATGGTAGAGCTGCTGAACGCGTATGTGGACGCGCGGCAGCAGACGGTGCGCGTGGTGGTTGGATTGGAAGACGCGATTCCGGAGATGCAGGATCTTGTGCTTTTCGGTTCGCCCGCGAGGCTTGGCGCGGAGAACTTCGGCACGGTTGCGGTGATCGGTCCAACGCGCATTCAATATCAGGAGACGATCAATGCTGTCTCCTATATCGCACAGCTTTCTGACAAGATTTTCCAGCCCCCGCAGTAGGCATCTGAATACATAAGTAAGAATCGACTGAGGATAGAGTGCAGTGCGCTCAGAAAAGGTTTGAGTGGATTATGAGCAGAAGAACGTTAGAAGAGAATAAGTCGATGGAAGAACAGAATCGTGACGCGGTTACGACGGGGACGGCAACGGGTGTAGAGGAAGCGCAGTCGGAACCGATTGCGCCTGTTGAAACATCCAATACTTCCGAAGAACTGGAACGAGTGAAGGCCGAGCGCGATGCGCTGGTTGACCGGCTGGCGCGCCTGCAGGCGGAATTCGATAATGCGCGTAAGCGGGAAGCGCGGGAGCGGAACGATTTTCGCGATTACGCTGTAGCGGGCGCAGTCGAGCAGTTTCTCCCGGTGCTGGATAATTTTCAGCTGGCGCTGAAATCGACCGGCTCGGCCGAGCAGCTTCGCACGGGTGTTGAGTTGATTGTGAAACAGATGGAGGAAGCGCTGCGATCGCTGAATGTTCAGCCGGTGGAGGCAGTAGGCGCCACCTTCGATCCGCGTGTGCATGAGGCGCTGGACACTGTGGACCGGACTGACCTGCCGGACCATCAGGTATTGGAAGAGGTTCGTCGCGGTTACCGTATTAAAGAGAGGCTTCTTCGGCCTGCTCTGGTCCGTGTCGTCAATAACCCGCAGCAGAAAGAAGCATGAGCCGAACAGCAAACGTGATTAAAGCCGATTACTACGAAGTATTGAGCGTGACGCGGACCGCCTCCGATCAGGAGCTGAAGACGGCCTATCGCAAGCTCGCGATGCAGTTTCATCCGGACCGCAACCCTGGAAACTCCGAGGCGGAAGAGAAGTTCAAGGAATGCAGCGAGGCGTATCAGGTCCTGAGCGACCCGCAGAAGCGCGCTGCCTATGACCGCTTCGGTCATGCCGGCGTTAGCGGAGTGGGTGGTGGCGACGGGAATCCATTTAACGGGATGCAGGACCTTGGGGACATCTTCGGCGATTTCTTTGGCGAGATGTTCAACATGGGCGGCAACTCGGGCCGGCGTCCATCGCGCGCGCAGCGTGGCCGCGACCTTCGCTCTGATCATGTGATCGAGTTTGAAGACGCGGTCTTTGGCAAAGAGGTGCAGGTGACCATCCGGCGGATGGAGGCGTGCGACACTTGCCGCGGGACAGGAACGTCCAGCGGTCGCGGGCCTTCAACCTGCCAGCAGTGTCAGGGACGAGGCCAGGTGCGCTATCAGCAGGGATTTTTCTCGATTGCGCGTACCTGTAATGTGTGCGGCGGCACGGGGAGCGTCATTTCCGATCCATGCTCGACCTGCCGTGGCGATGGCCGTGTGGAGCGTCAGCATACAATCCAGGTCAACATTCCGGCAGGCGTGGAAGAAGGTACGCGGATTCGCTACCAGGGCGAGGGCGATGCGGGGCGCTTCGGCGGACCGGGAGGCGATCTCTACATTGTGCTGGCGATCAAGCCGCATGCTTTCTTTGAACGCGATGGGAATGATCTGCATTGTGTGATTCCAATCTCCTTTCCTCAGGCAGCGTTGGGCGACGAGATTACAATTCCGACGCTCGAAGGCGACTCGAAACTGAAGATTGCCGAAGGGACGCAGAGCGGTAAAGAATTTCGTATACGCGGAAAAGGCGTGCCTTATCTGAATGAACACGGGCGCGGAGATTTGGTTGTGCAGGTCGCGATACAGACGCCGAAAAAGCTGACAAAGGTGCAGAAAGAATTGCTCCGGCAACTCGGCGAGTCGCTTACCGTAGAAAATACGCCTACATCGCGTGGCCTGTTCTCGAAGGTAAAGGAAATGTTCAACTAGCACGGCTTAGGGAACAGGGCACAGTGCTCAGTTATCAGTGCTCAGTTATCGGGGCGCAGTTCATTCTGGATTGCGCCCTATTTATATTTTGCTCCCACAAGTTGATACATCCTTCCGCTGCTGAGTAGAGAAATTTGCCTGTGTCTTTACGTGAACAAAATTTCTATGCGCGGAAAGACAAACTAGTTTAATTTCCCTGAAGCCCTAAGCCCCGTTATTCCAGCAGAGCCGCAACAACTGCCGTTGCTGTAATGGCCGCAGTCTCCGCGCGGAGAATGCGCGGTCCGAGGCTTACCGACTTCCAGCCCTCCGCATCAAAAAGAGCTTCTTCTTCCGCGGTCCATCCGCCCTCGGGTCCGACCGCGAGTTGGATCGACGGCATTTCATTTCCTGAATTTTGTATTGCTTCTTCGACAGCACGGCGCAACGTTGTGGAGCGCTCCTGCTCGGCAAGAAGCAGGCGTGCCGCGTCGCTTGTTTTGCGCGCTGCGGTTTTTAGCGGAAGCACGTCTTCGATGGTTGGAATGTCTGACCGGCGCGACTGCTGTGCGGCTTCGCGGACGATGCGGCGCCAGCGCTCGACGCGATTCTGTGCCGATTGCGCGAGATGCTTTTCACTGCGTCGCGCGATGACGGGAACGATCCGTTCGACGCCGAGCTCCGTTCCTTTTTCGATGGCCCATTCCAGACGGTCGAATTTGAAGATTGAAAGAAGCAGGGTAATGGGTAGCGCGGGATCGGCCTGAACTTCGGCGACGAGGTTGAAACGGACGGAGTCGCCGGAGATGCCGGCGATGACTCCGTGCCAGACGCGGTCGCCGGCGACGATGTCGTATTCCATTCCGGACTGTGCCCGCAGCACGCGGATGAGATGCGAGGCTTGCTCTCCGGTGAGCGATGCGGTGCTTTCATCCCAGCTATCGGCGATCCATCTTCGTCTGGTCATAAGAATTTCATTGTCGCAGAAATGCGGAACACCGCAGAAACACTAAGGGGGACGCTGTGCGCGTCCCCCTTCTGTGTTGCCTTGTTGCGAAGTTATTTCTTCTTCGCGGTTTTCTTTGCTGCCTTCTTCGTTGCTTTCTTGGCTGCCTTTTTCGTTGCCATAGTATCTATTCTCCCTATTCGTGTACTGCAACAACAAATGCTGCAGTTAACGAATGTATAGAGTGCCGCAAAAAGAGTGTCAAGAAAAAAATGACAAACTTGCGAATAGTTTGTCTCGTTAAGAGTCAGAGGCGTGACAGAAATGATCGGAAAAACTTAAAACGCGTGCGCGTGTTTGAGTAACATAAGCGCGATTCCAGAGAAAATATCGTGCCATGCATGCGCCATCATGCCTGGTCGCAGACTGTCGCGCTTGATCGTAAGCAAACAGAACATCGCGCCATAGACGGTGATCGCAATGATGCCGCTGGCACCTTCATATCCATGCGCGACGCCGAAGAGGAGCGAGGATGCGAGCACTCCGATCCAGAGACGTTTGCCCGCGCGAGAAAACTGCTGGAGAAGATAGCCGCGAAAGGTGAGCTCTTCGCAGATGCCCGCGGAAATGCTGAGCAACACCCACAAGAGAAGCTCCAGCGCATTTTGCGGCGCGAGCTGCGCGAGAGTTTTTTGCGGCGTGGAGAAATGTGCGAGATGCAGCATGACACCGATGGCTGTGAGCAGAATCGCTGCCGCGATCCAAAATACGGCGGCGAGAATGAAATCATCTTGCCAGTCGCGCCATGCCGGGCGACGCTTGCCGAGAAGCTGACGCAGAGGAACGCCGCGCATGCGAATGCCCCAGACGACGAGCGCTGCCAGAATCCACTCCCACGCGAGCGTGGCCAGATATTGCGTTACGTGATGCTCGCTGAGCGTGTGATGCGCGGGTTTAAGGCTGCCGAGAAACGAGAACCCCAAAAGAGGCGCGATGAGAAGCGCGGTATGCCACCAGGGTGCAATCGCTGCGTGAGAGGCTGGCTCGCAATTTACATCGGATGGCAAAGTTGTTTGCTCTCTATCTTCTGCATCGTTTCGTTCAGGCATGGGTTGAGGCTCTCCATTGATTCTTGCATCTCCGGCTTGATATCTTCATCTGTTTACCGTCTAACGAAGAAACGGAGTTTTTTGCTATGGAAGAAATCGTGATTGTTTCCGGTGTACGCACGCCTGTCGGCAAATTTCAGGGTGCATTGTCCGATCTTTCTGCTACGCAGCTCGGCGCTATCGCGGTGCGTGAAGCGGTATCGCGTGCGAATCTCGATCGCGCGATGGTAGACGAGTGCATTATGGGCAATGTTGTTTCCGCTGGGCTGGGGCAGAATCCAGCGCGACAGGCCGCTCTCAACGGAGGACTGTCGCCTTCCGTCGGTGCGATGACGATCAACAAAGTATGCGGATCGGGATTGAAGGCGGTTGCACTTGCAGCGCAGGCAATTCAGACAGGGAACTCGGAGATCGTGGTGGCGGGCGGCATGGAGTCGATGACGAACGCTCCGTATCTGCTTCCGCAGGCGCGCAGCGGTTTCCGCATGGGCAATGCGACGGCGGTCGATTCGATGGTGAACGACGGGCTGTGGGATTCCTTCAACAACTACCATATGGGGCAGACGGCGGAGAACGTCGCAGAGAAGTACAAGATTACGCGCGAAGAGCAGGATGAATATTCCGTGCAGTCACATCGCAAGGCGACGGAGGCGTGGAGGGAGTGCCGGTTCAAGTCGCAGGTTGTTCCGGTTGAGATTCCCGCGAAGAAAAAAGGGCAGGCTCCGATCTTGTTTGAACGGGACGAGTCGATTCGGGAGGACGCAAATGTCGATGCGCTGCGCGCGCTGAAGCCTGCGTTCAAGAAGGATGGAACGGTGACGGCGGGGAATGCTCCAGGGGTGAACGATGCTGCTGCGGCTCTTGTGGTGATGTCGGCTGCGAAGGCGAAATCGCTCGGGCTCGAACCGATGGTGCGTATCCGTGCGCAGGCAACCAGCGGCGTCGATCCTGCATGGGTGATGATGGCGCCGGTTACGGGCATACAGAAAGTCCTGGCCAAAGCCGGATGGACGGCGGAGAGTGTTGACCTGTTCGAGCTGAACGAAGCGTTTGCCGTGCAGGCTATTGCGGTGACACGCGAGCTTGGCATTCCGTTTGAGAAGGTGAACGTGAACGGCGGCGCGGTTGCCATTGGGCATCCGATTGGAGCGAGTGGAGCGCGTGTTCTAGTTACGCTGATCTACGAGATGATTCGCCGCGATGTGC
>JABDHA010000154.1:0-492 GCA_013285705.1 Acidobacteriota bacterium
CTGCGTAGAGTGATCATCCGGGAATGCCTCAACGGACATGCGAGGGCCTTAGCCCTCGCATCAAACGCAGCGAATCCGAATGAGCCTGTTTCGATCCGCGAGGTTCTACTACCGGCCGCCTGTAATGGACACATTGCGTTGAGCGGCATGTCTTTCACGTACATCCAGCACGGGTGTGGTCCACCCAGCCAGTCGAATGCTGCGCAACGCGCGCGTGCCATCGCCTTCGTCTTCGAACTTCAACGAAAGTATGGACATCTTCGGTCCAAATTCTGCGGGAAAAGCTACCCACATAAAGGAGACCTTCGTGTTGGTTTTACTATAAAGCGTCAGCGTGTCCTGGGTCGGAATCCGTCCCACCTCATACGCACCCGCCGGAAATATCTGCCCGCGAGCTTCAAATTGGAAAGGGACGTTGACTGTCACCTTATCAAATGCAAAAGCGGCAGTCGCGCTCGTCGCAACAGCTGCAAGGACAAACATACGAAGCAT
>JABDHA010000154.1:502-6337 GCA_013285705.1 Acidobacteriota bacterium
CCTTGCAACACGCTACGATTGTCCTTTACCAACTGTCGTCAAAACGCCATCGAGTTCCCGTCAAATTTTCAGAAGCCGTGTACACTCGCCGCGAACAAAGGTGAGCCAGTTCGGAGCGCTTGCGTGATCGACAGGAACTGCTGCTCAATCTGTCGTTTCAAAATCCCGCGTTTCGAAGTTCTTCCGAACTACAGTAAGCGGTGAATTGAGCGTGAACACCAGCTCTAAGCGAGATGTCCACGAAGTCAAGTTTATCTGTGGGTTTTAAGTGCAAGCCTTTGAGCTTTTGTTTTGCTTCAGACCATTTCACACCGTTTAGGCGGCCAGCGAAATAAGATCCCTCTAATTCCATATTGGCAGTGATATCCACCATCACATCATCGCCACTAAAGTTCCTAGGTACTACATACAGTAAATACTCTGACATGTCGTCTCCTCTACCACTCTGTTACTTCCAGGGTACGCAATACCGTACACCACAGCGTCCTATGCAAAGGGTGACTTACTAGAGGTTCCATTACCAATGTAATGCGAGGTTGTGGATAGAGACTCGTGTACTGCCGTCAGTCACACAGTGATGGGCAACCATCACCATTCATCTTTCAAAGCCGGCGCGGTACTCGCTGGGCCGATTTTTTGCTAGTTCTCATTGCAATCTGCACAGGTGGCAATATGCCAGTGCAACGCAGAGAGCGCCTATTTCTACACGCGTCTGGGCATCCGTCATGGATTCGCTGTAGACCATGCTCACTGCATCACGCGACGCGTTCAGGAACACGAGAGCAAGTCTGTTGCCCACTTTGCAGAATTGAATCTCGCTCGATAACGTGATGGGTTCGTTGAGTTCCAGGCGTCAATGCTCGCCCTAGGAGACGGCAGAACTTAAGGGGAGTCGAACTGCCATCTCCCGAGCCGCTCCTCCCCCTAAGAGGGGTCGGCTGCGATATTGGACGTTAAGTGCCTGCGTTTCGGAACTTATTCATTGGGTCGTTGTGTTTCATGCGTTCAATATTTGCTCGCTCTTTTCTGACATCTTCTTTGCAGCCCTGGCGAACACTCGAATTGTCTCTACTGGATAGAATGCAATATGGGCCAGAATATTTGCAGAATATGCGGGGGAACGGTTTACAGGCGATCCAGCAGAGGGATGCTGGAAACGGTCTTTCGCTATATTGGCATATACCCGTGGATGTGCGAATCCTGTTCGAAAAGGTTCTACCGTAGGAAAAGGAAATAGGTATAGCCCTTGAAAGGAGACGGCAGTTCGATCCCCATCGACTTCTACCGTCTCCCGAGCCGCTCCTCCCCCGAGGGATCGGCTCTGCTATGTCAGAACGTTACAGGTAAAAATACCCGCGCAACCTCATCCGTGACTGAGCAATATTGACCACTGCGGCGATTTGCGACATGCGGAACATTCACCAGAAGCACTCCGCTGATCGTCAACGTCCAGTAACGAGGGCTCGTGAGGCGAACGAGCCATAAGCTGCAAAACTTGAGAGTCAACTGAACCAGAGAGTGCGCAGCCAGGGAGATAATCCTGGCTGCGCTCCTATTTCGTTGCACGGGCAGATCTCACCTGTTTCCATTACCCAAGAACAGCAGCCGACCGAAGTAGCGGTTAGCTATCTCGCAATGTGGGGCCACCAGTTCTTCGGCATCATGGATGGCCCAGTCACAGCCATCGGTATTGCAACTGTCGTTCCTGATGAGAAGGGACAGTTCGAGATCGCCGTCCCTGACTTTAGCAAGCAGACGAACCTAGGTGAAGGCGAGTTCCAATTCATCCTGCGAAAGACGAAGTCAGGAAACATCATCGCGTTTCTCTTAGGCTGAAGGTGCGCCCTTCCTATGCGCCTGTCACGCAATTCTTGGCAGACCGACAATAACAGCCTGAGTTCCAAACCCTATTTCCTGTCAACATGGTGGGACCGGACGCTTACTCTAGACACCCCCTAAAGGGGAAAAGAAAAGCTTTGACAGGCGAGGGAGAGTCTCAGCGGGCCTGTTCGAGGTAGTTACGAAACTCAGTTCAGGATCGCATTTGGTTATGGTGTCACGCGGAAGAACTCACTTCGACCAAGACACCGCCCGGCGCTTGCACGTAGAAGCCAAAGGTGTTTCCGCGCATCAACTCCGGCGAAGCTACCGACAGACCTATGGCTTGTGTCCGGGCATGCAGGTCCTGCACAGCAGTCCGATCCGGTTGCAGAAACCCCACGTGGAAGGCACCCGGATACCCTTGTTCCCGTAAGGTCTTATTGCTCATGAGGGTCAGGACGAAGCCGTTTTCGGAAGTCATGATGGCAAAATTGCCCGCTCCACGTTCATCGACCTTGCGAAAATCAAAAACCCGATGAAAGAAGTTCGCCAGGGCGGCAACATCGGATGTGCTCAGATTCAGGTGATTGAGAGTGTTCATGCGAATTCCCCTTGTATGGATTCGCGCGTCCCTAAGAGTCCACGCGATTGCTGAGTGGTAGATACACCACTCGCCTTCGCCATGGGTTGTCGCCGATGCAAACCGGACAACGAATTCTCGCTGTGCCAGCGAGGGCAGGACTACCAACCCGCCAATGCTCTTTTGGGCTAGTTCAAGTCTAGCAAATCAATCAATCGGTGTAGGCTTCGTTCCGCTTTTCTCGGGAAATGCTCGTCCCGTATTCGCTTCCGTGTTGAACTGAGTCTTCCGAGTCGTGCGTTAGCCGACTGTTTCGGGAAGGAAACCTCTATCTACGGAATCATCAATGATTGCGGTAGCGAGTTCTCCAAGAGGGCTTGATGCTTCGGCAATCACCGACATGACGCGTCGAACCTCGGCAGCCGAAATCCCATGTTGCGTCCAACTTAGGCCGCTTGTGTAGTAGTTGTGAAGAAGTGGCTGCAACCGGTCTATTGCGCGAGCGAAACGTGCTTCCGGAGTGACTCGAGCCTCAAATTCCTCCCAAGCTTGGTATAAGTCTGTCGCCAGAGGTTCTGGAAGCAACCCAAACACACGTCGCGCCGCAGCTCGCTCTCGATCTGCTTGATCACTCGTTCCGAGTTGGTCGTAGACGTATGTATCGCCGGCATCAATCTCAACGAGATCGTGAATCAGGAGCATCCTGATCGTCGCTAGTAAGTCCGTTCCCGGCTCTGCATACTCCTGCAAGACTATCGCCATGGTGGCCATCTCCCACGTGTGTTCAGCATCGTTCTCTTGCCGAGTACGGTCGATGAGAACCGTCCGCCTGACGATGCTCTTCAACTTGTCGATTTCAATGATGAATTCAAACCGCTGCCGCATTGCTTCATCCACGAACAGGGATTTGCCAGCCAGTGTCCTGCCTTCAAGAATCATGACCCTCTCTTATCTCACAGATATAGCTATGTGATCCTTGTCAGGATAGAAACGTTCATGCCCTCGATGGAAGAGAAAAGCGTTGATGATGTCCGCAAACCGCGAGTAAGCCAGGAAGAGCAATGAGAGACTGAACAGCATAGAAATGCTGGGAACATTACTTGAACGCGAATCCTATTACCGCGCCTTCCAGACTCACGATGCGCGTTTCGATGGACACATCTTCATAGGGGTTACATCGACTGGTATCTATTGCCGGCCCGTTTGCCGGACCCGTACGCCGAAGTTCGAGAACTGCCGATTCTTCGCATCAGCACCTGCGGCACAGGAAGCAGGTTTTCGGCCATGCCTTCGTTGCAGGCCGGAAACTGTACCGGACGTAGCCTCGTGGCGAGGTACGTTCAATACTGTTGGCCGCGCTCTAAATTTGATCGCGGGTGGAGCACTGGATGAGAGCAAGAGTAGTGTCGAAGATTTGGCATTGCGCCTAGGGGTTGGCGATCGACATCTGAGGCGGCTGTTCCAACAACATCTTGGCGCTTCACCGATTGCCGTCGCTCAGACGCGTCGCGTTCTCTTCGCCAAGCATCTACTTCACGACACCCAGCTGCCTATGACCAAGATAGCGATTGCAGCGGGTTTCGGTAGTGTGCGGCGCTTCAACGAGGTCTTTCGTGACATGTTTGGCCAACCCCCGAGTGAGTTACGGCGTAGGACCAATTCCGACACTTATGTCAAAGATCTCGTCACGTTACGGTTGTCGTATCGCCCACCCTACGATTAGCCGGGAATGCTTGATGCACTCGGCACACGTGCCAATAAATCCTTGGAGTATGTCGAAAACGGCATATGGCATCGCCAATTCGTACTTAACGGAAAACCGGGGCACGTTGCCGTGGCTCATCTTCCGGAAAGGAATGGTGTGGCTGTTACCATTCGATTCCCCGAGGTGCAAGCACTCTCTACGATTGTGACTCGCGTCAAGCGCGTGTTCGATCTCGATGCGGATATCTCTACGACTGGCAGCCATCTTTCCAGCGATCCTGAACTTGCCCCGCTCATCGCGAAGCGGCCCGGTCTACGTACACCAGGAGACTGGAATTCCAGGCTGTCGCTAAACATAACGGGGCCTCCTGCCTGGCGTCCCTGGAGCGCCTACGCTACCGAACATCTACGAATGGCCTCCGTTTAGAAATTTGTTGGTGTGATATCTGACTCTCGAAAGGAAGTGCCATGAGAAGTACCTTGTCTGGTCAAAGCATCCTCGTTTTGACAGCGGTCTGTCTTTCTTCGTCGATGGTTGGTCTTGAAATATCAAGCGTACCTATCATTTTGTCGACGCTGGAGAAAGTCCTGAGAGCGGATTTCCGCCAGCTTCAGTGGACGATAAACGCGTACACCATCGCGGCTTCGACCGTAATGATGGCCACAGGTGTGCTTGCTGACCGTTATGGACGTAAGCGCATCTTCGTTGCAGCTATCATCGCTTTCGGTGTGGCTTCGCTCATCTGTGGGTTGGCACCCAATATGCCTGTCCTCATCCTAATTGAAGGTCCACTAGCGGCGACACCGGATACTTAATCGCCGCGGTGCATAGAATTGCCGGTTAGGGCGTCATAGAAGAGGTTCAAGAGCTTTTCCTTCTCTTTTTCGGAAAGAGCGTCGCCAATCATCAAATCGATGCCCAGGGTATTAGCAAGAGCGCCGAGCGCCATGCCGGCTGCGAGCGGAGAAACAGGGGGTTTTGAGTCGCTGCAGGCAAAAATCTGCTCCAATGTTTTGGCCACCGTCGCAAAGGCTTTGGTCTGCATTTCGGTCACTTGTGCCTTCAAGTCCGGGTGGCGTAAAACGAAGAGTTTGAATTCGATAAAAAGAACGTTCCAGGTTTGATTAGTCATCGATCGCAGATAGCAGGCCTTTAAGGCCTGATATCTTGCTGTTTGCGATGACGACTGTGACGTCAAATTGCTTACGACACGTTGCGCTGCCGCCATTCTTCTCTCGGTTTCATGACCGATCAGAGCGATAAAGAGCTCTTCTTTGCCTTCGAAATTGGCGTACAAGGCTCCACGGGTATATCCAGCCTCGGAGGCAATCTCTTCGAGTTTGGCTGCCTGAAAACCATCGCGGGCAAATATTTTCTCTGCCGCCTCAATCAGACCTTTCCAGGCACCCAGTCCGGCAGTTTTTGGATTGGTAGAAGAGATCGTCATAGAAGTGGTGGCGCTACTACCATCGGTCAATGTGGCCTGTGAAGGGCTGAACTGACAGTTCATACCAATCGGCAAGCCAGAGCAGGCGAACGATACCGTCCCAGCCATTCCAGAGAGAGAGGCCACCTGCAAGTTGATCGCGGAAGAAGTTGCACCGTAAGACACCTGCAGGGTACTTGCAGATGCAGTGAGCTGCACGTCCGGAGCATCCGCGTTGATCGAGAGTGTCGCGGCAGTGGACGTGGAACTGTCGAACGGGTCCTGCCGGGAATAATACGCGAT